>NZ_JBHMIQ010000001.1:0-377622 GCF_048060315.1 Micromonospora sp. LOL_013
GCATCATCACCGTCGCCGCCCGCCTCGCGCACCGGGCCCGCACCATCCACCTGCACCTACCTGAGCACTGGCCCTGGCAGGCCGCGTTCGACAACCTGTTCACCACCATCCAGGCACGACCCGGCTGACCACAGCAACACCGACGCGCGACCAGGCGGCCCGACCACAAGCCACGAACCCCCGCCCCAACCCCCGAACGACAACACCCGGAGCAAGCCGACCACGTAATCGGCGATCCAGCCACGCCCCGAAACCACCCAATACCGAAACTACTCAACCGAGCTCAAGACGAACCGCGTCGGTGGATCGAGGCTTAGTACAGTCGAGGATCTCGGCGATTGTGCCGTCGTCCAGATCCTCGTAGTAGCGGAGCACCAGGACAGTCCGTTGTCGTGGCGGGAGGGCTGCGATGAGCCGCCACATCGCGTCGCGTTCTGCGGCGGCGGTGCTCAGGTCGCTGCCTACCCGGCCTGCGGCCGAGCGGTCGAGCGCGGCGGTCATCAGCTCCGACGTCACCGGTGTCTCGTGGCTGGACCGGCGTCGCCACCAGGACGAGTTCACGTTTATCAAGATTCGCCGCACGTAGACGTCCGGCCGGTCCATCCGGCTGATCGACCACCATCGGGCGTACGCTCGACCGAGGGCTTCCTGTACCAAGTCCTCCGCGCGATGGGAGTCACCGGTGAGCAGCCGCGCCAGGCGAACCAGCGCTGGACCACGCGCCACCACATAATCCTCGAACGTCATCGCTCTGGTATCCCTCCGAGTGTCTACCGCTTCAAACGCGGTCACGGGGCCGATCTGTTGACCACGGCAGGTCCGGATGTGGCTGAGCCCGCCATCGCTGGTAGCAGCATCCTCGACCCGATGCATCTTGCTCCAGCCAAGACGGAACTGTTGGACCGCCGGGCGAGCCGACGCCAGCCGCCGCACGGGCGGCGATCTTCGAGGGGATCGAGGGCTGGTGTAGCACTCACCGTTGCCATTCCACCCTGGACTACATGAATCCAGGCCAAGTACCAGCTAGGGCCTGCTCCCGTAGGTCAGCAAGCAAGGTGGCGTGGGATCGACGTGCTGACCCTATCCGTCAAACCGGGTCAACCCCAGTTCACCTTTGGAGGGCGGACACCGGCTGGACCTGCATCGCCCGCACTGCCGGCCAGAATCCGGCGAGTAGACCGGCTGCCGCACTGACGGCCGAAGCCGCAAACGCGGCCTGCAGATCGATGACAGGTTGCCAGGAGTTCCCTAGGGAAACACCTATAGTAATCACAACGCCGACGACTGCGCCGACCACGCCACCGAAGCCGCCGAGTGCCGTTGTCTCGGCCAGTAGCTGAGCGAGAATGTGCCGAGGCCGGGCACCGACGGACCGGCGTAGGCCGATCTCCGCAGTCCGTGCGGTGATCGCGGCAGCGGCGGAGTTGCCGATCGTAAGGGCACCAATTGCGAGCGCCACAACGCTGATGATCAGGCCGGACCGGCTGACGCTGGCCTCGACCTCGCGGCGCAGCATTTGTGGGTCCGGCGGTGCGACGACCTGCAGTGAGAACGGTGCCTGTGGCCAGAGCGCCAGCGCTGCCTGGGTACCGATCAATTGTGCAGCACCCGGAGCGGTAGCGATGACGACATCCCGATCCACATTTACATCTTGCCGGTCGACCAGGGATTCCGCGACCGAGGCCGGCATAAGCACCGATAGTAGCGTCTCCGGCCGACGCTCCACATCGTCGAAGATTCCGATTACGGTAAATGCGCGATCCGCAATATAGACGGCGACACCGATGCGGCCGATATGTAGGCGATCGGCCACCGAGATAGGCAGCGACACCACGGGTACAGAGTGACGTTGGTGGAACTCGTCGAAGTGGCGGCCGGCTAGCAGTCTTGGCGTCACGACGGCTACTGCCTGCGGATCTGCGCCGATCATATTCGTAGCGATGCCGACGGCACCGGGGGCGCGTGCAATCAGAGGCTCACCGAGCACCAGTCGGTGTCCGGCTGCCTCGACACCGTTCAGTTGACGCAATCGGGTCAGGCCCTCCGGCCCCTGCCACGACGGGTCGAGGCTCTAGTGGGGCACGTCGACGCCCGGCGGCGGGTGCTGACCGGGGCGGTCACGGTGATGATCGTGCTCGGGCTGTGCCTGTTCCGGCGGGAGAGCACGTCGGTGGTGACCGCACGGATCCCCCGGACCCGGGTGGAGAGCACCCCGACCGCAGCGGCGGTGTCGAAGGCCCGGGGCAGACTCCCCGCGGCGGTGCACCAGCAGGTGTTCACCACCGGCGCTCGGTCCACACCGATGTTCGGGCCCGAGTCGTACGCGTTCGGTCTGCTGGTCACCGCGATCGACGGCACCGTGTTCGACCTGGCCGACACGGAGCGGACAGGGCCTCTACCTCCCGGCGCGTCGTCAGGTCTGACGGTACCCCCTCCCGCCTCACACGATCAGCCTGTACAGCGGCGGCCTGCGACGCGATCGCGCACTGGACACACCGCCCACCCCCGCAATGCCTATCGACGGCGGTATTAGTGACATCGAGCTTAGAGTGCGAAGCGCCTGACCCACTCGACGTCATCGACGTCTCCGCCGTCACCGAGCTGACCGGCAACCCCGTACGCGGCGCCTACCAGGCCCATGGACGGCGACGGCCGGCGGACCTTGCCACCGGGGGACTCGGTGGTCATCGCGCCCGCGACGTACAACGCAGTGAACAAGCTCACCTGTGGAGCATCCTCGCAACGGGGCTGCCACAACCAACGTCGTTAAATACTCCCAGACATCGATCGACCACAACTTTCGGAAAGCGACGATCATGGAGCGACTGCGGCGAGGAACCGCCATAGTCGCCCTTCCCCGATACCCGTCCTGTCCGAAAGGAGAGAAATGAGGACAAGGGGATTTCTGGCCGGTGCGTTAGCTGCGGCTTTCATCGCTCTCGGTCTGACGCCCACCGTGGCAGTAGCCGCGCCCAGTGGCGGCGCTGACGCGCCCACCCACGCCTCAGTCGCCACGCACGTTCCCGCATGGGACAACGATCTCCCGACCAGGGAAGCACCAGTCCCACACACATCGACGAACACCAGCGGCTCTGGTGGGGTCGACACGCTGGCCGACTGGATCTGCACCGTCTACGCATCGGACATCGACCACAACGGCACCTACCTCTCGGGCAACGGGTGGCAGTCCTGCTCCGGCAGCGGGTACACGCCCGCCAAGGTCGATGTGAAAATCCAGCGAAGCCGGTGGTACGGATGGGAGACCATGTCCTCCGCGTCGGGTAACTGGGAGTACGACCCGTGGCAGGAGCTGTGGGACTACTACGAGTGCGCTGGCACCGGAACACACGACTTCCGAGTGGTCACCACGGGCTATGCTCAGTTCGGCGCGTACAGCCAGTCCGTACAGTCGCTCAACTACCTACGCATCAACTGCGACTGAGTCGGATCGTCCGAAGGAGGCGTATGGCACGGTCGACCGCCTATCTAGCCTACGTGCTTCGTGGGCTTGGCGACTTCGTCGCGAGACTCGCTCGTCGGGCGCGTCGTGCTCCCGAGCCGGAAGATGCTCCGCGGCTCGTGCCCGCCTACGACCCTCGCCTTCCGAAGGGTATCGCCTCGTACCGGCCGAGCCGGCTACGGCGGCGGCCCCGCCGCCTCAATAAGTGACATTCACCGCAATGGGATGAGGGCGGGTTCCGCCTTACGTAGGCGTTGACCCGCCCTCCTCCCGAGATGGGGGATCAATCGTCCCGGTGCCAACTATCGCCGGGCGCCGAACCGGCGGCGTCGGGTCAGATGTCGGCCGTCACGGCGGTGACTGCTCCGTCGAGGGTGGCGGCGGTGGCGATCAGCCTGGTGTGGTGTGGGCCGTCGGGCAGGTGGACTTCGCATCGCTGTGGAGCGAGCAGGACGGTGACGGCGGTGCCGGGGTGGTAGGTGGCGAGCGCGGTGAGCGCTGGCACCGGGTCGGGTAGGCCGTTGCCGGGCTGGGCATCGCCTGCGCCGTCGGGCTCACCTGCGCCGTTGTGGAGGTTGGTCGGCACCGGGATCGGGGTGGTCGGGTCGGTGGGCACGGTCTGGTCGGTGGCGTTGGGGAGGTACTCCAGGGCCTGCGCGATCGCCTTCGGCAGGCTGGGCTGATGTGCCCCGGGATCCCAGCGGTCGAGGCGGCGGGTGGTGTCGGGTGGGGCGAAGCGGATCCCCCACCGCAGGCCCTGCACCTGGTACGGGATGCCGTCGTTGCGGCGGTGGTCGGCGACGCTGACGACCAGGGCCAGGCCGAGGGCGTACGCCAGTTTGACCACTGTGGCCAGGGGCGGCACCTTCGGTGGGCTGGCGCGCAGCAGGATCCGGCCGCCGGGGTGCCCGTTGGTGACATTTTCGAGGTACGCCGTGACCGGGTCGCTGCCGGGCCGGTGCACGGTGGCGTAGCCGTGCAGCAGCTCGTGGTCGCGTAGGTGCATGGTGAGGCCGTCGAGGGTGGCCAGCTCGGTCGGGTCGAGGCCGAGCTCGGTCAGCTGGTGGGTGAGCTGGTACTCCGGCGGGAGCTGGTGGATGGCTTTGCCGCCCGGGTGGTAGCCGATCCAGGGCGGTGCGGCTGGCGGCGTACCGCCGAGGGGTGGCCAGTTGAGGTGCCGGACCCGGCGGCGACCGGCGGCGATGGTGACGGTCGCACCCTGATAGATGCGGTGGCTGCCGCCGCAGGTGCGGCAGCCACCGATCGTTTCGCAGTCGCAGTCTTCCCAGTGCGGCAGGTGGGTGCAGTCGGGGCAGCGCCGGTGCGGGATCGGCGGTCCCTGCCACGATGGTGGGGGTGGCTGCCAGGAGCGGGCCGGCCGCCCGCCGGAGCCGGTGCCGGTGTTGGCGTCGCGGAGGGTGGTGTGCCACCAGCGGCCGTCGCGCCAGATGGCGTGCGCGCCGGGGGTCGGCTCGCCGGTGAGCAGCGCGGTGCAGTCGG
Source organism: Micromonospora sp. LOL_013 (assembly GCF_048060315.1). Classification (NCBI taxonomy): domain Bacteria; kingdom Bacillati; phylum Actinomycetota; class Actinomycetes; order Micromonosporales; family Micromonosporaceae; genus Micromonospora; species Micromonospora sp. LOL_013. Next base: position 4,961 of record NZ_JBHMIQ010000001.1, read on the forward strand.
CGACGATGCGGCGTTCGAGCTGGTCGACGTCGACCGGTGGCGGGCCGAGGCTGATGCCGCTGGCCGGGCGCGGGGTCACGTAGTGGGCGGGGGCGTGCTGGCCGCGGTCGACCAGCTGGTAGCAGGCGCGGGCGACACTGACCCGGGTGGCGGCCTCGGCGAAGCTGCCGTAGCGGCCGGTGCCGGTGGGGACCGGGCTGCCGGGCAGTTCGAAGCGGACGTCCCAGCGGAAGCGGTCACTGTCGGGGGCGAGTGGGTCGCGGCGGGCTTCGACGACCAGGTCGAGGCAGAGCAGTTCGGCGGTTTCGCAGAGTTCGCCGAGGCGGCGGGCCGGGTCGGGTGGTGGTGGGGCGGCGGTGCGGCCGTACCAGATCCGCCATGGTTCGTAGCCTTCGCCGGCGATCGGCCCGGCTTCGAGGGCGTGCCGTTGGTGGTCGGGCAGGTCGGGTTGCCAGCCGGCGGGCAGCTCCGCCCACGGGGCGAAAATCGGTTCGCCGGGCAGTTCGGGGTCGTAGACGTGGGCGGCGCCGACCCGGGCGGCGAGGTCGCCGACGACGGGTGCCAGGTCGAGGCACCAGAAGCGGCCGTCGTCGGTGCGGGTCGGGGTGACCGCGCCGGGTACGACGTTCGCCGACGCGACGGCGGCGGTGTCGATGTTGGCGACGGTGAGCACGAACTGGGCGCGGCGTTTGCCCGCCCCGCCGCAGCGCGGGCACGCTGCGGCGGGGCTGCCGTCGCAGCGGGGGCAGCTGACGACGGTGACAGTGTGGTGTGGGGTCGGGTGGTGGGTCACGACTGCCCCGCGTACGCGCTGGTGGTGGTGCCGGCGCCGGTCCAGGCGGGCAGGTTGACGGTGGCCTGCGCGGCGCGGGCCTGGCTGGTCTGCCAGCGGCGCAGCGCGTCCTTGATCCGGTCGTTCTGCTCGTAGGTGCGGTCAAGCTCGGCGTAGACGACGCCGAGGTCGTGGGCGACCCGTTCGAGGAAGGCGGCGACTTCGCCGGGGTCGAGGCCGGGTCCGTGCGCCTTGCGGGTGACGGTCGGGAAGCGGTGGGCGCGGATCTGCCAGGGCCGGATCGGCCGGTACGCGGCGGGCCGCTGGTTACGGCCACGACCATCGACGGGTACGCGGTAGACACCGCTGCCGTTCGGCCAGTCACGCGGTGGCGTGCCGGCCATTGTGCGGCGTTGCCGGCGCAGCCGCCAGCGTCGCCAGAGCTCTCGCATCACGTGTTCCTCCCCATTCCTTCGCTGCTGGTGTTCGGGTCTCGCGGTGCCGTGGGTGTGTCTGGACGGGGGTGGCCCTGCCGCTTGCCGAACCGGCGGGGCCACCCCCACCCCGATCGCCGCAGCCCTCCTCGGCAGTACGGCGACCAGGGCAAACCTTCGGGGCCGGGACGCCCAACGGCGTGACCCGCTGACCGCCCCGACCGGAGCACCCGTGGCGGTCTGGGTGCTCCTCTGCGTCCCTGCCAGGTTTGCCGACCGGAGGGAGGCGAGGATCAAGGTGCCATAGCTTGCGTTGGCTAGTCAAGGGCGAGATTTGGGTGGTTGACTTTTTGGTGCCGACCGGAGGGGAGCACCTTGCCACCGCGTTACCGATACGAGCAGATCGCTGATGACCTGGAAGAACGCATCCGGGCGGGCGAGTTCGCGCCTGGATCGAAGCTGCCCAGCAGACGGGAGTTGATCGAGCACTACGAGGTGACCCCGCCTGTCATCGACCGTGCGATGCAGAACCTGCGGGCGAAGGGTCTCACCGAAACCCTGCCTGGAGTCGGCGTTTACGTCGCCGAACCGAAGTGACTGCTTCCTGACACTGTCGACGACAGGGCCGGAAGCAGGATGGCCGGCTTCGATAGGCTCGACCGGCGCGGCGAAAGCCAAGCGGGACCTCGGGAGGCGGCAACATGTCCAGCATCCAGGAAGTCAAGGCAGGGCTGGCGCAAGCAGGTCAGCACGGCAATGCCACCGTCCAGCAGATTCGGTCAGCGGTCGACGCTCTCGATCGCATGATCGCCAACCTGCGCGCCGCTGCGGCGGGCACCGGTCACCCCACCATTGGCGAGGCGATCAGCCGCTGCGAGCAGAGCAAGAAGCTCCTCAATGATGCGACATCCCTTGTCCATGGTGCCGGCGAGGCGACCCGCAACTACAGCAGTTTGCTTGGCTGAGCGCCGCTGACATGACCGTCGATGACATCAAGAGTGACCTCAACCGTGCCAGGATCCTGATGATGCAGGGGAAGGCAGGTTTCGAGGAGGCCACCGGGACGGGCGCGCAAGGTAGCGCCCTGGCGCTGCACACGGTGCAGGACAGCGCCGATGATGATATCGAGAAGGCAGCAGCGGCCCTCAAGGCGGCTGAGGATGAGGTCGACCGGGTGCTCAGCAGGGTCAACGCTGCAGTCGAGCTGGCCAACGCCTACCGGGACGCGCTCTGATGTCAGCCGGCATGGAGCAGGTCATTGCGCAAATGCGACGCGCCAAGGACCAGTTGGCTGAAGCCGCTGTGACGGCGATGAGGGCCAAGGCGGACTTTGACGAAGCCTACAAGTTGTATTTCCAGCTGTCCGAGGGGTCCGCTAACCCGAACATCAGTCGTGCGGCGTCGGAAGCACAAACGGCCGCAGCCAAAGCAGGTAGATATGCCAATCTACTCGATCGAGCGCAGCGGCACTACCAGGCGTACTTCGCAAGAGTCGCACCTGCTGCCGGCTTCAACGAGCCGTCGGGTATGCCCTCGGGCGAGTCGCTGTTGTCGGACTCTGATCGTCGACGCCGTCGGCAGGATGCCTTCTGGAATCGTCAAGTTCAGAAGGCAGATGACATTCAGGATGCGTTCGCGAATACCGAGACGCATGCCAAGGCGATCTTCAAGAGTCTTCCGGAGCCGCCGGGTGCGACCAGCTCAAACCCTGTGAAAGTCGAGCCTGCGCACGGCGTTGACCGTGTCGAGGTGGACAATCCGATCACAGCTGCTGCAATGGCAGCCGGCGCAATGGCGGTTGCTGCTAGGTCTATCTGGCAAGGTGCAAAGAAACGCCGAGAAAGGAAGCGGTCGCAATGACCCTGCATCCCGAGTTGCCTATGTATATCCGTACCCTGGTCCGAGGAGAAAGCGATCTGAACGACGAGATCGAAGCCAGGCTGGACCGAGACGGCTGGGACGGGTTTCCGCGCTTCCTTGCCTCCCTGTTCTTCATCGCCGTCGACCGCAGATTCAGCGAGGATGCTCCTGCCGGTGAGATCATTAGATTCGTCGCCGCGCTGCGCGAGGACTTGAGCCATGGTGGCCCAGATGTTGATCCGACTGGCGCGGAAGCGTTGATCAGGTCGGTTCTTGACCCGGCTGTCGATTATGACCTGACACCAGAGATGGTCACAAAAATTCAGGCTGCAACGATGTACAAAATCTTCTCTGAGGGCGACCTGTCCGACGCGGAGCTAGACGAGATACTCGCCGAGGCAACCGAGTTCGCAACGCAATCCTGATCGGTGGGGCGGGCGTCGAGGCACGAGGCGCAGGGGTCACGATGTCGCATCAGGTTGGGGTAGCCTCGGACCGTGCCACTTCCAAAGAATCGCAACAATCGCGGCCAAAGCATAGTCAAGCAACTCGCGGCGCTGGTCGACGAGCTGGAGACTGCTACCCTTCCGGACAGGGTCAACATTCGGAACTCGCTGCGCGAGGCTCTGGCGGCGGAGGCGGCTCGCCTCGAACTTGCCGTCAGCCGCCTTGACCCGACCCTGCGGCCGAGTAGCATCTTCGACCCCAGCGCGCCGGAGACGACCGGCCGCGTTGTGGCGCTCACGACGATTGCCCAGCCCCGTCACCCCTTGACCAAGCTCCGGCCCTTTTACGGCGCCGGTGTCTATGCGCTCTATTACAAGGGGCCCTTCGACGCGTATTCTGTTCTCGCCAATACCGAACAGCCAATCTACGTCGGCAAAGCTGATCCAAAGAGTGCCGAGGCAAAGAACGCCGTCGATCAAGGGACGAGTTTGTTCGACCGACTCAACGAACATCGGAAGAGTGTCGCAAAAGCAACTTCAACCCTGCGAGCCGAGGATTTTGACTGTCGATTTTTGATAGTGCAGACGGGTTACCAGCGCGCAGCCGAGCAGTATCTGATCAACTTTTTCAAGCCGATCTGGAACAGCGAAATGAGGATCTGCTTCGGAATCGGCAAGCACGGAGACAGTTCAAAAACTCGGGCAAACAAGCGATCGCCATGGGATACCCTCCACCCTGGCAGGCGCTGGGCTGACAGCCTGGTTGACGATCAAAAGTCGGAGAGCCAGATTAGGAGCGAAATTACTGAGCATCTATCTCGACTGCCGCCGCATCGGACGCTTGAGTCGATCCTTGCGGACTTTTTGAGTGATCTTGGTCAGATCGCACAGGGTAGCTTCACGACCGCTACGGATGACGAAATTCCTGTCGAAGATGAGTCTGCGCTTGAGGCTGATCAGGATCGTCCCGGACTCTCACCCTAACCGTGCCACAGCGGCCATGACTCGGTCGGCGGCCTCGCTCGGGTCCTCGTGTTCCCAGACGCGAATTGCCGTCCAGCCAGCTTCGGCAAGGATTCGGTCGGTTTCTCGATCGCGTACCCGGTTGCCCTCGATCTTCTCCCGCCAGAACTGAGCGTTGCGCTGTGATGGCCGGTGGTGATCGGGGCAACCGTGCCAGAAGCAGCCGTCGATGAACACGGCGACGCGGACTCGTGGGAACGCGATGTCGGCAGTGCGGCGGACCGATGGGACAGGCCGGAAGTTGACCCGGTACCGCAGGCCAGCCTTGTGAAGGAGTGAGCGAACCTTCCTCTCGGGGCGGGTGTCACGTCCCTTGTTGGCCCGCATGATCGCCTGGACGGCTGGGCTCGACGCCCAGGACGTGTCGCTTGCGGTCTCCTTCACCGCCAGCAGCTCACGCGACCAGGCGAGCCGCCAACCCTCGGCGAGGTTTTCTGCCCTGGTGGCGTGACTGACCTCGCCCAGGTAGCGGGCGGGAGACTTGCCGCGGTCGGACCAACGGAGATACGCACGGATTCGCCTGGATTTGGGCAGCAGCTTGAGCTCCACCGACGCGCGGGCCCAGCGCCCGTCGCCAAGATCCACCCATCGCCGGTCGTGTCCGCCGGCGGCGCGATCCTGCTCGGCGACGACCGACTGCCGACTCCGACCCTTTCGGCCCTTCCACGCACGTGCGCTCGGGAGCTTGTCGGCCCAACGATGATCGGACTGTTGGAGATCCTCGGTCATGGCTGCTGGTCGGCCTCGTCAAGCGCGTCGGCAATCTTGCGGGCGAAGAACTCGCCGAGAACCACGGGGACGGCGTTGCCGAGCTGTCGCATCTGCTCACCGCGAGGCCCAGCGAGCTTCCAGTCGTCGGGGAACGTCATCACCCGAGCTGTCTCCCGTACGGTCATGTATCGGTGTCGGTAGGCGTCCGCCGAGGGGTCTAGATCGTCCGTCAGCATGACGGACTCCCCACCGGGTACGCCGTGCACGCCAGCCTTGACGGTCTTCGCCGGCCGGTCGAGCTCGTTCGGAGTGTGGCCGGCGTAGATCCGTGCACCGGGCCAGCCGATGTGGTCGGTAACCCCGCCCAGCAGATGTTCCTGTCGGTCGAGTCGATCCCAGGGCACCGGAGGTAGGGGCGGCTGGCCATCGGCGCCAGCGATCGCGTCACGTAGCGTGCGCCAGGGGAGAGTGCCGTCAGCGATGGTGATCGCACCGGACAGCCGCGACATGACGCGTCGGCGGACATGGCTGGGCACTCCTGGATGCCGATCCCAGTAGGTCCCATCCAGCATCGTCCGGGCCAGGGCGGACTCCGAATGCGTCGGCCTGACCGACCGCTCGAACCGTTCGATGTCGACCCCGAGATCGGACCTAAAAGCCACCAGGATGATCCTGTTGCGGATCTGTGGCACTCCGTAGTCAGCGGCGTTCACCGGGAAGGTACGAACCTGGTAGCGCCGCTTCGGGTCGGACGGTGTCTCCCCGAGCCTGCGACGGAGGATCTCGTCGTGTTCCTGCCAGGACGCCGCCTCATCGCGCTCCTCGAAGGGGAGCTGCAGCTCCCGCACGATGTAGTCGAAGTAGGGACGGAACGATGGACGGAGCAGCCCGCGCACATTTTCGCAGATCACGGCTTTGGGCTGGATCTCCCGGATCGCGCGGAACATCTCCGGGAACATGTTGCGCTTGTCCTCATCACCCTTGGCGACGCCACCCAGGCTGAAGGGCTGGCAGGGAGGACCTCCCGCGAGGAGATCGACGCGATCCCACAGGTAGCCGAAGTCGACCTCGCGTACGTCACCCTCGATCAGCGGCCACCGATCCTGGCGTGTCGGGATCCACTCAACCTCGCCGCGCGTCGTGGCGGCGTTGAGCTTCAACGTGTCACAGGCGTACCGGACCATCTCGTTGACCAGAAGGGGGCGGAAGCCCGCTCCGTGGACGGCCATGGCCAGACCGCCGCCGCCGGCGAAGAGCTCCACCGACGTGCGGTCCCCGGTTGGCTCTTCTGGCAGATCAAACATGGCAGAACTATACCGCGGAGTTGTAGATCTTGGAAGTCCGGCTCGCCGGAGAGGTCGGTGTGATCGAGGCGGGCGCGTACGGGACACCCCTGCTGGGCCACCCGCCGATATGTGGTTGGGTCTACAGGCGTTCGAGGGAGAAACAATGGCGACCTGGCAGTTCGGTCCGTTCGACAACGACGAGGCGGTGGAGTGGTGCGCCGAACTGGAGTGCGCTGATCCTGACCAGCGTGCCGAGCTGACGCGCGCGGCACTCGCGAAGCTGACGTCGCCCGTCGGCGTCGGAACTGCGGAGGACGCTGCTCGCGCTATCGCCGCTGCGGCCGTGGTCCTCCAGGCGCTCACCGGCAAGCCGGTCTCCGCGTCGGCGTACAGCCCTCGCTTCCTGGCGGGGCGGGAGTATATCCAGGCCAGCCCTGAGCTGCGGGAATTGGCCGCGCGCGCACTCGACGCCGCGCTCGCTCCCGGATCCGCTTGGCGTCTACAGCGGCATGACGACATCGAGGAGGAGGAAGCGATCGCGGTCGTAGAGCAGCTTCGACGCGGCCTGAACTCCGTCGACATCTGACGGGCCTGCGGCGATTCGACTGCCGCAGCCCGTACCAGCTGCTCTCTTCGCGGAACCGCTTGTCTCCATGCTGACGTTACCGCTGCCAGTCTGACTAAGGCGAGGAGGACCGGTGCCTGACCTGCACGATTACCTCAACCTCCGGTTGACCGCAGCTTGCGAGCAGTGGCGTTCGATCCTCAACCGGAAGCCGGTTGCCGAAGGCAGCAGGCAGGTTGTCTTCCTGCCGGTCGAGACGCTCACCTGCCTCGCCGCAAGCCTTCTTGTCAATCACCGTCAGTACGGGGGCTCCACGGCTCACCGGGCAGTCGAACCGGTTCCCACGCTCGCACGCCTGTTTCGGAGACCGAACAGCAGCGTCCTGGCCAAGATGGCGAACCTCGACGGAAGTCGACGCAACGGGGCGAAGCACGAAGTCGAGGTGGCCTCGCGGCTGCTCGCCGAGCCCGGACAGCTCGGCGCTGTCTATCGGCTCCTGCTCACCGCCGCTCGCAGCGTCGGCATTGGCCCGGAGGCTTTGCCTGACTTCCTCGGCCTGGCTGACGACGAGGACGATCTACTTCTGCTCGGCCAGCGTGAGCTGGACGAGACGGACGTCGCCGCCGCCGTTCGCCCGGCAGTGGATGTGTGGCGCGCCTCCCGAGCCGACTTGGACGAGCGGACGACGGAACGCCTGCTGATGGCGGCCGTTCGCGTCGGCCAGCACCGGTTCGCCAGCGAAGTGCTGCGCAACCACGGGCATCAGTGCGTCTTCTGCGGCCTCTCGGTCTCGCTTCCGGAGAAGCGAGCAGCGCGGATGCTCGTCGCTAGCCACATCAAGCCATGGCGGGCGTGCAATCATGCCGAGCGGCTCGACACGCGCAACGGCTTGACCGCCTGCCCGACGCACGACGTCGCGTTCGACACCGGACTGATGACCGTCAACGGTGGACTGCGCATCCATGTCAAGCCAGCGCTCGCCACAGCGGTCGAGACGGACCCAGCGACGCGAGCGGCCTTCGGGCGGCCACCGCTGGCCGAGTGGCTGCTCCTACCAAATGGTGCGAAACCTCCGCGCGCCAAGTATCTGGCGTGGCACCGCCAGTACATCTTCGAGGAAGCGACGCACTGACCTCCGACTGCACGGGCGGTGGTTGTCGGCGATCTGTGCCGTGCGCTCACGCCTGGCGCTGACGTGGGCGATGATAGCCGTCCCGACAACCTCTGGCAGTTGAGGCGGGACTGTCAACGGTCTTCCTGACCAGTATTCACTGGCCGCCGACACGGGACTGCGTTGCTGATCGGGTTGCCGAGCGTGGCTGCGGTTGTCCAACGCGCTGGCCTTGCGGTAGGCGCTTGCGATACTCGACGGCGCCGAGTCCGGCGACCTCGACGAGAACGTGAAGCCACCGGCGATCGCTCTGCTTGGACCGGACCGACGCTTGTCGTGGAATCGGCACAGCTCATCACCGACAAGATGGCCCCGGTGACCAAGCTGCTACGTACGCCGCCGCTGTAGGCACCTACCCGAAAGCAACAAGTTGTTTCTCGACGGCTCCACCTGCTGCGCAACTCGTGCCGCTACGCGGCATGGCAGGACTGGGGGAAGATCGCCAAGGCGCTCAAGCCGGTCTACACCGCGCCGACGGAGGACGCGGCGATAGAGCGGTTTCTGGAGTTCGCCGAGGCCTGGGGCGGAAGTATCCGGCGATCGTGCAGCTGTGGGAGAACGCCTGGGCCGAGTTCGTGCCGTTTCTCGCGTTCGACGTGGAGATCCGCAAGGTCATCTGCTCGACGAACGCGATCGAGTCCGTCAACATCCGGATCCGCAAGGCCGTCCGCGCCCGCGGGCACTTCCCCAACGAGCAGGCCGCGCTCAAGCGCGTGTACATGGCGTTGATGAGCCTGGACCCAACCGGCAACGGCCGCCGCAGGTGGACCATCCGCTCGAAGGCACCTCTCAACGCGTTTCAGATCGCCTTCGAGGGCCGGCTCACCCCGGCCAACCTCTGCCCATTTCAACAACCAGGATCAGCCGTTAATTTGAAAGCGGCGGCTAACGGAAGCGGAAAACCTCGTGCGGGCAGCCAGCTCCGCAGCATCCGAGTACCGTGGTCTCCTGGGCTGAGCCCTGGTCGATTGAGTCGATAGGCCTTTGAGTAGAGTGACGCGAATCACGGGCGTCGGGCACATTAAGCGGGGTGCTCATACCGAGGTTGTAGATAGCAGTCATTAATAGCCTTAAGTCAATCAACCTCAATCTCATAACGGGACATTCGCCGTGGCGCAGGTCCCCTTCCGGTTCCAAGGTGAGCAGGCTTCTCCCCAATCATAGCCTCAAAGTGGGGGGGAATCGGCACTGGCGGTACAGCCATTGGGATAGCATCGAGACGTGGTCGTAAAAGCGTTGCGTCTCTCGTGTAGGTAGCGCCTGGCACGAGGACTTGAGATATGAGTGCGCGACCAATTATCTCGCCGAGGAGCGGGGGTGTCGCGTTGCCGATCTGCCTCACCTGCTCCCGATAGCTGCCAACCGGGTGCCAGTCGTCTGGGAAACTCTGTAGTCGCATCTGTTCGCGGACTGACAACGGTCGGTTGCACCAATGGAAAGGTCCTGTTGATGGACCGGGGCTCGCAGGCAGAGTCCAAGATGGCAGGTTCTTAGCGAGCTTAAGTAAAAATGACCAGTACCTTGTGCGGTATCCAAATAGCTCACTTCCGCCACCTCGTGCGGTCAAGTACTGATAATTTGCGCCCTCGGGAATTGAGGGAAGAAGATCGGTCCAGCCGCCTTTACACTCAGGCAGTACCGCCTCGTTGAGGTCGCCGATTGCGTCCCAGGACGTGATTCTCCTCTCGGTGAATGTCGGTTCTGGCATGACGAATGGGACGCCTTCCCGGGTCGCAACCGCGATGACGCGTCTGCGATGCTGCGGAACGCCGTAGTCCGCAGCATCGACGACTCTTGCGTGTAGTTGGTAGTTAGTTCGATGCAGTCTGTTGATTCTACCTATTCGGTTCTCGATGAAGGGCAATGCTGATACTGCGCCCCGTAGAAATCCAGCCACGTTCTCAATAACTACTGCTCTTGGCAGGAACGTCTCAACTAGGTCGAGCATGGCAACAACGGTTCGTGCTCGCTCGTCGTCCATCCCCCTCCGTCCGCTGCTTGTCCATTGACCCGCGACGGAGAACGGCTGGCAGGGTGGTCCGCCAGCCAGCACGTCGAGTTCCCCTTGGGTTAGCCCAAGGTCCGACGGGCGTAGGAACTCCGCTGCTAGGAGGACGTCAGCGGGGTTGAGAAGCTTCCAGCTCGGACGGTTCTCTTCAAGTGACCGGCGACAGAGGCGATCGACCTCGACGCAACCAACCGTCTCTAGCCCGGCAGCCTCAAATCCGCAGTCCAGCCCTCCGGTGCCGGTGAAGAGTGACAAGACAGTCAGCCTGGGCAAGTCTGGCAAGTTCACGAGGTACTTTCCGGTCGGTGGGTATCTGCTCGTTAGTGGTGTGTGCACCTAGAGCTCAGCGGGTTGGACCACTGATGTCAAGCACCTAAACCTCAAGGATGACAAGTCGTTATAGGGCCTGCAGCGGAGAGCGGGGACCGGTAGAAGTGTGGGTCCTCGCCTCGCGCGGAGTAGGAGTGTCCATGTCCGTGCCAGAGAAAGTCAGGATATTGCAGTTTCCAAACTTTGTCGTCCCGATCAGAGCTAGCCGTGACTGACAACAAGGATTTGGGGCCGGGGTACCATCGCGATAGCCTCAAATAGCAGGCAAACCTCTGATGAAGGCTGTATGCACTGCGTTGTTCGTGGGCCTCGAATCCAACGAACAACGCAGCGAGAAAGCAATATTATTGCCGGGCAATTAGCTGTCCAATCAGGGCCCCGGGAGTTCTTAAGAGTTCGTACGAAGTTGCCAAGATAATTCCGTTGTGGCGCCTGCGTAGACGTGCTACTCGATCATTCGCGGAATTGCCAGACCGGTCCTCGAACGGGTGCAAGATCGCCATCGTTCGCTGTCCGTCTCTAGAGATCACGGGAACCTCAGCATCCACCATGGTAAGGCTGAAGTCGCGGGCGAACTTCTCGGCAGCAGCCAAGTCTCGCTTGCGCTGCCGGTCCAACTCGAGAGAGCGGCCACAAAGCAGGTCTAGCAGGTCGAGTGCCAGGCGCCAGTCAAGAAGTGGATGCCACGACCGGTTGCTGTAGTCACGCAGGCACCTATGGCAGCTTGAATCACAGGGCCGGCCGCCGTGATCGATGAGGCCCTTGGCATAGGAATCGGCCTCTTCAAGCAGGATGCCGAACTTGTCCGCGAGCCGAACTGCGTAGCCGGCGCCGTTCTCGAGGCTATCTGCCATGAATAGCTCACCGGCAAGCCGCTCGCCGCGCCGTCTCGGATGTACGCCGACCTGAATTTCCTCTGGGCCGATGTCCAGCCACTTGGCCGCAGAATCACGTAGCAGATAGCCCAGCGACGCCCAGGCGCCCCGTCCAGCGGGTTCCTGGGGATTTATCACAACCCCGGGCTCTAGCCGGTCGATGCCAACAACGAGAACATCGGTGTGTCTGCGAGCTGCGAGAGCGACCGGTTGTCGTCCCGGTCCAACAGGTTCATGACCCCAAAGCCTGGCTCGATGCAGGCGGTCCTGGTCGGTAATTTGATTGACCTCGACCAGGCCATGAGCATCTCGCGAGCCATTCCCGTTGGTAATAGTCGCAGGGCTAAACGAGTACAGATCGCCATTGTTGTCGTTGACGGAGATGATCTCTCCTGTTGCCGACCGGATAAGAGCGTTAGCGTGCTTTCTGTATTCCACATCGTCCATTGCCAGCCGAGGCTGTGACGCACGGGCCGTCGGGTCACCCAACTGCTCGTAGTCGCGAGGCCGATATGAAGTCCGGTATCCAAGAGGCTCCGCCAGCGCAACCTGTGTAAAGTCCGGGGCCACGGCGCCGCAGTGGGGGCACTTCTCGGCATGGGTCGTGGCGATGCCTAGACAGGATTGGCACATTCCAGCCGTCCACAGCGGCCCGAGTGGGTCATCGGGACTCTCGAGCCATGCGCCGTCCGGCCGCTGCATGTAGGCGACGACGCCGACTGCGGTGTGGATAGATTTGTCCTTCACTAACTCGGAGCCCGGAGCGAATTCGGAGATAGCAATCCCGGCGTCGCGATCCAGGGTGCTGGGTTCCTCCCAACTCTTCGGTCGGTCGGTGTAAAGGACTCTCATCTGCGTCGGGAAGCCGAACATGGGTAGGAGACCAGCCTGGGCGAGAGCTTCGGCTAGCGCCGGCACCCGTGCTTTACCGGCGATCGTGGTGATCTCACTAGGTAGCTTATCCGCCGCCCAATCGGCTAACTCGTCTGCCGTTGACGGACTTATCCGGGTCGCGAAGATCAGACTCTGGCCGATTGCAGCCCAGGTATCGCGCTCATCGGTGAGGACCTCGCGAACGGTCTCTGCCAGGTCGGAGTGGTTCAGCCACTCATGGGCTGAACCGAATTCGCCGTGCACACTCCGGCCACCGTCGAAGGCGACCCTGGCAGAAGCTTTCCTGAAAGCCCGAGTTAGTACTTCGGCTGTGAACGCACGAGTCAGGATCGGTCGGGATCGCATATCTAGAAACGGCTGAGGCGGATCATCGCCGGTGATCGCTGCCGGGTTGGCGAAGTAGTGTTCGTCATGACTGCGAGCACCACGGCATACGGTGAGCGCGATTGCGAGATGCTCGCTCCGACGCCCGGCACGGCCGACACGTTGCTGGTAGTTAAAACGCTGAGGAGGCATGTTTGCCATGACAACACCACGCAATGCACCGATATCTACACCGGCCTCCATCGTGGTCGTGACCGACAAGATGTCAATCTCGTCTACTCGCCTAACCTCTGTCCCCGACAGAAACACGCCCTGAAACCGCGCCTGTCGGGCTTGAGCCTCGAGCGGATCTGTCTGCCCTGTAAGTTCTTCGCAGTGGAACCGGGTAGCGCCACCCGGCTGATTGACCAGCCAGGCATAGTAATCTTCAGCTGTGGTATCGGCCGGCTCCGGTTCGACTGGTAGCCTCCTGAAGCAGGTAGTACAGATGCCGGCGCTCGGATGAAGGTGTTTTGTGCGGCATATCGTACACCGCCAGAACTGAGGATTATCAACCAGGGCTATTCGCATCTCACGGGGGTCGATTCGGAATCCGGACTCCTGGCCAGCCTTGACCCCGTGACCCACCGCATCGACTAGGCCCTCGCCATCGAGACCGCAGTGATGCATATCCGCCACCGCCTCGGCGTAATTGATCAACTGTCTTGGCCAGCCATTTTCGGCGTCGGTCGTCCAGGGAAGCCTCCTGCGGCGCCCTAGGACCCGCAGCACAGAGCATGCAAATTGATGAGCTACCGTCGGTTCAAGTGATCCAACACGGATGGCAGATGCGGGAACAACGTGTGCCATACCGAGTGACTCGGTATCACGGTCGCCACCGGCGAAAACCGTCTTAACTACTTGCTCGGCAAGTGCACGCTTAATCTTGTCGAGGAGACTCGATCCCTCGGCGTCTAGGTTGACACCACGATCATGAATAGGGTGGAGATCCCAGTCGAACAAGCTCGTCCATGGCGGACTATTAGGTGGCCTATTCAAGGAGGGCGCCGGACCTCCGGGATTGATCCCGAGATCGAGCAACTTCGGCTGGAGCTGATTGACGATGTCGACTAGGCTAGGCCGTCCATCCAGCGAATCTATCGCCCCCTGCAACGCTCGCTCGTCGGCGATTGTGAGAGTGGAGCCGAGTAACTTCTTCATGATCGCCACCGCAGCGTTCGGAGCCGTAGCCTGAAGGCGTTCCAACAGCTTATCGGTGCTAGCGCCGGAGTTTCCAGCGAGCAGGTTCCGGAGAGTCCAGCCATCTGCCGATCTTTCCTGCAAGGTCTTGAACAGCATCGCCCGGATGATGTCGAGATAATGCGCGAGTTCAAGATTGGCCGCTACCCGTGCAGCGCCCTGTCTGCTGTCGGAGAAGGTGACGAGGTGCGATTTCAGTCGACGCTTCAGTGCGCCGGTCAGCACCTGATTCGCCCGGTCGAAACCAACACCCTGTGTCCGAATGGGGGATCGAGATCGCTGGCGGTTCTCGACGCGTTTGCTCTTCTGTACCCACTCCCAGTCATCCCCACACGATGGGCAAATTGTGGGGTAGGCAGGCATCCTGTCTTCGGCGCCGTTTGCGGTTAGAGTGTACACAAAACCGGTACGTTGCTGCCTAGGGTTCCGTTCTAGCATTCCGGTACCCGGGGAAAGCCTGGCCTTAACAAATTTCATTAGATACTTGGGCGCGCTCAAGTCAGCTGCCGTCTTCGTACCCATGCGCTGCCACTGGGTAGTGCCAACCGGCTCCCGGTCCGTGGGCCAGTATACGCGATAGTTTTGACCATTCCGTCCAGCTGGAGTCCGGTCAGGAAGCTCGCTAAGAGAGGCGCTAGAAGAGACAAGAAACTCTCTGCCGGAGGAGTGTGCGACGTAGCCGCCGAGCATGCTTTCCCCGCACGATTGGCAGTAAAGTAGTTCCAGAACGCGGGATCCGCATTCACATGTGAACCTTTGTATCGCGTAAAGTGCGCCAATGAGGCGTTCGGGCGAACGGAGGTGATCCGGCACCTCGGAACAATCGGGATCAGTGCAGGCCCAGAGGCCCTGGAGCGTGCGGACGAAGAAGTGGCCTCTTAGCCTCACCGCTGGAGAGGATTGCTGTTCTAGTAGAACTGAGAGCTGATCGAAAGCCTTCCGTGCCCGGTCCGGAGAGGCGTCGGGGAACACCCTTTCGGCTACTGTGGCTATCGAGCGCGGACGAAATACGCCACCCTCAGTCATTGCCATAGTGATTGCCCGACTCACCGATTCATCGGTAGGAAGCTTTTCAACGGTTAGCTGACCCGTAAGTAGTTCAGGTGTCAGGGCACGCAAATCGTCGTCGCCCTCCGGGATCCTGTGTGCTGCCTTGACAAAGGTAAAAGATGATCCGCTGTGACGTGCGAAGAATTCGCGGAGAAAGGTATGCCCATCCACGTCGTCCTGGATGCTCGCCGAGGTTCCGATCACCCGGAGTTGGTCTGGCCGGCTGTCTAGCCCGAGCGCGGCCATGAGCCGCCTGAGTAGGTACGCGACTTCAGTTCCAGCGGTGCCTCGGTACATATGAAGCTCGTCGATGACCAAACTGAATTGGTGTGTCGGCGAAGCATCTAGCCATCGGCGAGTCGCCTCGATCATCGGAGCCTCATCTGACCGGGACAACGCGATTGACAGCATGCTGTAGTTGGTGATGAGGATGTCCGGGACGTGTTCTTGCATGTCCCACCGAGAGCGCATTTCGGCACCGTCTAAAGATGGCAGAAAATAGCGCCAGGACTCGTCAATATCACCCTTTGCGACACCGTGCAGAAGGCGCTGATGGCGAGCCTCTGCATTGCGCATAAGCATTGCGAGACGCTGGACCTTAGTCGGTGTTGCGGTCTGCCGTGTTCCCGGCAGAGGGGTACGTCCAGTGTAGCGGCCGAAGTAGAAACGGTGGCCTGGCCGGTTTTGTGCTAGCCAGTGACGTGCGGCGGGCGAGTCGAGAGCTGCGCGAAGGCGGACCATCTGATCCTCGACAAGGGCATTCATTGGATAGAGAAGAAGTGCTCGAATGCCTGCGAGCCGACCGCTTTCGCCGCTTCGCTGCGCCTGAAAAGCTTCTTTCTTATGCCACCACGGGACGACGCCTTGCGTCGTTGAGGGCGCCTTCCAGGTACGGGACTCACGTACAAGCCGGGCGAGAACAGGAAGGAGAAACGCCTCAGTCTTGCCGGAGCCGGTCCCGGTGCCGACGAGGACGTCATGGCCAGCCAACGAGGCTCGGAGCGCCTCCTCCTGGTGCCGCCAAGGCGATATGTGCGGAAGCAGCCCGGCGCTCACCAGTTCGCCTGCCTCTGGCAGGCCGAGGCTGTTGAGAATCTCGGCCATTGATGAATCTGACAATGGGTACGAAGGCATTAGCTCTATGTGCGGGTCGATAAAAACGGTGCTGCGTCGACTTAGAAGCTGACGACGTTCCTGAGCCAGGGTCCTTTCTCGCAGCTCGTACGCTGTCTCGTAGTAGCGTAGAAATGCCTCCTCGAGATATTGCTGGAGCCTGTCGAGGGTCAGGGCAGAAAAGGTCACGACTCGGCTCTCACCTTCAATATTTTAACGATGTCAGTCGGGACTAGGGTCTGCATCAGAATTCGAGAGACCTGATGGGCGCTGTATGAATCGACGTTCTCGTAGACCAGAAAATCGGAGCCTCTGGTGCGGGACGCTGCCCGACGGGGCGGTAGGCCACTGCGGAGTGTGAGTGATCGGGCGAGTAGCTTCGGGAGTGGTACGTCTGCTGGTACCGCTAGAAGCCGAAAGGCGCCTTTGTCGCTGAGGATCATGCGGTTCTTCCCCTCTGCGGAGCAGCGAAGCCACTCGCCGATCGCGAACTCTACCTGAACGAGTTCGGAGTCGACGCTCGCCCGCCACGCGAAGACGCTCTTGTGGCGAAGCCGGTAGCGGTAGAGTCCTGCTACGCCATCCGAATCAACCGGTACCCACGCCGAGGACCCACTGGCGGCGGATTCGCGTGCCCACATTTCGCGGCTGGGTGACATGCTCAGCCGGTCGCCAAGCAGATCTACTTGCTTGATACTCGGTTGCATAGCCAGCAGCGTGTCTGCGACCGCACCGGTTAGTTTGACACCTAGATTCTGTAGGCCGAGGCGCACGCTTTCGCGGCGTGCTGGGTCCCACTCTATATACACTGCTTGAGGTCCAGCCGGGCAGCCGTTCGGTTGCAAGGGAGTGCGTACGTGCACCGTCCACGACGAGGTTGCCTCAGCCACGAGTGGATCGCGGTCATCCGGATCGCCGAGGCGCTCGATGAGTCTGAGCGGCCGCGAACCGGTCAGGATGTGTAGGCCGCAGGATGCGGGTAGCGAGGCGAGGGTCGCAGGCGCAACTCCGACCTGTCTGGTGTTGTAGTCACGCTCGACGTGTCCGAGGTCCTCGAGAATTCGCAACGCCTGACGCCATCGGAACGCCATTGCGCGAAGTCCATGGCGTTCGCAGGACCAGCCCCATGTGGTTGCAAATGCCTCAACCGGGACCCGTCCCTCTTCCCGCTCAGAGATCCACGTCAGCACCTCATCGAATGGGTTGTTGAGGAGTGGCTTATCGAGAACGTCGTCTCTCGCGGGAGCTGCGATCTGTTTGGAGAAGGTCGACCGGGCACGCCGTGCGGGGCGTGTTTGGATTGCTCTTGCCAGAATTCGACGAATTTGACGATGGGGCTTCCCGACCCAGGACCACGAGTCCAGATTCGTTACCAAATACGGGATCACGTCCGGGCGCAGTTCAGCTTCTGTGCCTCCTGATACTTGCTGTGTTGTCGGCGGTACGGCGATTCCCTGCGTCCTGTTCGTACGGCGATTCCGAATAGCTAGACACGCTACACGTGAGGAAGTGGAGTGAATCGCGGTAATTGCGTCCACCGCAGGTGGTTCCAGGGAAAGTGTGCGCAGCCATAATGGAGTGTCTTGCCGGGCTTCGAAGACCTTGCCGTCATCGGTGATTAGGAGGATCTCGGATAGCGGAGCTCGCCTGATTAGGAGCGGGTGCGCCACTTCGGCGCCATCCAAGGATGCGCCGGCGAGGGATAGATCTGTCGTGCAATCGCGCATCGGTGATCCGAAGGTGAAAGCGTTGGGGTGTTGCCAAATTGGTATCGAGATGCCACCAGACACCGCTGTTTCATGCACGTACCCAACGGTCTTGAATGAGAGTTGCTCGGTCGGGGTCTCAATGCGATGAAGTCCGGGTGCAAGGACTAGGTCGAGAAGAGCCAATCGACTCAGCTTTGGTGTGACGGGTATTCTCTTGTCGTCTACCTTCAATTCAATCTGCTGACTGTACTCACAGAATAGGTCTGGCTCGCCGCCGACGAGATAGGTGCTTGCCTGTAGGCGGAGACCACCTTGTAGTGCCAGTCCTCGTTTATCGGCTTCTGTAGGGAATCTCAAGCGTAAGCGTTCGAGGAGCGAGTGATTGAGGGGACTGAGTTCTACCTTACTAACCCATACCCAGTTCGTGAGTCCGGATGGACGTACGCTCGGGTCCTGGCCGGTGGCGCCGAGAGAAGACTGGACGCGAGGTAGCCAGTCCTGGCGCACCAAGATCTCTACCACGTCGAGCTGAGTGCAGGTCCGGGTCTGTAGAAGACCGTCAACGAGTGGATCGTTTCGCATGACGTAGATTTCCTCGCCACCGAAACGATAGGTGAGACTATCGGTTAACTCGTGCTCGAATCCGTGGCGTAGCATCACTTCGGTCGATGTCGAAGAGTCGATCCAGAGCAGACTGTCGGACTCCTCAACGAGGTAAAGTCGCTCATGGCCTAGGTCTACCATCGAGCCAGCTATTGTCTTGTCCACCGGAACCGCACCACTGAAAGTGTTCGTCCACTCGTCGTAATGCAAGAGGCCGCGGCTGCCCGCCTGAGCCTGTGTCGGTCTGGTGCCCGGAATCCAGCGGCTGGCTTCTTCCTCGAATACGCTTCGGAGGATTCCCAGCGCCGGCTCATATTGAAAACGCTGCCATAGGTCTATCTGATGAGTTCTAAGCCATGCTAGGAATCTGTCGAACGATCCTTTGCCGCCGGAATTCGTCAAGTAGGTAATGATGTGGTGGCGGTCCAGGTGGCGCACTAGTCCTTGGCTGCGTGCCCATCCCTGGAGTGACCAACGTTGATGCGCCTGCGCCGTCTTCACGCCATGGATGCTTCCGGGGCCGTCCAGCCACTGGTTCCAAAGGTTCCAGAGTATCGGGACATCGTCGCCGTAGCCGGGTGGTTCCGAAGCCAGCTCCGGTAGTCCGAGGAGTCGATTCTGGCAAGGGTAGATTCCATGGCTAGCGCCGGTCGGCTCCTCTGTGACTGCAAGGACTGTCATAGCAAGATGCGCTACAAATGGTGGATCGCCAATGAATCCTGACCTACGCCAGGATAACGCGTCCTGGACTCCTCGATGGAATGGCTGATTTCCTATTGAGGAACGAAATGCGGCGCAGAAATCGTTGACTGCTTCCTCGGGCGGCAGGTCTGATATCCTTGCAAGGAGATCCCGATCAACATACAGGTAGAGTCTGTAGCCTTGCCGCCCATTTGAGCGGAAGTGCTCAAAAAGCTTTGTGTTCCAATCAACTAGGTTCATACCCGCCTCCGGTCTGCCTCCTGGAGTAGGCTGCGTAGACTTTCCTTCCGACTTTCAGGACGCCCGGTGCCTGGCCTGACCGGAGACGATCAACATGGGAGCCGATCATGCCGGCGGTCGAGGGCTTCCGCAGAGTCCCGGGGCTGCACTGTCTGTGGAGTAGATCTAGTCGGAGGCCGCGAGGGTGGGCGGCGTCGCCTGTGCTGCTGTGGGTATCCGATCGGGCCTCCTCTGGGTGGGGAATCTGACTGGTTGACGGTGCATCCCACCTGCCTCTTCAGTGGTGGCTCTGGGACCTTACCGTCAGGAACCCTTGCGGCGGGACCCCTTAGTCGTCATCGCTACACTGGACGAGCCGTCAGCCGTGGCTGACGGAACCTACGATCCGGCGGCCCGAGCGTTCAGAAAGGCGCGGCGTTTCGTTCGAAAGTGCCCCTGCGTTCCGTAGGATCGGCTGAAGCTTTCCTGACTCCGGTTACCTCAGGTGAGGGTGTCGTTGCGGCGTGTGCCGTGGGTGCGGTGGGTACCGAATCTCCTAATACTGCAACGGCGGGTCGTGACTTATGGCGGTTCGAATCGTTTGCGGTAGTGGGAGGCTTTCGCTTGAGCTTGCCGACGGCGGCGCCAGGTTGACCAGTGCAGCACGTGATCAGCTGCGGTACGCCCGATGAGGACGAGGTGGGCGAACAGACGGCGGACCTCGTTGCTGCTCAGCGGGATCAGGCCGCGCTCGCTTGGGGTGGTGCCCCCTTTGCGGCCTCGGCGGCGCGGGTGACGACGAGGAACGCGGCGGCGGCCATCGCGAGGGTGACGTGGGCGTACCAGGCGTCGTAGCGGCGGACCTGGTACTGGTCCAGGCCGACCTCGTTCTTCGCGGTCTGGAACGACTCCTCCACCGACCAGCGACCGCCGGCGACCCGCACCAACTCACGCAGTCGGGTGCCGCGTCGGCCGAAGCAGACGTAGTAGGCGATCTCGCCAGGGTCGCTGATCGAGCGTCGGGCGAGGACCCAGCCGCGGCGGCCGTGGGCGAAGGTGCGCCGGATCGGTACCCGGGCCCAGTCGTAGCGGCGTGGCCCGCGCGCGCCATCGCCGCACGACAGGCGCTGCCACGCGCCCGCACGCACCCTCGCGACCAGCTCATCGACACGCAGGGTGGTGTGCAGTCCGGAGGGCACCTCGTCGTCACAGCGGGTGGCCATCACATAGGCGATGTCCTGATCCTCCAGCCAGCCCCGCAGGCCCGGGTTCTGCCCGTAGGCCTCGTCCGCCGTGAACCACGAGAACGGCACCCGCGCCGCGATCGCCCGCTCCACCATGGCCTGTGCCTGCTGCGGCTTCGTGGCGAACCCCACCTCTTCCGGGATCGCCGCCGCCCGGCGCCGGTCCCGGTCATCGGTCCACGACTTCGGCAGGTACAACTCCCGGTCGATCAACGCCCGACCCCGCGCCGTGGCGTAGCACAGGAACGTGCCGATCTGACAGTTCTCGGTCTTGCCCGCCGTGCCCGAGTACTGCCTCTGGACTCCCGCCGAGGCGCGGCCCTTCTTGATGAACCCGGTCTCATCGGCGACAAGCACCCCGGCCGGATCGCCGATCCGCTCCACGACGTAGTCGCGCACGTCATCGCGGACCGCGTCCCGGTCCCACGCCGCGCTGCACAGCATGCCCTGCAACCCGTCCGGCGACACATGCCCAGCCTGCTCCGCGAGAGTCCACCCGTTCCGCCGCTCCAACGGCGCCAACAACCCCCGCACATACGCCCACGCCCGCCGCCGGGGCTCCACCCGCTCAAACCGATGCGCGAACCGGAAGAACAACTCCTCCAACCCGGCATCCCACGACCCGACCACCTGCGCATCCACCACAGCCAACCAACGAACGATCAGCAGCCGAAGCAACGACCCGCCGTTGCAGTACTAATAGGGCGATGGTTGTCGAGTCGGCCACGACCGTCGAAGATGTGTATGCCTCCGACACCGAGTTAGTACGGCAGCCGCCATTGCTAGTTGACCAGGGCGTATTCGCGGTTGAGTCGGGTGCGTTGGTGGTGCCAGCGGGCGCGGGCCTGGTGTCGGCGTCGGCAGGTGAGCCAGTCGATGGCGTGGTCGGGTGGTTGTGGGCGGTGAAGGGCGTCGGCGAGGAGTCGTCCGATCTCGGGCACGGTCAGCGGGATCAGTCCGGGTTCGGCCGGTGGCGGCTGGTCGGGTGTG
The DNA here is from genome assembly GCF_048060315.1 of Micromonospora sp. LOL_013. Lineage (NCBI taxonomy): Bacteria > Bacillati > Actinomycetota > Actinomycetes > Micromonosporales > Micromonosporaceae > Micromonospora > Micromonospora sp. LOL_013. Next base: position 26,529 of record NZ_JBHMIQ010000001.1, read on the forward strand.
GTCGGTGGGGGTGCCTGGCTGTCGGTGCGGTGGCGTAACTGCGCGGCGGTGACCGCGCAGACCGCGAGGGCGGCCATGACCAGCACGGTGTGCCGGGCGATCGCCCCGTGCAGGCGGGCCTGGCACTGGTCCAGGCCGAGGTGGTCCTTGCCGAACTCGAAGCATTCCTCGACCGGCCACCGCAGCCCGGCGGCGCGGACCAGCCGCGACACGACCGCCGGCTGACCCTCGGGCACGTAGCAGTAGTGGAACGCCAGTTCGCCGGTGGCCAGGTGACGGCGGACGAGGAGGTGGTGGCGGGGTGAGGCGGTGGCGATCCACGCCCACGCGTACCAGCGGTGTCCCTTCGACCCCGTGCCGGCCGAGCGGACCTGCCAGCCCCGACCGGCCCCACCGACCAGAAGGTCAACGGCTTGCGCGCTGGTCGACCTGTCACCCGACGGCGTCCGGACCATGAACGTGGAGGCGACCCGCAGCACGTACGCCTGCCCACGTTGTTCGAGGAACTCCCTCAGGTCGGTGCAGTTGCCGTACACCTCGTCGCCGCAGATGACGTCGAAGGTCAGCTCGTCGGTGTACGCGTGGGTGCACAGGTCGATCGCGAGTTGGCCCTTCGTGGGGAACTCCGTGTCCGCCGGCAGGCCCGTCCGCGCGGCGGTGGCCGGGTCGGTGATCTGCTCGGCGGGGATCCACTGCCGCGCGGCGACCAGGGCGTGGCCGGTCCGTTCCCGCACGTAGGCCAGGTGCACGGTGTTGATGCCGTTGGCGACCCGACCGGCGCATCCCATGTACTGCCGTTTCATCCCAGAAGTCGCCGTGCCCTGCTTCGGCTGTCCGGTCTCGTCCAACGCCCCGACCGCTAGCACACGCCGCCGCCGGCGGCGGCCGGAAGCGGTGTCCAACCCGGCTGCCGCGTACCCCCGCACCTGGCTCGCCAGCTCGCCACACCCTCCTGGATCGTCGAATGGAATACCAACCCGAGACCGTTCACCTGGACCATGACTTCCTACGAGATCATCGAGTCACTTGCCCGATTTGTAGGCAAATCTTTGGCGCAGGACGCTGAGCCTGAAGAGTGATCGATGTAGGCCGGCCAGAGGCGACTGTTTCCGTACAACTGGTGTGGTTGACTTGGGGCGACGTACGCGTGGCGGCCGAGGGGGTGGTGCAGGTGCCGGCGGTGCTCGGTGAGCCGATCCGGTTCGTGCTGAACTGGGGTCGCCGCTACTCGCTGTGGGTGTTCAACTTCGGCCTGGCCTGCTGCGCGATCGAGTTCATCGCCACCAGCATGGGCCGGCACGACTTCATCCGGCTCGGTGTCATCCCGTTCGCCCACGGGCCGCGCCAGGCCGACCTGATGGTCGTCTCCGGCACCGTCACCGACAAGATGGCGCCGGCGATCAAGCGGCTCTACGACCAGATGCCCGAGCCCAAGTACGTCATCTCCTTCGGTGCCTGCTCCAACTGCGGCGGCCCGTACTGGGACTCGTACTCGGTGACCAAGGGCGTCGACCAGCTGATCCCCGTCGACGTGTACGTGCCCGGCTGCCCGCCCCGGCCCGAAGCGCTGCTGCACGGCATCCTGCGGCTGCAGGACAAGATCGCAGCCGAGCGGTCCGGCATCGGCGGCGTGCACCGGCCCGACCCGCTCGCCTCGCCGGTCGACCGGCTCACCGCACCGGTCGTCAAGCCACCGGGCTGACCCGGCGCTCAGCGGCGCGGTTGCTGAAGCGCGGTAGCCTGCGCCAACGTGAGTGATTCTCAGCGCGCGACGCAGATCGTCGACATCCTGACCGCCGAGTTCGGCGAGCTGATGGCGGTGGACCCGGCCGCCTTCCGCCGCAAGTTCCGCAAGATGGCCGCCAGCCCGTTCGCGTTCTACCGGGGCACCGCCTGCCTGTTCTACGCCGACCAGACCGAGCCCGACGGGCCGTTCAACGACGACAGCTTCTGCGACAAGCAGACCAGCCGGGTCTGGATCCACGGCGACCTGCACGCCGAGAACTTCGGCACCTACATGAACGGCTCCGGCGAGCTGGTCTTCAACGTCAACGACTTCGACGAGGCGTACGTCGGCCCGTTCATCTGGGACCTGCGCCGCTTCGCCGCCAGCGTCGCCCTGATTGGCTACGCCAAGGCGCTCTCCGACGAGATCATCGGCACCCTGGTACGCACCTTCGCCACCGCCTACCTGGCCGAGCTGCGGGCCATCGTCGCCGGCGGCGAGGAGGCGATCGGCTCGATCACCCTGGCCAACGCCGACGGGGTGCTGCGCCACGTGCTGCAGGAGGCCCGGCTCAACACCCGTGTCGGCCTGCTGGAGAACCTCACCACCATCAACGACTACGAGCGGCGGTTCATCATCCGCGACGGGGTGTACGAGGTCGACGACGACACCCGGGCCGCGGTGACCGCCGCGTTCGGCGACTACCTGGCCACGTTGCCGCACCGGGCCGGCGGTGGTCGCGCCGTCGCCGCCCAGATCAAGGACATCGTGCTACGCAAGGGCGTCGGCATCGGCTCGGCCGGGCTGCCGTCGTACAGCATCCTGCTCGAAGGCCACACCCAGGCGCTGGAGAACGACGTCGTCGTCTATATGAAGCAGGCCCAGGTCCCGGCCGTCGCCCGGCACGTCCACGACGAAGGCGTCCGGGCGTACTTCCGGCACCAGGGCCACCGGACCGCCGAGTCGCAGCGGGCGCTGCAGGCGCACGCCGACCCGTGGCTCGGCTTCACCGAGCTGGCCGGCGTCGGCCAGCTGGTCGCTGAGGTGTCGCCGTACGCCGCCGACCTGGACTGGTCCGACGTCAACGAACAGGACGAGTTGACCGGCGTCGTCACCGACCTGGCCCACTCGGTGGCTCGGATGCACTCGGTCGCCGACGACGAGTCCAGCCACGACCTGGTCGACTACTCGACCGAGGAGGCGATCGTCGCGGCGATTGACACCGACGAGGCCGGCTTCGTCGCGGGCCTGGTCGACTTCGCCCACGCGTACGGTGCCCGCGCCCGCACCGATCACCGGATCTTCGTCGACCTGTTCCGCAACGGCCAACTGCCCTGGGTGTAGCGCCGGGTGCTCGGTAACAGCAAGATCGAATTGTCAGGTCGCCGACCGTGCCGTTGGGCCGGGGCTGCCATCCTGGACAGTGTCGGCACGGACACGGATGGATGAAGGGCTACCGTGGCGAGAAGATCCAGGCAGATCCCGGCCCGGCGGGGTGGCGGCAGGACCGATCGTTCCGGTAGCGGCCTGAGAAACGCAGTGGTCCTGACGGTCGTCACGGCGGTAGTGGGCGCGGTAGTGGCCGCAGTGCTGACCAGGGAGTCTCTCCTCGGTCTGGTCGACCGGGCCCATGGCGGGGCGCACCTGGCGTACACCTTGGAGCGTCACTTCCCAACGACGGCGATCGACGACGCCTGGGCCCTGCCGGCAGATGTGACGGCCGAGCAGGAGGCGGCGATGCCGCAGGCCGGGCCGGACTTCCACAAGTGGGTGCTGGCCGAGGGCGGTGTGCAGGTCGGCAGCCACGTGACCCGCATCGAGTTCACCAACCCCCGGGAGCGCCAGGTGCGGATCAACAGCATCCGGGGCCGGGTGGTGGACAGCCAGCCAGCGTGGGACGGCAGCCTCTTCTGCGAGTACTCAGAGGGCACCGGGAGGTCACCGTCGTCGAAATCAACCTCGGTGACCAGGACCCGGTCGCGCGAGTAGCGAACGGTCGAGGGACCGGCTCCTCCTACTTCCTGTCAAACGGAGATATCACGCTGGCCAAGAACGAGACCCACAGCCTGGTGGTGACCGCACGCCCGCCGCCCGGTCGATGGGCGGAGTGGCACCTCGAAGTCAGATACACGGTCGACGGCGAGCCAGCCACGCTCGTCATCGACGACAACGGCTCGCCGTTCACCATCAGCGGCTACGCCGACGACTACCAGACCTACCTCGTCCGGGCCGGAAAGCACGAGTTCGACCACGACTGGCAGAAAGAGGACGGCTGGTACGAACGGTCCCCAGGCCAGTGCAGGAGTCGGTAGTGGCCCGGTTGAGGAGCCGCCGAGCACTCGCCGTCGCCGCGTTCGGCCTGGCGACGCTCCTCATCGCCTGCACCGGCAACTGGTCCGAGTCCGAGTCCGAGCCTGAGGCCGAGGCCACTCCTGCGGCCGAGTCCGACGCGCCACCGACGGCGGAGTCCGACGCCCCACCGACGGCCTCGTCTGACGCCCCGTCAACGGCGGAGTCCGACGGCCCGCAACTCGACGTCACCGCCACCAGCACAGTGGACGACTTCGGACTGCCCGGCGACGCGGCACTCGTCGCCTTCCCCAGCCTCGCCGAGCCACCCGATCCACCAGCCGGAATCAGCACCTGCGGCGACCTGCACGCCTGGATGCGGACCCGGGGCGCGATCGACGTCGGCGGCAGCCAGGTCCAGGTCAACCTCTGGGCGCCGACCGACGACGTGACCGTCACTGCCACCAAGGTCGAAGTGGTACGGCTGGACCGACGTGACCCGTTCGAGAGCCGGGCGATCGCCTGCTCGGCCACCCAGAAGGTTCCCGACGAGGGGCAGCTTCCGCTCGTTGACGTGCCCGGTGACACGCCCTCCCGGGCCGGCGACGCCCGGACCCTGGACGGGCTGGAAACCGGTGTGCCCACCGAGGTGCCAGCCCACTACGTACACATGTTCTGGACGTCACCGCAACCGATCGAGCTGCGCGCCGGCGACCGGAAGCCGTACATCACGGTCCGGCTGGAGGCCCGCGGCGGCTGGTACGACTGGGAGCTCGTCGTACACCTGCTCGTCGACGGAGAGCAGCGGACCTACCGGCTGCGGGACGGCCGCGACGACCGGCCGTTCAGCACCAACTCCGGTTACCTCGGTGACGACCTGACCCGCCTGCCACGTACGGAGAGCTACGTGTGGTGTGTGCACGACCAGCCGCCGCGACTGCACCGGCAGACCGCGCCGTTCCTCTGCCCGGACGAAGACCGATGAGCTGGGACGCGGGGTCGACTCCGGAGGCGGACCGGTGAGCCGGGCGGGCCGGCGCGGCACCGTACGCCTCGTCGCGGCGTCGGTCGTGCTCGCCGCCATCGTGGGCGCGACCGCCCATGTCGTCTGGACCAGATTCGGCCCGGCCGGCTCCGACCCCGACGGGGCGGGGCGGCAGCCGATCGGCAGCGGGCTGTTCGCCGTGACCGACGGCGAATCGCTGACCCTGATGCGCGGCAGCCGCCCGGCCGTGACCATGCCGGCCGGGGACGGCTGGTCGCTGGGCCGCCCCAGGTTCACCGCCGACGCCGCCTACGCGTACGCCATCTCCAGCAGCGAGGATCGCGAGCGGCACCGGATCCTGGTGGTGGACGTCGCCACCGGTGGACAGCACACCGTCGACTGCCCGAACTGCCCCAACGAGGGCACCCCGGTCGCCGCCGGCGGCAGCAGCGTGGCCTACCTGGACCAACGGAACCAACAGGCAGACCTGCAAATTTTGGACCTGGCAGCCCCGGAGGAACCACCGAGCACCACCCCGGTACGGGGCCTGCCGCCGACCCCCGATCCGGACCACGGATACCGGGTGATCGCCGCCGTGCCGGACGTCGTCCTCGTCGCACCGAGCCGGGGGACCGGCAACCTGCAGCTGATCAGCCGCGACGGGGTGGCGCGGACGGTGGCCGGTGATTCCGACAGCGCCCCGTTCGACGCCGCAACCGGCACGGTCGACGGTGCCACGGTGTTCGCGTTCGACGCTCCGGTCATCCGACCGGTCGAGGAGGGCGAGTTCCACTCCTGCCAGTCTGCTGGCGTGTCACTGCTCGACCCCGAGTCCGGGCAGCTGACCAGGACATCGGGTTTCGCCATCGAACACGGCCCCGACGACGGCACGCGCGTCACCGACCTGTGGTGGGGAGCCGACGGCGAGCTGTACGCCCTGGTCCGGCCGTTCTTCTGCCGGACCGACCGGCTGGACCGGGGCAACCCCGACCACCGGCGGGCCAGGCCGGTGACCTTGTGGCGGCTGACCGACGGCCAGTGGGAGCGCCTGGACAGCCTCCGAGGCGCCGAATGGATCCGGCAGATCGACCCGGAGACACAGATCATCCTCGACCGCGGTCGTCGCCTCGTCGTGCAGGACGCGCAGCGGCAGATTCCGGTCGCCACCGACCGGGAGCCGATGGTGACGGTGCCGCCGGCAACCGGCGAGGACCCCGCCATGGCGGTACGGACGACCCCGCCGCCGTGCACTGAACAACTCTTCGCCGACCAGGCCCCGACGCTGATCGACGAGCCCGACGTCACGTCGGTCAACTGCCAGGACGGGTACGCCCACGTCCAGTTCACCGACACCGCGCACCCCGACCGCCCACGCCAGGCGGTGCTGTTCGCCGCGATCGGGGCGAGCTGGCACACCCGGGCGCTCTCCACCGGATGGGACGGCCGGTTCCGCCCCGCCGACCTCGTCTACTTCGGCCTGGACCCGCAGGAGCTGCAGCCTCTGTTTCCGGACCTGATGCAGGAGCCGCCGCCTTCGGCGGAGCCGCCGGACGTCACCGCCTTCGTCGGGGCGTGGCGCAGCCAGGAGGACGGCCTGCTCGAAGTGCGCCCGGACGGCAGCGCCGAGGCGACGTACCTGGTTGACCGGTGGTCCGACCCGGTGCGGATGTCCACCGTCCAGCTGAAGATAATCCTCGCCACCCGCAACTCCGCGATCGCGGAAGTGGCCGCCAGCGACGGCCAGGGTGCCCAGGTCGGCAGCCAGTTCCGGTTCGGTTTTCAAGGCGACTGGCTCGTCCTGACCCCGCCGTACGGCTACGGGAATCTGTTCAAGCCCGCCTGAGCCGGATCAGCCAGGACGGCGTGGATCAGGGCGACCACACCGGCTACTGGCGACGGACGGTGGCGTGACCGGGCTACCGTCGAGTGGTGGCCCGACCCGGTTGGCGGTTCGAATCGACAGAGTTGCTGAGCGCCCCACTGGTGGCCGGTGGACTCGTCCACGTCGCCGGCGAGGACGGACACGTCCACACCCTCGACGCCGGCAGCGGCCGGCCACGGTGGCGGGCCCGGCGGGGCGAGCCGAAGCCGAACCCGCACTTTCCGCCGCTGCCGCCGGTGCTCGCCGGTGACACCCTGGCCGTCACCGCCTCCCTCGGCGGGTCCGGCTGGGCGGACACGGTGCTCGGGCTGGCCGCCGCCGACGGCACCCAGCGGTGGACGTACCCGCTCGTCGGCACCAGCGTCACCGGGCTCGCCGCCGACGGCTCGGACATCGTCGTCACCGACCGCGACGGTCTGACCTGCCTCGACCCGGCCGACGGGCAGGTGCGGTGGACGGTGCCGCCGCCGACGGCGACCGGGCCGTGGCGGGCCAGCTTCGACCAACCGGCGGTCGACGACCACGTGTACGCGATCGCCCGGATCCGCCGACCGGACACGGCGCTCGACGGCGGATACCTGATCATGGCCTTCGACCGGTCCACCGGCGCCGAAGCCTGGGGCGTCCAGGTCGACGACGGCGGCGGTGCCACCCTGACCGTCGGCGGTGACCTGGTCTGCGTCGGCGACGGCAAGGGGCGGTTCATCGTGCTCCGCAGCGACACCGGAGACACGGCCTGGTCGACGCAGATCCGGCCGAAGATGGGGCTGCCGATCCGGTCCGGGCTGCTCCCGTTCGCCGGGCCGACCGGGGCGGCGGCGTTCGCCGGTGAACAGGTCGACCGGCCGGTGCTCGCCGAGCAGGAGATCCACGTGCCCAGCCGCAACGGCGACGTCCACCTGATGGGCCGGGACACCGGTGCGGTGCGGCGCGTCTGGCGGATCGGCGTACCGGCGCTCAGCATCGCCGTCTCCGACGACCTGCTGCACGTCGGCGGCATCCATGGGCTGCTGGTCGCGTTCCACCGGGACCGCCGCGAGGTGAGCTGGTGGCGGAGGCTGCCGGTCGGCCGGATCGACGCGTTGACCGTCGCCGACGACCTGCTCCACGTCGGCGGCGAACGGCACGTTGCTGCGGTCGACCCGGCCACCGGGGCCGGTGCGTGGCGTCGCCTCTCGGCCCGGGTCCAGCGGTCGTCGTACCCGCCGGGATCGGCCGACCGGGAGCTGACCAACGCCGACCTGCCCTGGGCCTGACAGCCCGTCCTCGGCCCGGAGCGACGGCCCGCCGGCCCGACGAGTGGACCGGTCAGAACTCGATGACCGTCTTGATGCCTTCCTCCTCGGCGTACGCCAGCTGGTAGTCGTCCAGACCGTACCGGTGGGTGATCATGCTCGTCAGCCAGTCGTTGTCGGCGCGGGCCAGCGCGTCGGCGGCCTGCTGCCAGTGCCGGCGGTTGGCGTTGACCGTGCCGAAGATGACGTTGTTCTTCAACACCAGGCACCGGTTCAACTCGTTGAGGTCCAGCTCGGTGTGGTGGGCGTGGGCGTTGATCCCGGTCAGACAGCCGATGCCGTTCGGCGCCAACCTGTTGAACACCTCACGCACCACCGGCGGCGCGCCGGTGCATTCGATGATGATGTCCGGGTCGAAGTCCAGCTCCTCCACCGGCACCGCGTGGTACGTCGCACCCAGCCTGCGGGCCAGCTCCGGCTTCGGCCCCGACGTGCCCCGGGCCAGCACATGCGTCTCCAGACCGCGCTGCACGCTCAGCAGCGCCGCCAGCAGCCCGATCGGTCCGGCCCCGGTGACCAGCACCCGCTGCGGCGCCCAGAAGCCACGGGCGCCGATCCGGTCGACGTGGTCCCAGGCCTTCGCGACCACACTGGTCGGCTCCAGCAGCACCCCGGCCAGCCCCAGCTCCGGCCGCAGCGGTACGGCGTACTCGGCCGGCACCCGCCACCGCTGCCGGGCGAACCCGTCGATCCCCTTGATCCCGCACTCGGTGTACCGCCCGTTGGTGCACATGTCCCACTCGCCGGCCGCGCAGTACCGGCACGGCACCGGGTCGGGCCGCCGGACGATCCCGGCGACCAGGTCACCCGGCCGCGTCGTCCCACTCGGGTCCTCGATCACCCGGCCCAGCGACTCGTGGCCGAGGACCAGCGTGTCCCGGCCCGGCGGCGGTTCGCCGTAGTCACCGGCGAGGATCTCCCCGTCGGTGCCGCAGATGCCGACCGCGACCGCCTCGACCAGCACCTCACCCTCGTCGGGTGACGGCTCCGGCGCGTCGTCGACGAGCCGCAACGAGTCGGCCTTGCCCGGGGTGACAGTCAGCGCACGCATGCCAGGGGTGTTTCCCCGCAGGTCCGGACCTACACGGGAAATGTCGGACCCGCTCGCGCCCCACCCGCGCCCTTAGGATCAGACCCATGACCCCCGAGGAGATCGGCGCGCACCTGGTCAGCCTGCTCGGCCGGCCGGCGACTGAGGCGGAGGCGGAGGCCGCGCAGGTCACCGCCACGGTCTCCGGCGGCGGCGACCGGTACGCCCGGGCCACCGTCGACGTACCGGCCGACAGCTGGCCGGCCGCGCTCGCCGCCGCCCGCGACGACACCGACCTGGCCTGCGACTTCTTCGACTGGCTCTCCGCCGTCGACGAGCTCGACGACGGCTTCGCGGTCGTCGCCCACCTGTGGTCCACCCGGCACCGGCACGGTCTGCTGCTGCGCACCCGGGTGCCGCGCGAACGCCCCGAACTGCTGTCCGTGGTCGACGTCTTCCCCGGCGCCGACTGGCACGAGCGGGAAACCCACGAGATGTTCGGCGTCCACTTCGTCGGCCACCCCGCCCTCACCCCGCTGCTGCTGCCCCCCGAGTTCGAAGGCCACCCGCTGCGCAAGGAGTTCGTCCTCGCCGCCCGGGTCGCCAAGCCGTGGCCGGGCGCAAAGGAGCCGGGCGAACCGGCCGGCGGCGGCGGGGGAGCCCGGCGGGCCCCGATGCGGCCACCGGGCGTACCGCTGCCGACCGAATGGGGTCCGCAGGCCGCCAGGTCCGCGCCCGACGCCGACCCCGACGGCGGTACGCGGCCCGCGCGCGACGCCGGCCCCGACGACGGCCGACCCGACGGGGGTACGCCCTGATGCCGCTCTGGCTGGAGTTGACGATCCGGGTCGGTGCCGTCGTCGTCGCGTTCCTCACCCTGCCGCTGCTCGTCGGGCAGCTGGAACACAAGGCGATGGCGCACATGCAGGGCCGGCTCGGCCCGATGTACGCCGGAGGCTTCCACGGCTGGGCGCAACTCATCGCCGACGGCGTCAAGTTCGTGCAGAAGGAGGACATCACCCCGCGCGCCGCCGACCGGCCGGTGTTCCGGCTCGCCCCGGCGATCGCCCTGGTGCCGTACCTGCTGGTCCTGCTCGTCATCCCGCTCGGGCCGGGCGACCTCGTCGGCCAACCGCTCGACGTCGGCCTGTTCTTCGTCCTGGCCGTGATGGGCGTCGGCGTCGTCGCCGTGCTGATGGCCGCCTGGGCGTCGGCCAACAAGTACAGCCTGCTCGGCGGGCTGCGCGGCGCCGCCCAGCTGCTCGCCTACGAGTTGCCGCTGGTGCTCGCCGCCGCCAGCATCGCGATGGCTGCCGGCACCCTGTCGCTGTCCGGCATCGTCGAAGCGTGGCGGCCCTGGTGGCTGCTCTGGCAGGCACCCGCCCTGATCGTGTTCTTCCTCGCCGGCATGGCCGAGATCCGCCGCCCACCGTTCGACATGCCGATCGCCGACTCCGAGCTGGTCTTCGGCTACCTGACCGAGTACACCGGGCTGCGGTTCGCGTTCTTCCTGCTCGCCGAGTACGCCGGCATCGTCGTCATCGCCGCGCTGACCACCGTGCTGTTCCTCGGCGGCTGGCAGGGGCCGTTCGGCGTCGAACAGCTCGGCTGGCTGTGGACGCTGCTGAAGGTCTTCGCCGTCGCGTTCGTGATCATCTGGCTGCGGGTGTCGTTCCCCCGGCTGCGCGAGGACCAGCTGCAACGGTTGTGCTGGCTGGTGCTGGTGCCGCTTGCCCTGGCCCAGCTGGTGCTCACCGCAGGGGTGAAGGTGACCATCGGATGACCGGCGTCACGTCCACCCAGGAGCGTGTGGACGGTCGGGTCGACCAGCCCGACGGATCGCCGTCGGCCAGCACCGGGCGGACGCCCCGGCACCGGCTGCGCCAGCTGGCTCGGCACCGGCTGCGTTGGCCGGCCCGGGTCGCCCTCGCCGTGACCCTGGCCGCCGGCGCCGCCGGGCAGATCATGGTCTGGGCCGCCGGCAACTGGCTGTGGAACGACGAGACCGCCATCGCCATCAACCTGCGCCGCACCTTCCTCGAACTGACCCGGGGGATGGAGTTCCAGCAGGTCGCCCCGGTCGGCTGGCTCTGGCTGGAAAAGACCCTGTGGTGGGCGTTCGGCGACGGCGAACGGGTGCTGCGGCTGCCGTCGCTGGCCGGCATGCTGGCCGTCCTGGCGCTGACCGCGATCATCACCCGCCGGGTGGCCGGGTGGTGGGCGGCGGTCGCCGCGACCGCGCTGATCGCCGCCGCGCCGATGATCCTGACCTACGTCGGCGAGCTCAAGCAGTACGCCGTCGAGTCGGCGGTCGCCCTGGCGGTGCTGCTGCTCGGCGACCGGTACCTGGCCTCGGTCGGGCACCGCCGAGGCCGGTGCCGCTGGCTGCTCCCGGTCGGCTGGGCGGCGGCCACCTTGGTCGCCGTCTTCATCAGCCTGACCGCGGTGCTGGTGCTCGCCGGTGCCGTCGCCGGGATGACCCTGCTGCTCGCCCTGCGCCGCCGCTGGACCGACGCGGTGGTCCTGCTCGCCGGCTCCGCGCCGGCGGTCGCCTTCGCCGGCTATCTGATCCACCGCCGCCGCCGGTTCCCGTTCATGCCCGGCCAGTCCGACTACTTCGCCGACGGCACCCCACCGGCCGGCTCCGGGCCGGTGGAGATCCTCGCCTGGCTGCCCCGGATGTGGTCCAGCTTCGTCACGGTGACCCTGGACTGGCGGCAACCGCTGCTGGTCCTGCTGTTCGCCGTGGCCGGCGTCGCCGTGCTGATCTGGCGGCGCCGGCCGCTGTGGGCGGCGATGCTCGGCGGGACCCTGCTGGTGGCGGTGGCCGCCGCGGCGGCCCGTGGTCTGCCGCTCGCCGACCGGGTGGCGACCTGGCTGATCGCCCCGACGGTGATCCTGGTCGTCGCCGGCCTGGACGGCGGCGTCCGGCTGGCCCTGCGCGCCAGCGCCGGGCTGACTTCGCCCGTTGGCACCGGGGTGCGGCGGGTCGGCCGGGTGGCGGTGGCGTCCCTGGCACTGCTGGTGGCCGCCGCCGTGCTGCCGGTGATCGCCCACCCGGCGGCCGTCGCGGCGTACCGGCAGGCGATCGACCCACGGATGAAGGACGCCGGACCCGCCGCGCTCACCGACGTGGCCGACCGGGCCCGGCCCGGCGACGTCGTGCTGTTCTACTGGTTCAGCTACCGGATGGTGGTCTGGTACGGGCCGCAGCACGACCTGGCGCCGCGTACCGTGCGGCTGTACCCGTCCGGTCACGACAAATGCGACCCGCAGGCGTTCGGTGAGTGGCTCGGTGACGCCGACCGGGTCTGGTACGTGCACGGCCGCAACCTGAGCAGCGCGCCGGACGACTACGTGACCCGGGTCGCCGCCGAGTTCGCCGAGTACGGCACCATCGTGGAGATCCGCGACTTCCCCGCCGACCGCTGGTCGACGTCCACGGCGGCCTGGGTGCTGGTCGATCTGACCGCCGGCCCGGACCCGCAGCCGCCGGTCGTCGCACCGGATCCGGAACACGCCTGCCTCGGCCGCTGGTGACAGCGTGGCAATCGGCGACGGAGACCGGAAACAGCGGAGATCGAAGGCAACGGAGATCAGGTGCTCGCGTGCCCGGCACGGATTCGGCAGGATGAGGCGCATGGACCGACGCGGCGGACGACCGGCATGAGCGGCGACGAGCACGACACCGGACACGGCGCGACCGGACACGGCGCGACCGGACACAGCGGCGGCCACGGCGAAGGGCTGCTGAAAGGTCTGGCGACGACCTTCAAGACGATGGTCTCCCCGGCCCACACCCAGCAGTACCCGGACGTCGCCCCCGACCTGCCGCCCCGCTCCCGTGGGGTCATCGCGCTGCTGGCCGAGAACTGCACGGTCTGCATGCTCTGCGCCCGCGAATGCCCCGACTGGTGCATCTACATCGACTCACACAAGGAGGAGGTGCAGGTGCCGGGGGCGGCCCGGGCCCGGCAGCGCAACGTCCTCGACCGGTTCGACATCGACTTCTCGCTCTGCATGTACTGCGGCATCTGCGTCGAGGTCTGCCCGTTCGACGCGCTCTACTGGTCGCCCGAGTTCGAGTACGCCGAGTACGACATCCGGAACCTGCTGCACGACAAGGAACACCTCGGCGAGTGGATGGCGAGCGTACCGCCGCCACCGGCGCACGACCCGAACGGCGAACCAGCCAAGGAGGAGACCGCCGCCGCCCGCAAGGCCGCCGCACCCGGCCGACCCGCACCCGGCCGACCCGCACCCGGTCGGCCTGCCCGTGGGGCGACCACGTGACCGGTACGGACGTGCTGCTGCTCGCCCTCGGCGCGGTCGCCGTCGGTGCCGCCGCCCTGGTGGTGACCACCCGGCACATCGTCCGCGCCGGTCTCTACCTGGTCGGCTGCCTCGGTGCCGTCGCCGGCCTGTACCTGGTGCTGACCGCCGAACTGGTCGCCTGGGTGCAGGTGCTGATCTACGTCGGCGCGGTCGTGGTGCTGCTGCTGTTCGCGGTGATGCTCACCCGCGCACCGATCGGTGCCGCCACCGACCTGGACCGGCCCGGCTGGCCGGCCGCGCTGATCGGCGGCGGGGCCGGGCTGGGGCTGGCCGCGCTGTTCGTCGACGCGTACCGCTGGTCGCGCGTCGACCTGCCCGACGCCGGCACCGCCGACCGGCTCGGTGAAGCCGTCTTCGGTAGCTGGGTGCTGCCGTTCGAGGTGCTGTCGGTGCTGCTGCTGTCCGCGCTGATCGGCGCGATCGTGCTGTCCCGCCCCGACGTCGGCGCGGCGCCGAGCCCCGACGTCGGCGCACAGCCCGAGCAGGCCGGGCAGGCTGAACGGCCCGAGCCGGGCGGGCGCGGCTGATGCGCCCGGTCATCCCGTACCTCGTCGCCGCCGCGCTGTTCGGGCTCGGCCTGTACGGCGTGCTGCGCCGCCGCAACGCCGTCCTGCTGCTGATGTCGGTCGAGCTGATGCTCAACGCCGTCAACCTGGTCCTGGTCACCGCCGACACCACGGTACGCGCCGCACTGCCGTACACCGGGCAGACGTTCGCCCTGTTCATCATCGTGATCGCCGCCGCCGAGGTGGGTGTCGGGCTGGCCATCGTGCTGCACCTGTACCGGCTGCGGGCCAGCGTGGTCGTCGACGACGTGCCGCTCGCCGGTGACGCAGCCGGGCCGCTCGACGCAGACCAACAAACCGGCAGCGTCGCCGAGCGGCAGGAGGTGACCGGGTGACCGGGTCGACCCTGGGCCACCTGCTGCCCGCCGTACCGTTCGTGGCCGCCCTGGTCGGCCTGCTGGTCAGCCTGCGACCCGACCCGCTGCCCGCCACCCGACGGCGGGTCGCCGCCGGGCTCGGCGTCGGCGGTGCCGCCGCCGCGCTGGCCGTCGCCGTCGCGCTGCTGGCCAGCGGGGCACCGACCGTCGAGCAGTCCCGGTCGTGGGTCGACGTCGGCGGGCTGGCGGTCACCTTCGGCGTACGGCTGGACGGCCCCGCCGCCCTGGTCGCCGTCGCGGTCGGCGCGGTCGCGCTCGCCGTACAGCTGTACTCCGTCGCCTACCTGGCCGGCGACGACCGCTACCCGGCGTACGCCGCCCAGGTCAGCCTGTTCACCGCCGCGATGCTGCTGGTCGTCGTCGCCGGTGACCTGATCATGCTGCTGGTCGGCTGGGAGGTGATGGGCGCCTGCTCGTACCTGCTGATCGCGCACGACCGGCGGCTGCCCGAGGCACCGGCGGCGGCCATGAAGGCGTTCCTGGTGACCCGGGTCGGTGACGTCGGATTCCTGCTCGGCATCGCGGTGCTCGGCATCGGTGCCGGCAGCTTCCAAATCGCCGAGGTGCTCGCCCACGACTACCCGCCGGCCACGGTCACCACGGCGGCGCTGCTGCTGCTCGCCGGGGTGGCCGGCAAGAGCGCCCAGTTCCCGCTGCACACCTGGCTACCGGACGCGATGGCCGGCCCGACGCCGATCTCCGCGCTGATCCACGCCGCCACCATGGTCGCCGCCGGGGTCTACGTGGTGACCCGGCTCTACCCGGTCTTCGTCGCCGCCCCGGCCGCGCTGATACTGCTCGGCGTGCTCGGCGTCGTCACCCTGCTGCTCGGCGCGTTCGCGGCCACCGCCGCCGACGACATCAAACGGGTACTGGCCTGGTCGACCGTCTCCCAGCTGGGCTACATGACCGGCGCGTTGGCCGTCGGCTCCCCACCGGCCGCCCTGTTCCACCTGCTCACCCACGCCGCGTTCAAGGCGCTGCTGTTCCTCGCCGCCGGCTGCGTGATCCACGCCGTCGGCAGCAACCTGATGTCGGCGATGGGCGGGCTGCGCCGGCCGATGCCGGTCACCTTCGCCGCCACCGCCGTCGGGCTCGGCGCGCTCGCCGGGCTGCCGCCGCTGGCCGGCTTCTGGAGCAAGGAGAGCGTGCTGTACGCGGCCGCCGAAGCCGCCCGCCACCCCGGCGACGGGCCGGTGCCGGCGTGGCTGGGCTGGCTGGTCTGGACCGCCGGGCTCGTCGGGGTGGCGGTCACCGCCGGGTACGCCACCCGGCTGCTGCTGCGTACCTTCCTCGGGCCGTCCCGGGTGCCCGCCGGCGTGCACCCGCACGACCCGCCGGCGTTGATGCGCTGGCCGGTGCTGGCCCTGGCCGTGCCGGCCGGGCTGCTCGGCCTGGCCGCGTTCAGCCCCACCTTCACCGGCTGGCTCGGTGCCCCGCCGGACGAGCTGGTCCACTTCGGTCCCGATCTGGTGCTGCCGGTGCTGCTGCTGGCCGTCGGCGTCGGCGCGGCGGTGTGGCTGCACCGACGTGACCCGGCCGCCGACCCGGCGCGGGTGCTCGGCCCGCTGCGGCCGGCGTTCGCGGCGGCGTTCTGGCTCGACGCGGTGCAGCGGGCCGTGGTGGTCCGCCCGGTGACGGCGCTCGCCGCCGCGGCCCGGGTCGGCGACGAGTCCGGCGTCGACGGCGCGGTCACCGGCACCGGCCGGGCGGTGACCGGGCTGGGCGACTGGCTGCGCCGCCGGCACACCGCCCCGCTGCCCCGGGCGGTCACCATGGTCCTCGCCGGCGTACTGCTGATCGGGTTGGCGACCGCCGCCGTCGCCCTGGGGAGCGCGGGATGAGCGGGGGCCGCCGATGATGACGTACGCCGACGACGGGTGGACCGTCGGGCAGTTCGCCCTGCTGGCCGTGCTGGTCGTGCCGGCTCTCGGCGCGCTGCTGCTCGCCCTGCCGGTCGGCGGCGACCGGGCCGGCCGGATCACCGGCACTGTCTTCGCGGCGGTGACGTTCCTGGTCAGCCTGCCGTTGCTGGGGGATCCGACCGGGGTCGGCTGGTTCGCGTACGGTCCACCGCTGGACGGCCCGCCCGGGGTGCTGCCCTGGCATCAGCTCGACCTGCCCTGGGTGCCGGCCCTGGACCTGCGGTTCCACCTCGGCGTCGACGGGATCTCGTACCCGCTGGTGCTGCTCACCACCGGGCTGACCCTGCTCTGCTGCGCGTACACCGTCTGGCGCGCCCCGCAGGGTCGCAACGGGCGGGCGTTGGTCGCGTTGCTGCTGGTCGTCGAGGTCGGCATCGTCGGCACCTTCCTCGCCCTCGACCTGGTGCTGTTCTTCGTCTTCTTCGAGGTCGTGCTGCTGCCGATGTACGCGATCATCGCCGGCTGGGGCGGCGGCGGCCGTACCGCCGATGGCGGCGACCGGGCCGACGGCGCGCACCGGCGGGCGGCGACCAAGTTCGCCGTCTACACCCTGGCCGGGTCGGTGCTGCTGCTGGTCGGCGTGGTGACCGTGACGACCGCCGCCGGCACCGCCGACCTGACCGTGCTCACCGGCGGCGACGGACTCGGCCGGGGCACCCAGCTTTTCGCGTTCACGCTGCTGGCGCTGGCCTTCGCGGTCAAGGCACCGCTGTGGCCGCTGCACAGTTGGCTGCCCGACGCGCACAGCCAGGCACCCACCGTCGGCAGCGTGATCCTCGCCGGGGTGCTGCTCAAAATGGGCACGTACGGGCTGATCCGGGTCGCCGTCGGCGTCGCCCCCGAAGGAGCCCGCTGGGCCGCCCCGGTGCTCGGTGCCCTCGCCGTCGCCGCGATCATCGTCGGCTCCCTGGTGTGCCTGGCGCAGACCGAGCTGAAACGGCTGATCGCCTACTCCAGCGTCGGACACATGGGGTTCGTACTGCTCGGCATCGCCACGCTGAGCGCCACCGGCATCCAGGCCGCGCTGATCGGCAACATCGCCCACGGCGTCATCACCGGCCTGCTGTTCTTCCTCGCCGGAGCGGTCAAGGACCGCTACCACACCGGCGAGCTGGCGGGTCTCGGCGGACTGCGGGAACGCTCCCCGGCGCTGTCCGGGCTGCTCGGCTACGCGGCGATCGCCTCCCTCGGCCTGCCCGGCCTGGCCGGCTTCTGGGGTGAGGCGTTCGCTGTCGTCGCCGCCTGGCAGCGCGGTGGGGCACTGTGGACGACGCTGGCCGTGGTGGCGGCGGTCGGCGCGGCGCTGACCGCCGCGTACCTGCTGCGGATGCTGCGCCGGGTCACCCACGGCCCGGCCGGCCCGGCGGTCCGGGCCGTGACGCCCGCCCCGGCGATCAGCCGGCCCGAGGCGCTGGCCTGGGCACCGCTGGTGCTGCTGGCGCTGGCCATCGGGCTGGTACCGGCGCTGGTGCTCGGCGTCGCCGAGTCGCCGGTCACGATCCTGCTGGAGGTGATCCGGTGACCGACGGGACTGCCGCACAGACGATCGACCACCTGGCGCTGCTGCCGGCGTACCTGGCGGCGGCGACGGCGGTCGCGGTGCTGCTGGCCGACCTGTTCGTCGGCCGGCGGGCGGTCACCGGGGCGACCGCTGTCGCCGGTGCCGCCGGGGTCGGCCTCGCCGCGCTGGTGGCGCTGGCGCATCCGGCGCGGGCCACGTTCTGCGGTACGCCGTCCGGCGTACCTGCCGAGGGCGGACTGCCCGGCGGCGGGCTCGTTGACGGTGGGTTCGCCTGCTCGTACGTCGCCGACAGCCGGGCCGCCCTGGTCGCGCTGCTGTTCGCCGCACTTACCGCCGGCGTGCTCGCGCTGTCCGCGCCGCTGCTGAACTCCGGTGCGGTGCCGGCCGGCGAGTACTGCTTCCTGCTGGTCTGCTCGATGACCGGCGGGGTGGTGCTCGGCGCCGCCGGAGACCTGATCACCCTGGTCGTGGCGGTGGAGACGCTCACCCTGCCGCTGTACATCCTGGTCGGGCTGCGCCGGCAGCGGGCCGCCTCGGCCGAGTCGGCGGTGAGCTTCTTCGTGGTCAGCGTGGTGTCCACGGCGGTGGCGCTGCTCGGCGTCGCGTTGCTGTACGCCGCGTACGGCGCGGTGCACCTCGACCTGCTCGCCGGCGCCAGCGGCCTGGCCGAACCGGCCGGTACGGTCGTCGGCGGCTCGGCCGACGGGCAGGCCCGGCTGGCCCGGGTCGGTGTGGTGCTGCTGCTGACCGGCCTGGCGTTCAAGGTGGCGGCGGTGCCGCTGCACGCCTGGGCACCGAAGACCTACGACGGTGCGCCGCTGCCGGTCGCCGCGTACCTGTCGACCGCGTCGAAGCTCGGCGGCGTGGTGGCGATCGTCGCGGTGGTGACCGAAGGGCTCACCCCGCAGCTGGCCGCGTCCGGGCCGGTGCTGGCGGTGCTGGCGGTGGCGACCATGACGGTCGGCAACCTGGTCGCGTTGCGGCAGCGGCGGATGGTGCGGCTGCTGGCCTGGTCGTCGATCGCGCAGGCCGGCTACATCCTGGTGCCGCTGGCGGCGGCCGCCGGGGTGGCCGGTCGGGGTGTCGAGGAGCAGGCGGTGGCCGTCGCGGCGGTCTTCGCGTACACCGTCTTCTTCGTGTTGTTGGAGCTGGCCGCCTTCGCTGCGGTGGTGGCGTTGCGGCCGGCGGCCGGCGACGGCGGTCCGATCGCCGCGTATGCGGGCGCGGCCCGCCGTCGGCCGTGGGTCGGTGCGGCGCTGACGCTGGCGTTGATCGGGCTGGCTGGTCTGCCGCCGGGCCTGGCCGGGTTGTTCGCCAAGGTGGCGGTGGTCCGGTCGCTGCTGGTCGGCGGGGCCGGCTGGCTGGCGTTGGTGGTCGCGGCGAATGCGGTCCTCGGCCTGGTCTACTACCTGCGGGTCAGCGCCACGCTGTACGCCCGGGAGCCGGCGCCGAAGTCGACACCGCCACCGGCACCTGGTGGCGCGGTGGCGTGGCCGGTGGTGGCGACGCTCGCCGTCGCGACCGTTCTGGCTGTTCTGCTCGGATTCGCACCACAGGTGGTCTTTGGCGTCGTCGCGGGCTGAGTGAGAGTTTCTGAATGAGTGAAACATGCCCGCCAGGTCTTGATTGACAGCTAATTCTCAGCTATTGCGGGATGCGCTGTGGGTACGTGAGCGTTGCACCTGCCGTGGGGTCCTCCAGACGACCCGGTGGAGAGGGAGTGAACGTGCACAGCCACCACAACGGTCTCAAGACGGCAGCCCTGCTCGGCCTGCTCACCGCCATGATCCTCGGCGTTGGCTACTGGTTCGGCGGCAGCGGCGGCTTGATGATCGCCGTCGGAGTCTCGCTGGCGATGAACGCCGGCACCTACTTCTGGTCCGACAAGATCGCGCTGCGCTCGATGCGGGCCCAGCCGGTCAGCGAAGCGCAGTTTCCGGCGCTGCACCAGATGGTCCGGGAGTTGGCCGCCGAGGCCGGGCAGCCGATGCCCCGGCTCTACGTCAGCCCGACCATGCAGCCCAACGCGTTCGCGACCGGGCGTAACCCGGCCAACGCGGCGGTCTGCGTCACCCAGGGGATCGTGCAGATCCTCGACTACCGCGAGCTGCGCGGGGTGATCGGGCACGAACTGTCCCACGTCTACAACCGGGACATCCTGATCTCCAGCGTCGCGGCGTCGCTCGCCAGCATCGTCACCATGCTGGCCCACCTTGCCTGGTTCCTGCCGCTCGGCGGCGGGGACGACGACGAGGGCGCGAACCCGGCGGCGCTGCTCGCCATGCTGATCCTCGGCCCGCTGGCCGCGTCGATCATCCAGCTGGCGATCAGCCGCAACCGCGAGTACCAGGCGGACGCTTCCGGCGCCGCACTGACCCGCGACCCGCTCGCGCTGGCCAGCGCGCTACGCAAGATCCACATGGGTACGCAGCGCATGCCGCTGCCGGCCGAGGGCCAGCTGGCCAGCTCGGCCCACCTGATGATCGACAACCCGCTGCGCAAGGGCGGGTTCGCCGCGCTGTTCTCCACCCACCCGCCGATGGAGCAGCGGGTGGCCCGGCTGGAGCAGCTGGCGTACGCCGGTGCCGGCGGCCCAGTGCAACGCCGGTTGTGAACTCGCCTATGTGAGCGGCCTCGCACCCCGTACCGGACATAATGCGGTGGGGTGCGGGGCCGTCAGCGGGTCAGGGTGAAGGGAACGGAACAGTGTCCGGATTGCGGAAGTACGTTGCCGTCTGGCGCATCCCCGGCGGACCCACCCTGCTGATTCCAGGCGTCATCGGCCGGCTCAGCATCGGCATGACCCCGCTCGCCCTGCTGCTGGTGATCAGCGACTCCACCGGCCGGTACTCACTCGCCGCGATCGCCGGCGGCGTCTACGCCCTCGCCGGTGCGGCCCTCAGCCCGGTCGCCGGGCGGATCGCCGACCGGCTCGGCCCGAGCCCGGTGCTGCTGGCCACCGGGATCGCCCACCCGGTCGCCCTGATCGCCCTGCTGTTCGCCACCCGCAGCGGCGGCTCGATCCTGGCCGTGTTCCTGGTGTCCGGCCTCGCCGGTGCCAGCTATCCGCCGCTCAGCGCCGCGATCCGGGGCGCCTGGAACAACCTGACCAGCCCGGCCAGCGGCCGGTACCCGCTGCGCAACACCGCGCTCGCCGCCGAGACCACCATCTTCGAGGTGGTGTTCGTAATCGGCCCGCTGCTCGTCGCCGGGCTCGTCGTGATCGCCGACGCCGCGGCCGCACTGGTCGCCGCGGCCGTACTCACCCTGGCCGGCACCACCGTGGTTGCCCTCGGTAGGGCGATGCGCGGCTGGCGACCCCACCTGCGGGAAGGTCACGCCCGGGGTCTCGGCCCGCTGCGGGTGCCCGGCTTCCCG
Source organism: Micromonospora sp. LOL_013 (assembly GCF_048060315.1). Taxonomy (NCBI): domain Bacteria; kingdom Bacillati; phylum Actinomycetota; class Actinomycetes; order Micromonosporales; family Micromonosporaceae; genus Micromonospora; species Micromonospora sp. LOL_013. The sequence continues at coordinate 47,839 of NZ_JBHMIQ010000001.1, forward strand.
GCGTTGCTCGCCTGCGTCGGCGGGCTGGGCATCGGCTTCGGTACGGCCGGCGTGGCGGTACCCGCGTACGCCTCCAACTACCTGGGCGCCAACGACGACGGCGGCAGCCTCGCCGGCGTACTGCTGGCGGTCTGGGCCGTCGGTAGCGCCACCGGCGGGATCTACTTCGGTATCCGCCGACCGGCGGTCGACGCCTCCCGGCAGTTCGCCTGGCTGCTCGCCGGGGTCGCCGCCAGCTTCGTCGTGTACGCGGTGATGCCGCACCCGCTGGCCCTGGGCGTGGCACTGACGCTCGGCGGCGCCGTGATCGCCCCGGCGCTGACCGTCGAGAACACCATGGTCGGCCGGATCGCCCCGGTCAGCATGCTGAACGAGGCGTACACCTGGGTGACCACCATGGCGGTCGGTGCCAGCGCGGCCGGCGGCGCGGTCGCCGGGGTGCTCGTGGACCGCGTTGGTGGCCCGGCGGCGGCGTTCCTGTTCGCCGCCGCCGCGCTCGCCCTGGCTGCGCTGCTGGCCGGCTGGCCGGCCGGTCCGATCAGCCGGGCCGAGGCCCGTGCGTCGGTCGACCTGGACCGAGCCCTGCTCGGCGATCCGGCCTGAGCCGGGTCAGCGGTAGTTGGTGAACTGCAGGGCGATGCCGAAGTCCTCCTGCTTGAGCAGGGCGATGACCGCCTGCAGGTCGTCCTTCTTCTTGGCGGTGACCCGGAGCTGGTCGCCCTGGATCTGTGCCTGGACACCCTTGGGCCCGTCGTCGCGAATCTTCTTGCTGATCGCCTTGGCCTTGTCCGACTCGATGCCCTGGATGACCTTGCAGTCGATCTTGTAGGTCTTGCCCGACGAGCGTGGGTCACCGGCGTCCAGCGACTTGAGCGAGATGTTCCGCTTGACCAGCTTCTCCTTGAACACGTCCAGGCTGGCCTTGACCCGCTCCTCGGTCTCCGCCTGCAACGTCACGGCCTCCTCGCCGGACCAGGTGATCTCAGCGCCAGTGCCACGGAAGTCGAAGCGGGTGGACAGCTCCTTCTCGGTCTGCCGGAGGGCGTTGTCGATCTCCTGCCGGTCGACCTTGCTCACGATGTCGAACGACGGGTTGGCTGCCATGGTCTGCTCCCTGCCAGTGCGGGTCTCGGACGGTGCGCGGGTCTCGGACGGTGTATCGGTCGTTGCCGGACAGTTGACTCCCGCTGACGGTACCCGGTTGCGGGAGAGCCCCGGCATGCCGCTATCCTTTCCTGCGTCGCCCCGCGTGACGAGGCGGCACGCCCTGGCGGGTTGCCCGAGCGGCCAATGGGAGCGGACTGTAAATCCGTCGCGAAAGCTACAGAGGTTCGAATCCTCTACCCGCCACCAGGCGCACCAACAGCCCTTGACCTGCACCAACAGGTCAAGGGCTGTTGTCGTACGGGCCGGCGCGGCGTCCCGCCCGGTCCGGCCAGATCCGGCCGTCTATGGCGGTTCACGGGTACATGGCGGGTACAACGATCTTGGTCGTGGACCTGGCCGGCGAGGGGCCTGGGCGGGGTCTCTGGGGGCGGCGGGTCGGTCCTGGAGTGCCTACGGACGCCGTACGGGTGCGGGGTGACTGGGACGGTGGGGCGCGGCGGTAAGGGCCGTCAGCGGAAAGCTCGGGGGCAAGCCGGTCCCGTTCTTGGACCGGCGCGGCAGCCGGAAGCCCCGACCTCGACGGCGGCCAGCCCTGCCGGCTTCCGTCCCGTCTTGCCTGGGTCGCCTAGGAGAACCTGCCGGACCCGCCCAGCATGATGTCAAGGTCTCTGAGGAGCGTGCCGAGTCGTTCGCTGGTCTCGCCGTCCATGTGAGGGATCGGCCTGCCGGCGGCCTGGTGCTCGCCCAGGTCGTAGAGCACGTTTCGAAGGTCCTCGACGGTCGCGGGGTCGAGCCGCAACACGATCGGATCTGCCATGCCCGGCACGGTAACCGATCGACCGTCGGGTGGTCGCCAATCCGGCCCAGGTGGCGGCGCTGCTGGAGGCGGTGAAGTCTCTCGGCAACCGGGCTGACCGGGTGGTCGCGTTCTTCGGCTGTCTCTACTACGCGGGGATGCGCCCGGCTGAGGCGGCGGACCTGCGGCGGGCGGACTGCGTGCTGCCGGGTCGGTGCGTCGGCTGCGGCGTGGACCTGGTCGACGCGGTCACCGTCCAGCCGGGGCGGTCGTGTGATCACGAGAAGATCGAGTACGGGTGGGGTCGGGTGACGTTGGCGGGTACCTCGCCGCGTGCCGGCTCGCACTGGACCGACGACGGGCAGCCTCACGAGCGGCGTGGGCTCAAGCATCGGGCGGACAAAGAGACGCGTACCGTCTCGATTCCTCCGCAACAGGTCGAACTGCTCTGCCTGCACCTGCGCCGGTACGGTGCGGCGCGCGATGGGCGGCTCTTCCACGGGCTGCACGGTGGGCCATTGTCCGAGTCGGTGTACGACCGGTGGTGGAAGCTCGCGCGTGAGAAGGCGCTGACAGAGGAACAGGTCGCCTCGCCGCTGGTCCGCCGCCCGTATGACCTTCGTCACGCGGCGGCCTCCCTCTGGCTGAACGCCGGGGTACCACCGACCGAGGTCGCCCGGCGTCTCGGCCACGGTGTCGCGGTCCTGCTCCGGGTGTACGCCAACTGCGTCGACGGCGGGGAAGACGGCATGCACGACAAGATCGGCGGCGCGCTCGGATGAGTGTCCGGGGTTCAGCCGCTCTCGGCTGGGGCGTCGCTGATCAGGCGGCGAGCCTCAGCGGTGACAGCTGCGTCGATCTCCTCGACTTCGGCGCGGGGCTGCCGGTGCCCCTCGTAGATGGCGTCTACGTACTCGTAGGAGTTGCCAAGGTTGATCAGCTCAGCGGCCAGGGGAGTGCCCTCGTGCGTGATGAAGCCGTACGCCCAGGATGTGAGGTCGCGCGGTCCGATGGTCCCGGCGAGCAGCCGACGGGCCATGACCCTCAGGGCTTCCTCCTCGCCTGCCCGGCTCCCTTCCCGGTAGTAGGTCAGGGAGAGTTCCGTGAGCGCGCCTTCGAGCCAGCGGCGCAACTCGTCGCTTTCGTTGCCTCGGGTCGGCGTGATGCCGGCGAGGATCCGGAGCGTCGGCGTGTCCAGACCAGCGAGCAGGCACGCGCACGCGGCGTCGATCACGTCTGTGGCGCCGGTAGCGCCGACAGACCAGATCGCGGCAGTGTCGGCTAGGTGCTGGCGTGCTCGCTGGGGGTCCACCCGTTCATCGTCGGCGGCCAGGTCCCGAAGGTCATCCGGATTTTGGCGGCACCTGATCGCGCGCGGCTGCGGGTACATGGCGGGTACTGCGGCGATCCACGTGGGCCGGGCGGCACGAAGCGCCAGGTCAGCGGCCGGATGAGGGCCGGGATCGTCAGCACACTGTAAATCCGTCGCGAAAGCTACAGAGGTTCGAATCCTCTACCCGCCACCAGGCGCACCAACAGCCCTTGACCTGCACCAACAGGTCAAGGGCTGTTGTCGTACGGGCGGCGAGTCGTCCCGCCCGGTCCGGCCAGATCCAGCCGTCCCTGGCTCCCAGGACCAAGGCTCCGGACCCCAAGGTGCGGCGGATGTTGGGAACCAACGACAGGCCCGGGTGCTCCCAGTCGGCAGGAGAGAGGTGCATCAACTGGTCGCGCCCGCCGGCGCTGTCGATCCGACTGGTGGTGTTCTTGGCCGCAGTACACCGTTTGGGCTGCGATTACCGAACTGGTGAGTAGCCACCGACACCGAGCCGTGACCGAAAAGGGCGCCATCGAGTGGCCGGCAGGGCTTAGCGTCGAGACCCTGCGATGGTCTGTTGTCGGCTGGCTGATGACTCGGCCAGTTGATCATCTATCCCGAATTTTAGTTGCATAAAAGAGCAACAAATCACTTCCCTCGTTGATTCGTAATAAATCCGGCATGTCGGTCATGATATTCACCCAGTCGCGTCGCTCAGTGCGGGGTTTGCCTAGTGTTCGTGCCCGCCAATCCTCTTCGCGGCGCCACCGGCTGTCGTCGAGCCGGATCACCCGGCTGGAGCAGCAGCGGGACGAAAGCCGCAGGGCAAAGCTGCCGCTAAGGTTCTCCTCGTCCGATTGGCTAGGATGGGCGGTGCTGAAGGTGCAGGCCGGCCGCGTCAACCTACCGTTGGTGCGGTCCGGTGTGGCACCATCGGGACTCTGCCCCTCATTCGCGTAACTCATTCGCCTCCTTGGACGGGAGTCTGTAACATGCGTGGACACACGATGGGCCGCCGGCTCGGCAGGGTCGTCGCGGTCGCCGCACTCGGGATTGCTGTCTCGTTCACCGCTGGGACCGCCGCCCAGGCTGCCCAAGCCTGGGTTACGGTCGGTGACGAAGTGCCTGTGGTTTCCCCGGTGGACAAGTACGGCTTCGACGCCATGGTGGATTCGCGGCTCTCGCTCTACGACTTCAGCTGGACCTGATCGCCGCATCCGACACCAAGGGGATCGAGTGCCAAGGCCACAGGCGATCTCACGGCATTCTTCCAGGCGGGCCTGGTTCGTAACCGGGCCACTCGCTCTGATAGCCGTACTCATCTCTGTGGCCTTGGCCATCAACCACCCCAATCCGACCGGAGATTGGCCGCTGGGCCTGCTGTTCTTCGGGCTGTTCCTCGCCGCGCACGCGGCAATCCTGCTGTTCGAGGTACGCCGGCAGTCGTTCACCCTGAACATCGGTGAGATCCCGTTCTTGCTGGGTCTGTTCTTCCTGCCGCCACTCACTCTGATCATCGGTCGGGTGCTGGCCGCCGTGGTCGGTCATCTGAGCCGGCGGCAGCCGCCCGTCAAGTTGTGGTTCAACGTGGCGAACGTGGCCGCCAGCACGTCCATCGCCACCGCGATCGTCGTCAACGCCGACGTGCTCGACGCCGCCGAGCCGCGTACCTGGTTGACGCTGGTCGGGGCGATGATCGCCTGCCAGATCATCACCCTGGTCGCCGTGCTCGTGGTGATCACCCTGGCCCAGGGCCGGCTGTCCACCAAGGAACTCACCACCACGACGGTCCCCGCCCTGGTCGTCGCATCCATCAACATCACTTTTGGTCTGGTGGTGCTGATCCTGCTGGCGCAGAGCGACTGGGCGCTGATCCTGCTGGTCGCGCTGATCACCTTCTTCGTGCTGGCCTACCGGTCGTACGCGAAGTCACTGCGGCAGAACCGCACCCTCTCCGAGATCTACGCGTTGACCCGGGCGATCGCCGACACGCCGCACGACGGGACGATCGTCGACGTACTGCTCAAGCGGGTCCGCGAGGTGCTGCAGTCCGAGTACGCGACACTCTGGCTGCCGAAACAGGGGCGTTATCCCGAGGTGCTGCTGTCCGCGACCGCCGACGGACAGGGGCTGGTTGACACGGTCGGTGCCCCGGAATCGATCCGCGAACACGTCTTCGAGACCGGGAGTTCGCTGGCCGTCGGGGCGAAGTTCGGCGACAGCCCGTTCGATAAGGCACTTCGTCAATGGGGCACGAAGGACGCCGTCGTGGTGCCGCTACGAGCCGGCTCCCTGGTGATCGGCTGCCTGGAGGTATCCGGCCGGCTCGGGGACATCTCCCACTTCGTGCCCGGTGACCTGCGGCTACTCGAAGCGATCGCCGTGCACGCCGCAGTCGCCGTGGAGAATTCGCGCCTGGTCGACCGGCTGCGCTACGACGCGGCCCACGACGGGTTGACCCGGCTGGCCAACCGCCGCCGGCTGACCGCCGCGCTTGACGAGTCGGTGGCCATCCGGACCCCGGGTGAAGTGGTTGCCGTCCTGCTCTTCGACGTCGCCGGGCTGCGGCAGGTCAACGAGTCGCTCGGCCACGCGGCCGGCGACAAGGTCCTGGCCGAGGTCGCCCGGCGGCTGCGGGCCAGCGCCCCGTCGGCGGCGCTGGTCGGTCGCAGCGGCGGGGACGAGTTCGTGGTCACCTTGCGGATGGAGGCTGCGGAGTACGCCGTACAGCTCGCGGTCGAGCTCCGCGACCAGATCCGCGACCAGATGGTCTTCGGTGCGTTGACCCTGGACGTCGACACCGTGGCCGGTGTCGCGGTGCACCCCGATCACGGCAGCGACGCCGCGACGTTGCTGCAGCGGGCGGACCTGGCCGCAATGGCGGCGAAGTCGGTGCCCGGCGGCGTCCAGCTGTTCAACCCGGCGTTGGAGTCCCGTTCGGTACGCCGGCTCGGCCTCGCCGGTGACCTGCGGGTCGCGCTCGATGAGACGCAGCTGGAGGTCTACTACCAGCCGAAGGTGACGCTGCACGGCCGCCGGCTGGTCGGGGTCGAGTGTCTGACCCGGTGGGAGCATCCGACCCACGGTTCGGTCTCGCCGGAGGACTTCGTCGCGGTCGCCGAACACACCGGTCAGGTCGGTCGGCTGACCGAGTTCGTGCTGCGCGAAGGGCTGCGCCGCAGCCGGGAGTGGAATGTCGGTCAACAGCCGTTGCCGGTGGCCGTCAACCTGTCCGCACGTACCCTGACCGATCCGGAGTTTCCCGAGCTGGTCCGGACCCTGCTGGACGAGGCGCAGGTCGCTCCGGAGCTGCTCACCCTGGAGATCGCCGAGCCCGGTGTGCTGGACGGTACGGACCGGCCGGTGCCGACCCTGCGGCGGCTGCGCGACCTCGGGGTACGGCTGTCCGTCGACGATTTCGGCACCGGCTACACCTCGCTGGCGCACCTGCGCCGGCTGCCGGTGCACGAGGTGAAGGTCGACCGGTCGTTCGTGCAGGGGATGGCAACCGACCCGGGGGACCTGGCGATCGTCAACGCGGTCGTGACGTTGTCCCAGCAGTTCGGGCTGACCGTGGTGGCCGAAGGGGTGGAGAGCGAGTTGACCCTGGAGCTGCTGCAGGACATCGGCTGCCAGGTCGGGCAGGGCTTCCTGTTCAGCCGTCCGTTGCCGTACGAGCGGTTGGCCGCCTGGTACGAGGCCCAGGCCGACCCGGAGAGCCTGCAGTCCAGCGAGGTTCGCCGGCTGCGGGCCGTGCCTTGAACGCCGACCGGTAGCGCCTGATTCGCGACGGGCAGGGCCTCTGACCTGCGGCGGCGTGGCCGGGCCAAGCTGATTTCACCTCGCGGGGCGGGCCGTGTACTCTTACCCGTGCACATCCGCCCTGGCGGGTGGGTGTTCGGCCCCCTTAGCTCAGTCGGCAGAGCGTCTCCATGGTAAGGAGAAGGTCTACGGTTCGATTCCGTAAGGGGGCTCAGAGGGTTCCACTGGACCCGTCACGGCGGTGTAGCTCAGGTGGTAGAGCAAACGGCTCATAATCGTTGTGTCGCCGGTTCAAGTCCGGCCACCGCTACGGTCGGCTTCGTGGGTGAGGCCGGTGGTACGAAGTACGGGTGGGCGCCGCAGGCGCCCGCTTTGCATGTCCGCGCTGCCGCAGGCTACGCTGGCACGCTGTAGTTGTTCCGATAGCGAGGAAGGCACCCCGCCGTGGCCAAGGCGACCGACGTCCGTCCAAAGATCACTTTGGCGTGTGTGGAGTGCAAGGAGCGCAACTACATCACGCGGAAGAACCGCCGCAACGACCCGGACCGCATCGAGCTGAAGAAGTTCTGCCCCCGGGACGGCAAGCACACGCTGCACCGCGAGACCCGCTGACCATCGCCGTTCCGGGCGGCCCGCACGTCGTCCGGGCACCGGCCAGCGGGTAGGTTTCTGCGCATGCCCATGGATCCGTCCTTAGTCGGTCGCAGTTACCCGCCCGGCGGTACGTACCTGGTGGGGCGGGAGAAGATCCGCGAGTTTGCCGCCGCCATCGGGGCCAGCGATGCCGTTCACCACGATCCGGACGCCGCCCGCAAAGCGGGCCATCCGGACGTGGTCGCACCACCGACCTTCCCGGTGGCGGTCACCATGTCCTCGGCCGAGCGGGTGATCTCCGACCCCGATCTCGCCATCGACTACAGCCGGGTCGTGCACGGCGACCAGCGGTTCCGGTACGTCCGCCCAGTGGTCGCCGGCGACGAACTGGCGTGTACCGACACCATCGAGGAGATCATGTCCCGGGGCGGACATGACTTCCTGACCGTCCGTACCGAGGTCGCCACTGCAGCCACCGGTGAGCCGGTGGTCACCGTCTGGATGAAGCTGGTCGTCCGGGGGGAGGACTGAGATGGAGCTGACTCCGCAACGGTTCCGGGTCACCCGGGCCGACCTCGTCCGCTACGCCGGGGCCTCCGGCGACTTCAACCCCATCCACTGGAGCGACCGGTTCGCCACCGGGGTCGGCCTGCCAGGGGTCATCGCCCACGGCATGCTCACCATGGCGTTGGCCGGGCGCGCGGTGACGCAGTGGGCCGGATCGGCGGACGCGGTGGTCGAGTACTCGGTCCGGTTCACCCGCCCGGTGGTGGTCCCGGACGACGACGAAGGCACCGAGATCGAGGTGACCGGGGTGGTCAAGGGCACCACCGAGGAGGGGTTGACCCGGATCGACGTGACGGCCGCCTGCGTCGGCGAAAAGGTGCTCAGCCAGGCCCGGGCACTGGTTCGTACCTCGCGCTGACGGCCGGTGGTACCGGCCCGGGTACGCGCGGTGCCGGTACCGGTTGGGAAAGTGGTGGTTCTACCCGTACACTGGTCCGCCGTGGGGCCTGTGACCCCTGTTCAGTCCTGCGTGGCCTTGCGCCTCGCGGGGTTGGGTGGGGTTGCCGACCCGCACAGGGGTGTAGCTCAATTGGCAGAGCAGCGGTCTCCAAAACCGCAGGCTGCAGGTTCAAGTCCTGTCACCCCTGCGCCCAAGGCCTGACCGACCCGGTGGGTCGGCTGCCGTCCCCGTTGGCGGCCGTCCCGCAAGGGGAATGGCCGACGTGCACGACGCAGCGCGTCTGACCTGGCGCGCGACCCGACCACCGCGACGGAGGGCGAGATGGCCGAGAGGAACCGGCGTGGCGATGACGCCGCGGACGACCGCCCCGAGGACGAGTCGATCGACGAGACGTCGGTCGAGGACGAGGTCGACGACGAGCCGGCGGCACAGGGTGGCACGGCCACTCGGAGCAAGGCCAAGGCGGAGTCGTCGGAGGGACGACCGAAGGCGAAGGCCGGGGTGGGGTTTTTCGGGCGGATCATCCGGTTCGTCCGCGAAGTGGTCGCCGAGCTGCGTAAGGTCATCTGGCCGACTCGTAAGGAGTTGCTGACCTACACCGCCGTGGTGGTCGTGTTCATCGCGGTCATGCTGACCATCGTGGCCGGGCTGGACTTCGTGTTCGCCAAGGGTGTGCTGTGGGTATTCGGCAACCCCAGCTGATTTTGTGACGGAAGTGAGCAAGCGTGCCTGAGTACGACGAGACCGCCGGCGTCACCGACGACCAGTCGACGGTGGCCACGGCGGCGGCTGATGAGTCGGTTGAGGCCGCCAGCGCACCACCGGTCCCCGCTGCCGGGGCGGAGGACGAGTCCCCGGCCGACGCCAACGGGTCCGCCGTTGGGCCGGACAGTCCGGACAGTCCGGACAGTTCCGCGACCGACGTCGCCGAACCTGCCGCCGAGGCCGACGACGAGGAGTTCGACCCGGTCGCCGAGTTGCGGCAGAAGCTGCGCTACGCGCCAGGCGACTGGTACGTGGTGCACTCGTACGCCGGCTACGAGAACAAGGTCAAGACCAACCTCGAGACCCGGATCACCAGCCTCGACATGGAGGAGTACATCTTCCAGGTCGAGGTGCCGACCCGGGAGGAGGTCGAGGTCAAGAACGGCAAGCGGCTCCAGGTGCAGAACAAGGTCTTTCCCGGCTACATCCTGGTCCGGATGGACCTCACCCCGGAGTCGTACTCCTGCGTGCGTAACACTCCGGGCGTCACCGGCTTCGTCGGGGCGACCGACCGGGCCGACCGGCCGGCGCCGTTGTCGCTCAACGAGGTGCTCAAGTGGCTCGTCCCGGCGGTGACGGCCGAGCCCAAGAAGGCCAAGCCCGAGGTCAAGGTGCTGGACTTCGAGGTTGGCGACTCGGTCACCGTTACCGACGGCGCGTTCGCCTCGTTGCCGGCCACGATCAGCGAGATCAACGCCGACCAGCAGAAGCTGAAGGTGCTGGTGTCGATCTTCGGCCGGGAGACCCCGGTGGAGCTGAACTTCAACCAGGTCGCCAAGATCTGACTCCGGCTCAGCCGGGCCGGCGGGTCTTTCGGAGCCTGCGTAACCACTGCTGCACCGACGGCGGCAACCCCAGCTGGGGTTGCCGCCGTCAGCTGCGCTAACCTAGAACGTCGGCCCTGGGCCGCGCCTGACCGTGCGCGCGTGTCGAGGGCTCGCCAGCCCGTGCCGGACGACGGCCAGTCGCCGGTGACGTCCCGCAGATCCGGTGCGGAACACCAGATCAAGCCCCAGGAAGTGACATGCCTCCGAAGAAGAAGCTCGTCAAGACGTTCACGCTGCAGTTGCCGGCGGGTCAGGCCACCCCGGCACCGCCGGTCGGTCCGGCGCTGGGTCAGCACGGCGTGAACATCATGGAGTTCTGCAAGTCGTACAACGCGCAGACCGAATCCCAGCGGGGCGACATCGTGCCCGCTGAGATCAGCGTGTACGAGGACCGGTCCTTCACCTTCGTGCTGAAGACCCCGCCCGCTGCCCGGCTGCTGCTCAAGGCCGCCGGGATCCAGAAGGGCTCGGGTGTGCCGCACACCACCAAGGTCGGCCAGGTGACCACCGCCCAGCTGCGGGAGATCGCCGAGAAGAAGATGGCCGACCTCAACGCGAACAGCATCGAGCAGGCGGAGAAGATCATCACCGGGACCGCCCGGTCGATGGGCATCACCGTCAAGGAGTGACCGTCCCGACCCGCGACTGCGGGTCGGAGCCGACCGACGTGGGAGGGCGCGCGCACGGCGTCGCCCGCCAGTGACCACAGGAGCCAGAGACAATGCAGCGCAGCAAGAACTACCGCAAGGCCACCGAGCAGATCGACCGGACGAAGCTCTACGCCCCGGCCGAGGCGGTGAAGTTGGCCAAGGAGACCAGCTCGGCGAAGTTCGACGCCACGGTCGAGGTCGCGATGCGCCTCGGCATCGACCCGCGTAAGGCGGACCAGATGGTCCGCGGCACGGTCAACCTGCCGCACGGTACGGGCAAGACGGCCCGGGTGATCGTCTTCGCCGCCGGTGCGAAGGCGGAGGAGGCCGTTGCCGCCGGCGCGGACGAGGTCGGCACCGACGAGCTGGTCGCCCGGATCCAGGGCGGCTGGCTGGACTTCGACGCGGCGATCGCCACTCCGGACCAGATGGCGAAGATCGGCCGGATCGCGCGGATCCTGGGCCCGCGCGGCCTGATGCCGAACCCGAAGACCGGCACGGTCACCATGGACGTGACCAAGGCCGTCTCGGACATCAAGGGCGGCAAGATCGCCTTCCGGGTGGACAAGCACTCCAACCTGCATCTGATCATCGGGAAGGCCTCGTTCGGCGAGGCCCAGTTGATCGACAACTACGCGGCCGTACTCGACGAGGTGCTGCGGGCCAAGCCGTCCGCGGCCAAGGGCAAGTACCTCAGGAAGGTCGTGCTGACCACCACCATGGGGCCGGGCGTGCCGGTGGACCCGAACGTGGTCAAGGACCTGCAGGAGGCGACCAGCGAAGGCTGAGCGGTCCAGATCGACAGACGGTGGGGTGGGATCCGGCGGATCCCACCCCACCGTCTGTCGTGTCGGGCGGATTTGGTGCCGGACCGTGCCGTGCCGTACGCTTGCCGTATCCACACCCAAAGACCGCTGGTCACCGTGCCTCGGCACGGTTGAAGGTCCCGTTTCCACGGGCGGCCCGCGCAGGGGCGGAACGGACGATGAGTCATCGCCGTCAACTGACGGCTGTCTCGCCCCGTGCGCCCTGCGCCCGGGGCGTTTTTCGTGGGCGCGGTATCTTCCCGGCCGGCCGGCCACCCGCCGGCCGTCCACCAGCCTGGAGCACCAGAGAGGAGGGACATGGCGGACAAGCCGGTTCGTGCCGACAAGGCGACCGCGGTCGCCGACCTGACCGAACGGTTCCGTGAATCGGGTGCCACGGTGCTCACCGAGTACCGGGGTCTCACCGTCGCCCAGCTGATCCAGCTGCGCCGTTCGCTGGGACAGAGCGCGACCTACTCGGTGGCGAAGAACACCCTGGCCAAGCGGGCCGCGTCGGACGCGGGCATCGACGGACTAGACGAGCTGTTCACCGGTCCTACCGCGCTCACCTTCGTCTCCGGCGACGTGGTCGAGGCCGCGAAGGGCCTGCGCGACTTCGCCAAGGCCAACCCGATGCTGGTCATCAAGGGCGGGGTCTTCGAGGGGCGCGCGATCACCGCGACCGAGGTCAACAAGCTGGCCGACCTCGAGTCCCGCGAGGTGCTGCTGGCCAAGCTGGCCGGTGGCATGAAGGCGAACCTGAGCAAGGCCGCGGCCGTGCTGCAGGCCCCGCTGTCGAAGACCGCCCGCCTGGCGGCAGCGCTGCAGGACAAGCGCGAATCCGAGGGTACGCAGGCCTGACCCGCCGGTGCCCCGTTAACGTCATCAATTCGAAAGGAAGCCGACCATGGCGAAGCTCAGCACCGACGAGCTGCTCGACGCGTTCAAGGAGATGACGCTGATCGAGCTCTCGGAGTTCGTGAAGCAGTTCGAGGAGACCTTCGACGTGACCGCCGCCGCGCCGGTGGCCGTCGCGGCCGCCGGCGGCCCGGCCGCCGCCCCGGCCGAGGCCGAGCCGGAGAAGGACGAGTTCGACGTCATCCTCGACGCGGACGGCGGCAAGAAGATCCAGGTCATCAAGGTGGTCCGGGAGCTGACCGGCCTCGGCCTCAAGGAGGCCAAGGACCTGGTCGAGGCCGCGCCGAAGCCGGTCCTGGAAAAGGCCAACAAGGAGACCGCCGACAAGGCCAAGGCCAAGCTGGAGGCGGAGGGCGCCAAGGTCACCCTCAAGTGACCTGACCCACACCGAGGTTGGTTGCGGGCGGCGATCCCCGACGGGGGTTGCCGCCCGTTCCCGTTCGCACACCCGGTGCGACTGCCCGATGATCAGGGCATTTCGCCCTTGGCCGGGTCGACGGGCTGCCCGGCCGGCCGGCAACCGGCTGACGTAGTAGGCGATCTCCCCGTACGACAGGCCTTGACGCGGCACGGACCGGCAGGCACGCTGACTACAGCAAGCTGTTTCACGGGCTTGCGACGGCCAAAGCTGGGTAATGGCACCAGCAGCGGGTCGCCGGATCGGGAGACCGGTCTAGGGGTCCCGGTGTTCGCCAGCCCCCACCAGGCTCCGTGGGAACGCCGCGTTCCGAGCGGTACGGAGGCACCGGTCCCGGTCGCCCCGACCAGCTCCGCGACGTCCTTCGGCGTCGGGCTGGACAGCGGTTAGCCGCTCGGCTACACTGCTAGTTTGCGCTGCCTTCCGACTTGCCTCGCGCCCGGAATGTCCGATCCTGGATATTTTGACCGAGGTTCTTTGGAGTGCGCGCGAAACAGCCGTCTGCAGCACCGGTCCTCGGAAGGACGCATCTTGGCAGCTTCCCGCCCTGCGAAGACCAGTCGTACGTCGAGCGCTTTCGCTCCTCGCCGAATCTCATTCGGCCGGATCACCGAACACCTCGAGGTCCCCAACCTTCTCTCCATCCAGACCGAGTCGTTCGACTGGCTGGTGGGCAACGAGGCTTGGCAGGGCCGGTCGGCTGACGACCCGCACGCACGATCCGGCCTCGCGGAGATCCTCGACGAGATCAGTCCCATTGAGGACTTTTCCGGCACCATGTCGCTTTCCTTCTCCAGCCCGCGCTTCGACGAGGTCAAGGCCTCGATCGAGGAGTGCAAGGAGAAGGACCTGACCTACTGCGCACCGCTCTTCGTCACCGCGGAGTTCACCAACAACACCACCGGCGAGATCAAGAGCCAGACGGTGTTCATGGGTGACTTCCCGATGATGACGCCGAAGGGCACCTTCATCATCAACGGCACCGAGCGCGTGGTGGTCAGCCAGCTCGTCCGGTCCCCGGGCGTGTACTTCGACAAGCAGCCGGACAAGACCTCTGACCGCGACCTGTCCAGCGTCAAGGTGATCCCGAGCCGGGGCGCCTGGCTGGAGTTTGACATCGACAAGCGCGACACCGTCGGTGTCCGCATCGACCGTAAGCGGCGTCAGGCCGTCACCGTCCTGCTCAAGGCCATCGGTTGGTCCGCCGACCGGATCCGGGAGCGGTTCGGCTGGTCCGAGCTGATGATGACCACCCTGGAGAAGGACCACATCGCCGGGGTGGACGAGGCGCTGCTCGACATCTACCGCAAGCTCCGTCCCGGTGAGCCGCCGACCCGCGAGAACGCGCAGACGCTGCTCGACAACCTGTTCTTCAACCCCAAGCGGTACGACGTCGCCAAGGTCGGCCGGTACAAGTTCAACAAGAAGCTCAACCTCGACGTCCCGATCAACTCGGGGACGCTCACCGAGGACGACATCGTCGCCACCGTCGAGTACCTCTGCCGGCTGCACGCCGGTGAGGAGGGCTACGAAGCCGACGACATCGACCACTTCGGCAACCGGCGGCTGCGTACCGTCGGCGAGCTGATCCAGAACCAGGTACGGGTCGGCCTGTCCCGGATGGAGCGGGTCGTCCGCGAGCGGATGACCACGCAGGATGTCGAGGCCATCACGCCGCAGACCCTGATCAACATCCGCCCGGTGGTGGCGGCGATCAAGGAGTTCTTCGGTACCTCGCAGCTGTCCCAGTTCATGGACCAGACCAACCCGCTGGCCGGGTTGACCCACCGTCGGCGGCTCAGCGCGCTCGGCCCGGGTGGTCTGTCCCGGGAGCGGGCCGGCTTCGAGGTCCGTGACGTGCACCCGTCGCACTACGGCCGGATGTGCCCGATCGAGACCCCGGAAGGCCCGAACATCGGTCTGATCGGGGCGTTGTCCACCTTCGGGCGGGTCAACCCGTTCGGCTTCATCGAGACCCCGTACCGCAAGGTCATCGACGGCCGGGTCACCGACCAGATCGACTACCTGACCGCGGACGAGGAGGACCGGTTCGTCAAGGCGCAGGCCAACGCGCCGCTGATGGCAGACGGCACCTTCGCCGAGGACCGGGTCCTGGTCCGACGCAAGGGTGGTGAGGTCGACTTCGTTTCGCCGGCCGCCGTCGACTACATGGACGTCTCACCGCGGCAGATGGTCTCCGTAGCCACCGCGATGATCCCGTTCCTGGAGCACGACGACGCCAACCGGGCGTTGATGGGCGCGAACATGCAGCGCCAGGCGGTGCCGCTGGTCAAGGCGGAGTCCCCGCTGGTCGGCACCGGCATGGAGTACCGTGCCGCGGTTGACGCCGGCGACGTGGTGATCGCCGAGTCCGGCGGCGTGGTCGAGGACCTGTGCGCCGACTACGTCACCGTGCACCAGGACGACGGCCACCGCCGGACCTATTTGCTGCACAAGTTCCGTCGCTCCAACGCCGGCTCCTGCGTCAACCAGAAGCCGACCGTCTTCGAGGGCGACCGGGTCGAGGCCGGCCAGGTCATCGCAGACGGCCCGTGCACCGACGACGGCGAAATGGCCCTCGGCCGCAACCTGCTCGTGGCGTTCATGCCGTGGGAGGGTTACAACTACGAGGACGCCATCATCCTGTCCCAGCGGTTGGTGCAGCAGGACGTGCTCACCTCGATCCACATCGAGGAGCACGAGGTCGACGCCCGGGACACCAAGCTCGGCCCGGAGGAGATCACCCGCGACATCCCGAACGTCAGCGAGGAGATGCTCGCCGACCTCGACGAGCGCGGCATCATCCGGATCGGGGCCGAGGTGGTCCCCGGTGACATCCTGGTCGGCAAGGTCACCCCGAAGGGCGAGACCGAGCTGACCCCGGAGGAGCGGCTGCTGCGGGCGATCTTCGGCGAGAAGGCCAGGGAGGTCCGGGACACCTCGCTGAAGGTGCCGCACGGCGAGACCGGCACGGTGATCGGCGTACGGACCTTCTCCCGCGACGACGGCGACGAGTTGCCGCCCGGCGTCAACGAGCTGGTCCGGGTCTACGTCGCGCAGAAGCGGAAGATTCAGGACGGCGACAAGCTCGCCGGCCGGCACGGCAACAAGGGCGTCATCTCCAAGATCCTGCCGGTCGAGGACATGCCGTTCCTCTCCGACGGCACCCCGGTCGACATCGTGCTCAACCCGCTCGGTGTGCCGGGCCGGATGAACATCGGCCAGATCCTGGAGACCCACCTCGGGTGGGTGGCCAAGACCGGGTGGAAGGTCGAGGGCGACGACGCCGAGTGGAAGGCCGCGCTGCGCGCCATCGGCTCGGACGACGCCGAGCCGGACACCAACGTCGCGACCCCGGTCTTCGACGGTGTCCGCGAGGAGGAGATCACCGGCCTGCTGGGCAGCACCCTGCCCAACCGGGACGGCGTGCAGCTGATCGGCAGCTCGGGTAAGGCCCAGCTGTTCGACGGGCGCTCCGGTGAGCCGTTGCCGGACGCGATCGCGGTCGGCTACATCTACATCCTCAAGCTCAACCACCTGGTCGACGACAAGATCCACGCGCGGTCGACCGGCCCGTACTCGATGATCACCCAGCAGCCGCTCGGCGGTAAGGCGCAGTTCGGTGGCCAGCGCTTCGGTGAGATGGAGTGCTGGGCGATGCAGGCGTACGGCGCCGCCTACGCCCTGCAGGAGCTGCTCACCATCAAGTCGGACGACGTCCTGGGCCGGGTCAAGGTCTACGAGGCGATCGTCAAGGGCGAGAACATCCCCGAGCCGGGCATCCCGGAGTCGTTCAAGGTGCTGCTCAAGGAGCTGCAGTCGCTGTGCCTCAACGTCGAGGTGCTGTCCAGCGACGGCGTGGCTCTGGAGATGCGCGAGACCGACGACGAGGTGTTCCGGGCCGCGGAGGAACTCGGTATCGACCTGTCCCGGCGGGAGCCGAGCTCGGTCGAGGAAGTGTGAGGCGCGGTCGGCGGCCCTGACCCCAGGGCCGCCGACCGGGGCCCCGTGAACCAGCAGTAGCGACGACGACATAGGGGACACGAAACGTGCTCGACGTCAACTTCTTCGACGAGTTGCGCATCGGTCTCGCCACCGCCGACGATATTCGTCAGTGGTCCCACGGCGAGGTCAAGAAGCCCGAGACGATCAACTACCGCACCCTCAAGCCGGAGAAGGACGGGCTCTTCTGCGAGAAGATCTTCGGTCCGCAGCGGGACTGGGAGTGCTACTGCGGCAAGTACAAGCGCGTCCGCTTCAAGGGCATCATCTGTGAGCGGTGCGGCGTCGAGGTGACCCGGTCCAAGGTCCGTCGTGAGCGGATGGGGCACATCGAGCTCGCCGCTCCGGTCACCCACATCTGGTACTTCAAGGGCGTCCCGAGCCGGCTCGGCTACCTGCTCGACCTGGCGCCAAAGGACCTGGAAAAGATCATTTACTTCGCGTCGTACGTGGTGACCGGGGTCGACGCCGAGGCACGCCACCGTGACATTTCGACGATCGAGAACGAGATTTTCGCGGAGAAGCGTCAGTCGGAGAACAGCCGCGACTCGGAGATCGAGAAGCGGGCCGCCAAGCTGGAGGCCGACCTGGCCGAGCTGGAGGCCGAGGGCGCCAAGGCCGACGTACGCCGCAAGGTCAAGGAGTCCGGCGAGCGGGAGATGCGCCAGATCCGCGACCGGGCGCAGCGGGAGATCGACCGGCTCGACGAGGTGCTCGACACTTTCCGCAAGCTGGAGCCGAAGCAGCTGGTCACCGACGAGCTGCTGTACCGGGAGCTGCGCGACCGGTTCGGCGAGTACTTCACCGGCGGGATGGGCGCAGAGGCGATCAAGACCCTGCTGCAGCACATGGACCTGGACGCCGAGGCGGACAACCTGCGGGAAATCATCCGTAGCGGCAAGGGCCAGCGCAAGATCCGGGCCTTGAAGCGGCTCAAGGTGGTCGCCGCGTTCCTCAGCACCCGGAACTCGCCCGGGGGCATGGTCCTCGACTGCGTACCGGTGATCCCGCCGGACCTGCGCCCGATGGTGCAGCTCGACGGTGGCCGGTTCGCCACCAGCGACCTCAACGACCTGTACCGGCGGGTGATCAACCGGAACAACCGGCTCAAGCGGCTGATCGACCTCGGCGCACCCGAGATCATCGTCAACAACGAGAAGCGGATGCTGCAGGAGGCCGTCGACGCGTTGTTCGACAACGGTCGCCGCGGCCGGCCGGTCACCGGCCCGGGTAACCGTCCGCTGAAGTCGCTGTCCGACATGCTCAAGGGCAAGCAGGGCCGGTTCCGGCAGAACCTGCTCGGCAAGCGGGTCGACTACTCCGGCCGATCGGTCATCGTCGTCGGTCCCAAGCTGAAGCTGCACCAGTGCGGTCTGCCCAAGCAGATGGCGCTGGAGCTGTTCAAGCCGTTCGTCATGAAGCGGCTGGTCGACCTCAACCACGCGCAGAACATCAAGTCGGCCAAGCGGATGGTCGAGCGGCAGCGGCCGGTGGTGTGGGACGTGCTCGAAGAGGTCATCTCCGAGCACCCGGTGCTGCTCAACCGGGCACCGACCCTGCACCGGCTGGGCATCCAGGCGTTCGAGCCGCAGCTGGTCGAGGGCAAGGCGATCCAGATCCACCCGTTGGTCTGCACCGCCTTCAACGCCGACTTCGACGGTGACCAGATGGCGGTGCACGTACCGCTGTCGGCCGAGGCGCAGGCCGAGGCCCGGATCCTGATGCTGTCGTCGAACAACATTCTCAAGCCGTCCGACGGCAAGCCGGTGACCATGCCGACCCAGGACATGATCATCGGGCTGTACCACCTCACCCACCGGACCGAGGGTCTGGTGGGGGCGGGTCGGGTGTTCAGCTCGGACGCCGAGGCCCGGATGGCGTTCGACAACGGTGAACTGCACCTGCAGTCGCCGGTCCGGATCCGGCTGCACGGCGTGGTCGAGGTCGACAACGGTGCTGGCGCGTCCCGCTGGGCGGCCCCCGAGGGGTGGCAGCCCGGCGAGCCGCTGATCGTCGACACCACCCTCGGCCGGGTGCTGTTCAACGAGGTCATGCCGATCGGCTACCGGTTCGTCAACTACGAGGTCCGCAAGAGCCAGCTGTCGGCGATCGTCAACGACCTGGCCGAGCGGTTCCCGAAGGTGGCCCTGGCCGCCACTCTGGACGGGCTCAAGGAGGCCGGCTACCACTGGGCCACCTGGTCCGGTGTGACCATCGGCATGCAGGACGTCGTCGCACCGCCGCACAAGCAGGAGACCCTGGAGCGGTACGAGGCGGAGGCCGCCCGGATCGACAAGCAGTACCAGCGTGGTCTGATGACCGGCGAGGAGCGGCGCGGCGAGCTGATCGAGATCTGGACCAAGGCGACCAACGAGATTGCCAAGGACCTGGAGACCTCGCTGCCGCACGAGAACCCGCTGTGGAAGATGATCCACTCGGGTGCTCGAGGCAACCTGCTGCAGCTGCGGCAGATCGCGGCGATCCGTGGCCTGGTGGCCAACCCGAAGGGCGAAATCATCCCGCGGCCGATCAAGTCGAGCTACCGGGAGGGTCTGTCGGTACTGGAGTACTTCATCTCCACCCACGGTGCCCGTAAGGGTCTCGCCGACACCGCCCTGCGGACCGCCGACTCCGGTTACCTGACCCGTCGACTGGTCGACGTGTCGCAGGACGTCATCATCCGCGAGGAGGACTGCGGCACCGACCGGGCGATCACCATGCAGGTCGGTGAGCGGCTCGACGGCAAGCTGGTGGTGCACGAGTTCGCCGAGACCGGCGTGCACGCCCGTACCCTCGCCGAGGACATCAAGGGTGCCGACGGCGAGGTCGTGGTCGAGCGCGGCGCGGACCTCAACTCGATCCTGGTGGACAAGCTGGTCGCCGCCGGGGTCGAGACGGTGCGGGTACGCAGCGTGCTTACCTGCGAGTCGAAGCTGGGTGTCTGCGGCGCCTGCTACGGGCGTTCGCTGCCCACAGGCAAGACGGTGGACATCGGCGAGGCGGTCGGCATCATCGCCGCCCAGTCGATCGGTGAGCCGGGCACCCAGCTGACGATGCGGACCTTCCACACCGGTGGTGTCGCCGGTGAGGACATCACCCAGGGTCTGCCCCGGGTGCAGGAGATCTTCGAGGCCCGGGTGCCGAAGGGCAAGGCACCGATCGCCGACACCCCGGGCCGGGTGCGGATCGAGGACGGCGAACGGTCCCGGAAGATCGTCGTCATCCCGGACGACGGCAGCGACGAGATCGTCCACGACAAGGTCTCCAAGCGGGTCCGGCTGCGGGTGCACGACGGTGACCACGTCACCGTCGGGGAGAAGCTCACCGAGGGCACCATCGATCCGCACGAACTGCTGCGGATCCTCGGCCCGCGGGCGGTCCAGGTCCACCTGACCCAGGAGGTCCAGGAGGTCTACCGCTCGCAGGGTGTGCTGATCCACGACAAGCACATCGAGATCATCATCCGGCAGATGCTCAAGCGGGTGACGGTCATCGACTCCGGCGGCACCGAACTGCTGCCCGGTGTGCTCGTTGACCGCGCGGTATTCGAGTCGGAGAACCGTCGGCTCGTCTCCGAAGGCGGCGAGCCCGCCGCTGGTCGGCCGATGCTGATGGGCATCACCAAGGCGTCGCTGGCCACCGACTCCTGGCTCTCGGCGGCCTCCTTCCAGGAGACCACCCGGGTGCTGACCGACGCGGCGATCAACGCCCGCAGCGACTCGCTGATCGGCCTCAAGGAGAACGTGATCATCGGTAAGCTCATCCCGGCCGGTACCGGCATCAGCAAGTACCGCAACATCAGGGTCGAGCCGACCGAGGAAGCGAAGGCGAAGGTCTACTCGATGACCGGCTACCCGGAGACCGACTACGGGTTCGGGCCGGCCAGCGGGCAGGCCGTACCGCTGGACGACTTCGATTTCGGTTCCTACCGCTGATCAACGGCAGGTACGACTGTCCAGGCGCCTGCCCCGCCGCGACCGCGGCGGGGCAGGCGTTTTCAGCTTGTAGGCTGGCACCGTGCAGGTGACCCCGGTGCCCCAGGCCGCGCACCCGACGCCACGGCATCCGGCGGACCCCGATCCGGTGCGGTCCACCAAGGCCGGAGCCGTCTTCGCGCTCGGGCTGGTCGCGGTGATCACCGGGCTGCTGGTCGGCGGCGTGGTACCGGCCGTGGTGGCGCTGCTGCTGGCCAACCAGGCGCGCCGGGAGGCGTACTCGTCGCGGGGTTACCTGACCGGGGCGGGCTGGCTGCGCCGCGGCGAACGCCTGGCCTGGACGGGCCTGCTCCTCGCCGCCGTGACGTTGACCCTGGCGCTGGTGCTCGGCATCTTCGACTGGGCCACCGGTCCGGTCGGGCAGGACTTCGGCCCCGGTATCGACTGACCGCAGCGGCACTGGGCCGGCCCGAGGGGCCGTCCGGTCCCGGACCACGGCCGGGCCGGTCGCAGGACGAGGAGGAACGCAGGTGACCCAGTTCCCGGGGTACGGGACCGCAGCGCCGCCGGCCGGGCCGCCCGGTGCCCGACCGGTGGCGCCGCCACCGCCGGAGGGACGGCTGTCACCACGGCGAGTGGAGCAGGTGCCCGGCACGAGTTTCGGGCTGGTGCACCTGGAGGTACCGCCGGTGGTGTCCGGCCTGGCGGTGACGTCGTTGATCGCCGGTGTCATCTCGGTGCTGGTGTCGCTCGCCGTCGGCTGCCTGGGCCTGGCCGGCGCGGACGGCGGCTGGGGTGGTTGGGCCGCCGGGGCGTTCACCCTGCTCGGCGCCGCCTTCGGAGCGGCGGCCGTCGGTCTGGGCCTGCTCGGTCTGCGCCAGGTCCGGCAGAACGCGCCGCCGCCGGCGGTACGGTTCACCGGCCGTGGTCTGGCGATCGCCGGGATCAGTAGCGGCGGGGCGGGGCTGGCGGTGACCCTGTTCGGCTTCGCCCTCGCGCTCCTGCTGGTCGCCGCCTGACAACCGCGGGAGCATCCGGTTGGTGCGCAGTACGCCGCCCGCCGGGCCGGCACCCGGGCGAACCGGTACACTTGGTGACCGGAGCGGTCCGCTGCGGCGGAGCAGACAGACGGCCGATCCGAGGTCCGGGGTTCGGGTTCGGAGATTGCGGAGCCGGGGTCAGGAGTTCGGTGTCGCCGTTTTGACCTGCGCGCGGGTGGTGGGTACTCTATCCTCTTGTGCCCGGCCTGCCCGGGCAAGTCGTGCGTGCGCCCGATCCAGACCGGCGGCCCGATCCGGGCCGATGGTCATCGAGCAGCGCAACGGCGAAGTGCAGATCCCGGTGGTTGACAGCTGACGGCCGGGACCGTGTGCGGGCGACACGCCCGACCGCGGGTGCCGGGGCCCTGGTGGGTGGCCGGTCGGAGTGTAGGAGAGTCGGCCTGCGGGGCGGCTGAGGAAGAGTGCGGCCGCCCGTGCGGCCGGAGGGAGCAAAGGAACCCGGTGCCAACGATCCAGCAGCTGGTCCGTAAGGGCCGCCAGGACAAGACGAGCAAGACCAAGACGCCGGCGCTCAAGGGCAGCCCGCAGCGTCGTGGCGTGTGCACCCGTGTGTACACCACCACCCCCAAGAAGCCGAACTCCGCGCTGCGCAAGGTCGCTCGGGTGAAGCTGAGCAGCCAGATCGAGGTGACCGCCTACATCCCCGGCGTCGGCCACAACCTGCAGGAGCACTCCATCGTGCTGGTGCGCGGCGGCCGGGTGAAGGACCTTCCGGGCGTCCGCTACAAGATCGTCCGCGGTTCGCTGGACACCCAGGGTGTCCGCAACCGCAAGCAGGCTCGCAGCCGCTACGGCGCGAAGAAGGAGAAGAGCTGAGATGCCGCGTAAGGGCCCTGCTCCGCGTCGCCCCCTGGTCGCGGACCCGGTGTACAACTCCCCGCTGGTGACCCAGCTGGTCAACAAGATCCTGCTGCGAGGCAAGCGTCAGCTCGCCGAGCGGATCGTCTACGGCGCCCTGGAGGGTTGCCGGGAGAAGTCCGGCACCGATCCGGTCGTCACCCTCAAGCGCGCCATGGACAACGTGAAGCCGACCCTGGAGGTCCGCAGCCGTCGGGTCGGCGGCGCGACGTACCAGGTTCCGGTCGAGGTGCGCCCGTCCCGGGCGACCACCCTCGGGCTGCGCTGGCTCGTCCAGTACTCCAAGGCCCGCCGGGAGAAGACGATGATCGAGCGGCTGATGAACGAGCTGCTGGACGCGAGCAACGGTCTCGGCGCGGCGGTCAAGCGTCGCGAGGACACCCACAAGATGGCGGAGTCCAACAAGGCCTTCGCTCACTACCGCTGGTAAGCCGCTGTCATGCCCGCCGGCATAGCCGCGCAGACACAGTCGACGACGAGACGAAGTAGGGATTGAAGTGGCCGCCGTAGACGCGCTCGCCAAGGTACGCAACATCGGCATCATGGCGCACATCGATGCCGGTAAGACCACGACCACTGAGCGGATCCTGTTCTACACCGGTATCACGTACAAGATCGGTGAAGTCCACGAGGGCGCTGCCGTCATGGACTGGATGGAGCAGGAGCAGGAGCGGGGCATCACCATCACCTCCGCCGCCACCAAGTGCGAGTGGAAGGGCCACACGATCCAGATCATCGACACACCGGGCCACGTCGACTTCACGGTTGAGGTCGAGCGGTCGTTGCGGGTGCTCGATGGGGCGGTCGCGGTCTACGACGGCGTGGCCGGTGTGGAGCCGCAGACCGAGAACGTGTGGCGGCAGGCGGACAAGTACAAGGTCCCCCGGATGTGCTTCGTCAACAAGCTCGACCGGACCGGGGCCGACTTCTTCCGCTGCGTGCAGATGATGGTGGACCGACTCAACGCCACCCCGCTGGTGCTGCAGATCCCGATCGGCCTCGAAAGCGGTCACATCGGTGTCGTCGACCTGGTCGAGATGCGGGCGCTGACCTGGCGTGGTGAGACGATGAAGGGCGAGGACTACGCGGTCGAGGAGATCCCGGCCGACCTCGCCGACTCGGCCGCCGAGTGGCGGGAGAAGCTGCTGGAGACCCTCGCCGACGTGGACGACTCCATCATGGAGAAGTACCTCGAGGGTGAGGAGTTGTCGGTCGAGGAGGTCAAGGCGGCGATCCGCCGGGCCACCCTCGCCGACAAGGGCAACCCGGTGCTGTGTGGTTCGGCGTTCAAGAACAAGGGCGTTCAGCCGATGCTGGACGCGGTGGTCGAGTACTTGCCGTCGCCGCTCGACGTGCCGGCGATCGAGGGCACCGCGACGGACGGCGAGACGCCGATGCTGCGGAAGCCATCAACGACGGAGCCGTTCTCCGGCCTGGCGTTCAAGATCCAGACCGACCGGCACCTCGGCAAGCTGACCTATGTACGGGTCTACTCCGGCTCGCTGGACTCCGGGTCCCAGGTGATCAACTCCACCAAGGATCGCAAGGAGCGGATCGGCAAGATCTACCAGATGCACGCGAACAAGCGTGAGGAGCGGGCGACGGCGGTCGCCGGCGACATCATCGCCGTCCAGGGCCTGAAGCAGACCACCACCGGCGACACCCTGTCCGACCCGGCGAACCCGGTCATCCTGGAGTCGATGACGTTCCCGGAGCCGGTCATCGAGGTGGCGATCGAGCCCAAGACAAAGGCCGACCAGGAGAAGCTCTTCACCGCTATCCAGCGGTTGGCCGAGGAGGACCCGACCTTCCGCGTCAAGAACGACGAGGAGACCGGGCAGACGGTCATCGCCGGCATGGGCGAGCTGCACCTGGACATTCTGGTCGACCGGATGCGCCGCGAGTTCAACGTCGAGGCCAACATTGGTAAGCCGCAGGTGGCGTACCGGGAGACCATCCGCCGGAAGGTGGAAAAGGTTGAGTACACCCACAAGAAGCAGACCGGTGGGTCCGGCCAGTACGCCCGGGTGATCATCAGTCTGGAGCCGCTGCCGCTGGACAACGAGGCGCCGACCTACGAGTTCGCCAACGCGGTGACCGGTGGTCGGGTGCCGCGGGAGTTCATCCCGTCGGTCGACGCCGGTGCCCAGGACGCCATGCAGTACGGCATCCTCGCCGGCTTCCCGCTGGTCGGGGTCAAGCTGACCTTGGTCGACGGGCAGTACCACGAGGTGGACTCGTCCGAGATGGCGTTCAAGATCGCTGGTTCGATGGCGCTCAAGGAGGCCGCCCGTCGGGCGGATCCCGCGCTGCTCGAACCGATGATGGCCGTTGAGGTCACCTCTCCAGAGGAGAACATGGGTGACGTCATCGGCGACCTCAACTCCCGGCGTGGCATCATCCAGGCGATGGAGGAGCGCGGCGGAGCCCGCGTCGTCCGTGCCCTGGTGCCACTGTCGGAGATGTTCGGCTACGTCGGCGACCTGCGGTCGAAGACCCAGGGCCGGGCGAGCTACAGCATGCAGTTCGACTCCTACGCCGAAGTGCCGCAGAGCGTGGCGAAGGAGATCATCGCGAAGGCGACGGGCGAGTAACGGGTCGGGGAGTTGACCCTCCCCGGCCCGTCTCGGGCGAATTGCATACCGGGCCTGAAGGCGTGACCGCCGCAAGACCCGAGCACTTCCCGGTCGCCGACATTGGACCGGAAAGGCTGTCGACAGAGTCCTAAGCGCCGAACGGCGCGCCGGGCGTACGAACCAAGAAGTCCACAGGAGGACACCAGTGGCGAAGGCGAAGTTCGAGCGGACTAAGCCGCACGTCAACATCGGCACCATTGGTCACATCGACCACGGTAAGACGACGCTGACGGCGGCCATCACCAAGGTCCTGCACGACAGGATGCCGGACCTCAACCCGTACACGCCGTTCGACGAGATCGACAAGGCGCCGGAGGAGAAGGCCCGCGGCATCACGATCTCGATCGCGCACGTCGAGTACCAGACCGAGGCGCGGCACTACGCGCACGTCGACTGCCCCGGGCACGCCGACTACATCAAGAACATGATCACCGGTGCCGCGCAGATGGACGGCGCGATCCTGGTGGTCGCGGCGACCGACGGCCCGATGCCGCAGACCCGCGAGCACGTGCTGCTGGCCCGTCAGGTCGGCGTCCCGTACATCGTCGTGGCGCTCAACAAGAGCGACATGGTCGACGACGAGGAGCTGCTCGAGCTGGTCGAGCTTGAGGTCCGTGAGCTGCTGTCGGCCCAGGAGTACCCGGGTGACGACCTGCCGGTGGTTCGGGTCTCCGCGCTGAAGGCGCTGGAGGGCGACGAAGAGTGGTCCGACAAGCTCATGGAGCTGATGAACGCGGTCGACACCGCGATTCCGCAGCCCGAGCGGGAGACCGAGAAGCCGTTCCTGATGCCGATCGAGGACGTCTTCACGATCACCGGTCGGGGCACCGTGGTGACCGGTCGCGCCGAGCGTGGCGTGCTCAAGCCGAACGAGGAGGTGGAAATCGTCGGCATCCGTGAGAAGTCGATGAAGACCACCTGCACCGGTATCGAAATGTTCCGCAAGCTGCTCGACGAGGCGCGGGCCGGTGAGAACGTCGGTCTGCTGCTGCGTGGTATCAAGCGCGAGGACGTCGAGCGCGGCATGGTGGTCATCAAGCCGGGTACCACCACCCCGCACACGGAGTTCGAGGCGACGGTTTACATCCTCTCCAAGGAGGAGGGCGGCCGGCACACCCCGTTCTTCCAGAACTACCGTCCGCAGTTCTACTTCCGGACCACCGACGTGACCGGTGTGGTCACGCTGCCGGAGGGCACCGAGATGGTCATGCCCGGTGACAACACCTCGATGAGCGTGAAGCTGATTCAGCCGATCGCCATGGAGGAGAACCTGAAGTTCGCGATCCGGGAGGGTGGCCGCACCGTCGGCGCCGGCCGGGTCACCAAGATCATCAAGTGAACTGGTAACCCGATTGGCCATGCCGTGCCTCGGTACGGCATACTAGTCAGGTTGCGTCCGCGTAGGGTGGCTGGCTGCCCGGCAGCCAGCCACCCTCGCACGGCGTCCGGGGCAGATTTGCCGCGGCACCCGCACTGATCGGCAGCGTACGGCTTTCGCCGTTTCGTCGACCGGGGTGGTGATGCCGCCGGCCTGGCCCGGTGCCCAAGACCTCAGCGGTGGGGATCGTCTCCGCGTGGGGCCAGATCGCTCCGGAGTCCCGGGGTGGAGCCTGGTCAGCGGTTGCGACACGCCCGACCGCGGGGGTCGGACACCGAAATGAAACGGCAGCGCCGGGGTCCGACCGGCGGCATCCGCTCCGGCGAGCGGGCTCCATTGCGGGCGGAGAGAGAAGGAACAGAAGCCACCATGGCGGGACAAAAGATCCGCATCCGGCTCAAGGCCTATGACCACGAGGTCGTGGACTCCTCGGCGCGGAAGATCGTCGAGACGGTGACGCGCACCGGCGCTCAGGTCGCAGGCCCGGTGCCGCTGCCCACTGAGATCAACCGTTTCTGCGTCATCCGTTCGCCGCACAAGTACAAGGACTCGCGCGAGCACTTCGAGATGCGCACGCACAAGCGTCTGATCGACATCATCGACCCGACTCCGAAGACGGTCGATTCGCTGATGCGCCTCGACCTGCCGGCTGGCGTCGACATCGAGATCAAGCTGTAGGGACCGGACAATGGACAGGCAAGTGAAGGGCATCCTGGGCGCCAAGCTCGGCATGACCCAGGTCTGGGACAACAACCGGGTCGTCCCGGTGACAGTGGTGCAGGCCGGCCCGTGCGTGGTGACCCAGGTGCGGACCGCCGACAAGGACGGTTACTCCGCGGTCCAGCTCGCGTTCGGCGCGGTCGACCCGCGCAAGGTGAACAAGCCGGAATCCGGGCACTTCGCCAAGTCCGGCGTGGCGCCGCGGCGGCACCTGGTCGAGCTGCGCACCACGGACGCCAGCGAGTACGAGCTGGGCCAGGAAATCACCGTCGAGACCTTCGAGCCGGGTGCCCGGGTCGACGTCACCGGCCGGACCAAGGGCAAGGGCTTCGCCGGTGTCATGAAGCGGCACGGCTTCCACGGCCTGCGGGCCAGCCACGGTGTCGAGCGCAAGCACCGCTCGCCCGGTTCGATCGGCGCCTGCGCTACCCCGGGTCGCGTCTTCAAGGGCGTCAAGATGGCCGGTCGCATGGGTAGCGTGCGCTACACCGTGCAGAACCTCACTGTGCAGGCGGTCGACCCGGAGAGCAACCTGCTGCTCGTCAAGGGCGCGATCCCGGGCCCGGCGGGCGCGCTGATCCTGGTCCGCAGCGCGGCGAAGGCGCAGGCGAAGAAGGGCGGTGCCGCCAAATGACCACCGTTGACGTGATCAACCCCGAGGGTGCCAAGAGCGGCACCGTCGACCTGCCGGGCGAGGTCTTCGACGTACAGGCCAACATCGCCCTGATGCACCAGGTCGTGGTCGCCCAGCTCGCCGCCGCGCGGCAGGGCACCCACAAGACCAAGACCCGCGGCGAGGTCGCCGGCGGCGGCAAGAAGCCGTACAAGCAGAAGGGCACCGGCCGGGCCCGGCAGGGCTCGATCCGCGCGCCGCAGTTCGCCGGCGGTGGCGTGGTGCACGGCCCGGTGCCGCGTGACTACAGCCAGCGGACCCCCAAGAAGATGAAGGTCGCCGCGCTGCGCGGTGCCCTCTCCGACCGGGCGCGGTCCGGGCAACTGCACGTCGTGGAGGCGTTCGTCACCGGCGAGCAGCCGTCGACCAAGAGCGCCCTGGCCACGCTGCGCAAGGTCAGCTCCGCCACGCGGGTGCTGGTCGTGCTGAGCGCGACCGACGAGCTCAACTGGCTGTCGCTGCGCAACCTGCGCAACAGCACGCCGTTGGTGCACCTCATCGAGGTGGGTCAGCTCAACACGTACGACGTGCTGGTCGCCGACGACGTGGTCTTCACCAAGGGAGCTCTCGACGAGTTCCTCGGTGTTCCGGCGCAGACCGAGGAGGGCGACAAGTGAGCACGATTGCCGACCCGCGCGACATCATCGTGGCGCCGGTGGTCTCGGAGAAGAGCTACGCCGAGCTCAACCGGAACTGGTACACGTTCCTGGTCAACCCGGACGCCAACAAGACCCAGATCAAGATCGCGATCCAGCAGATCTTCGACGTCCGCGTGCTGACCGTGAACACGCTCAACCGCGAAGGCAAGCGCAAGCGCACCCGTACCGGCTTCGGTCAGCGCAAGGCGACCAAGCGGGCGATGGTGAAGCTGGCCGACGGTGACCGTATCGAGGCCTTCGGCGGCCCGGTCAGCTGAGGGGTGTAGACAATGCCAATCCGTAAGTACAAGCCGACGACGCCGGGCCGCCGTGGTTCGTCCGTCGCCGACTTCGTCGAGATCACCCGGTCCACACCGGAGAAGTCGCTGCTGGTGCCGCTGCCCAAGAAGGGCGGTCGGAACACGCACGGCCGAATCACCGCCCGGCACCACGGCGGTGGCCACAAGCGCCAGTACCGGCTGATCGACTTCAAGCGGGTCGACAAGGACGGCGTACCGGCGAAGGTCGCGCACATCGAGTACGACCCGAACCGGACCGCTCGGATCGCGCTGCTGCACTACGCCGACGGTGAGAAGCGCTACATCATCGCGCCGAAGGACCTGAAGCAGGGCGACACCGTCGAGTCCGGTCCCGGCGCCGACATCAAGCCCGGCAACAACCTGGCGCTGCGCAACATCCCGGTCGGTTCCACCATCCACGGTGTGGAGCTGCGGCCGGGTGGCGGCGCCAAGCTGGCCCGCTCGGCCGGCACCGGCATCCAGCTGCTCGGCCGGGAGGGCGCCTACGCGACGCTGCGGATGCCCTCCGGCGAGATCCGCCGGGTCGACGTGCGCTGCCGGGCCACCATCGGCGAGATCGGCAACGCCGACCAGTCAAACATCAACTGGGGCAAGGCGGGCCGCATGCGGTGGAAGGGCAAGCGCCCGACTGTCCGTGGCGTCGCGATGAACCCGGTCGACCACCCGCACGGTGGTGGTGAGGGCAAGACCTCCGGTGGTCGCCACCCGGTGAACCCGAAGGGCAAGCCGGAGGGCCGGACCCGTCGTAAGGGCCAGCCGAGTGACCGGCTGATCGTCCGCCGCCGCTACGCCACCCGCAAGCGCGGCTAGAAGGAGTCTGGTAGCACATGCCTCGCAGCCTGAAGAAGGGCCCGTTCGTCGACGACCACCTGATGAAGAAGGTGGAGACGCAGAACGACAAGGGCTCGAAGAACGTCATCAAGACCTGGTCGCGGCGCTCGACGATCACCCCGGAGATGCTCGGGCACACGATCGCCGTGCACGACGGGCGCAAGCACGTCCCGGTGTTCATCACCGAGTCGATGGTCGGGCACAAGCTCGGCGAGTTTGCCCTGACCCGCACCTTCAAGGGTCATGAGAAGGACGACCGCAAGAGCCGTCGGCGCTGAGTCGCGGGCACGGATAGAGGATCAAGGGGTTACAGCGATGCCAGTGAAGGGCGACGCTCCGGTGCTTCCGGGCGCGCGGGCGGTTGCGCGGTACGTGCGCATCTCGCCGATGAAGGCGCGTCGGGTGGTCGACCTCGTCCGCGGTCTGCCCGCGAAGGAGGCACTCACCGTCCTGCAGTTCGCGCCGCAGGCCGCCAGTGAGCAGGTGTACAAGGTGCTGGCCAGCGCGATCGCCAACGCCGAGAACAACGAGCAGCTGGACCCCGACGCGCTGCTGGTCAGCGAGGCGTTCGTGGACGAGGGTCCGACGCTGAAGCGGTACCGGCCACGGGCGCAGGGCCGGGCGTACCGGATCCGTAAGCGGACCTGCCACATCACCATCGCGGTGGAGGCCGTCGTCGCGGCGAAGCCGACGCGGCGCGCGGCCAAGGCCCAGCCGGCGAAGGCCGCGAAGAAGGCCCAGCCGACCGACGCGCAGCCGGCGGCCGTGGAGCAGACCGAGAGCACGGCGCAGGGCGGCACGACCGCGAACGAGCCGGCCGGCGGCAAGCAGAGCAGCACGGAGGGTGCCGAGTAATGGGTCAGAAAGTTCACCCGCACGGGTTCCGGCTCGGCATCTCGACCGACTGGAAGTCGCGCTGGTACGCGGACAAGCTGTACAAGGACTACATCGCCGAGGACGTCAAGATTCGCCGGATGATGTCCAGCGGTCTCGAGCGGGCCGGCATCTCCAAGGTGGACATCGAGCGGACCCGTGACCGGGTCCGGGTCGACATCCACACCGCCCGCCCGGGCATCGTCATCGGCCGCAAAGGCGCCGAGGCGGACCGGATCCGGGGCAAGCTGGAAAAGCTCACCGGCAAGCAGGTGCAGCTGAACATCCTCGAGGTGAAGAGCCCCGAGTCGGACGCACAGTTGGTCGCGCAGGGCGTCGCCGAGCAGCTGGCCAGCCGGGTCAGCTTCCGGCGGGCGATGCGTAAGGCCATGCAGTCGGCGATGAAGAACCCGATTGTCAAGGGTATCCGGGTGCAGGTCTCCGGCCGGCTCGGCGGTGCGGAGATGAGCCGTACCGAGTTCTACCGCGAGGGTCGGGTGCCGCTGCACACGCTGCGGGCCAACATCGAGTACGGCTTCTTCGAGGCCCGGACCACCTTTGGCCGCATCGGCGTCAAGGTGTGGATCTACAAGGGCGACGCGGTCCCGGGGCGGGAGGCTCCGGCCGAGGCGCCCAGCCGTCCCCGCCGGGAGCGGCCGGACCGGCCCCGTCGCGGGCGTTCCGGCTCCAGCGGGACGACCGCCGGTGGCACCGAGGCCGGCCGAGCGGCCGCCGCGGGGATTTCCGGTGGCCCGTCGACCACGACCAGCAGTGCCGCGCCGGCTGATGCCGCGCCGGCCACTCCGGCCGCTTCGGCCGGAGCGGACAGCTCAGCGCAGGAGGGCTGACAGATGCTGATCCCGCGCAAGCCCCCGAAGGGCTTCCGCAAGCCGCATCACCCGAGCCGTACTGGCGCCGCCAAGGGCGGCACCCGGGTGGTGTTCGGCGAGTTCGGTATCCAGGCGCTCGAGCCGGCGTATGTGACCAACCGTCAGATCGAGTCGGCCCGTATCGCCATGACCCGCCACATCAAGCGTGGTGGCAAGGTCTGGATCACGGTCTTCCCCGACCAGGCGCTGACCAAGAAGCCGGCCGAGACCCGGATGGGGTCCGGTAAGGGCTCGCCCGAGTGGTGGGTCGCCAACATCAAGCCGGGACGGGTGCTCTTCGAGATGTCCTTCCCGAACGAGCAGATCGCGCGTGAGGCGATGCGTCGTGCGATCCACAAGCTCCCGATGAAGTGCCGCATCGTGACGCGCGAAGTGGGTGAAAGCTGATGGCAGCGGGCGTTTCGGCCGCCGAGCTGCGTGAACTCTCCGAGCAGGAGCTGGTCACGAAGCTGCGGGAGGCCAAGGCGGAGCTGTTCAACCTCCGCGTGCAGGCCGCGACCGGTCAGCTGGACAACAACCGCCGGCTGCAGGTCATCCGTCGGGAGATCGCCCGGATCTACACGATCATGCGTGAGCGTGAGTTGGGACTCTCCGCCGCGCCGACTGAGGTGGCTGCATCATGAGTGAGAACACCGCCCCCGAGCAGGGCGCAACGGTCGTCCGGGCCCGCCGCAAGGTTCGCGAAGGGCTCGTGGTCAGCGACAAGATGGAAAAGACCGTCGTCGTCGAGGTCGAGGACCGGGTCAAGCACCGGCTGTACGGCAAGGTCATGCGCCGTACCAGCAAGCTGAAGGCACACGACGAGCAGAACGCGTGCGGGGTCGGTGACCGGGTGCTGCTGATGGAGACCCGGCCGCTGTCCGCCACCAAGCGGTGGCGGGTCGTCGAGATCCTCGAGAAGGCGAAGTAGCCGGGCGACCCGTCCGCCGCCGTCGCGCGGCGTTCGGGTCGGTCGGGTCCGGATGGCAGCCCGCGCGTAGCGCGGACCAGGTTCTTCCAAGCTCCGGGTGACCGGAGGACTGGCAGACATAGGAGATAGACGTGATCCAGCAGGAGTCGCGACTGCGTGTCGCCGACAACACGGGTGCCCGGGAGATCCTGTGCATCCGGGTGCTCGGTGGCTCCGGTCGGCGCTACGCAGGCATCGGCGACGTGATCGTCGGGACGGTCAAGGACGCGATTCCCGGCGCCGGCGTGAAGAAGGGCGACGTGGTGAAGGCCGTCGTGGTCCGGACCGCGAAGGAGAAGCGGCGGCCGGACGGGTCGTACATCCGCTTCGACGAGAACGCTGCCGTCATCATCAAGGACGGTGGGGACCCGCGCGGTACCCGCATCTTCGGCCCGGTCGGGCGTGAGCTGCGGGACAAGCGGTTCATGAAGATCATTTCTTTGGCGCCGGAGGTGCTGTGACCGTGAAGGTGAAGAAGGGCGACACGGTCGTCGTCATCGCCGGTAAGGACAAGGGTGCCAAGGGCAAGGTCATCGCGGCCTACCCACGGCAGGACAAGGTCCTCGTCGAAGGCGTGAACCGGATCAAGAAGCACACCCGCATCCAGACCACCCAGCGCGGCGGGCAGACCGGTGGCATCGTCACCCAGGAAGCTCCGATCCACGTCTCGAACGTGCAGGTGCTCGACTCCGACGGCAAGCCGACCCGGGTCGGTTACCGGTTCGACGACAGCGGCCAGAAGGTGCGGATCGCGCGTAGCAACGGTAAGGACCTGTGATGACCACCGCTACCCAGACCAGGCCGGCGCCGCGCCTCAAGCAGCGGTACCGCGAGGAGACCATCGCGCAACTGCGTGAGCAGTTCCAGTACGCGAACCCGATGCAGGTTCCGGGGCTCGTCAAGATCGTCGTGAACATGGGTGTCGGCGAGGCCGCCCGGGACGCCAAGCTGATCGACGGCGCCATGCGTGACCTGGCCACCATCACCGGTCAGAAGCCGCAGGTGCGTCGGGCGACCAAGTCGATCGCGCAGTTCAAGCTCCGCGAGGGGATGCCAATCGGGGCGAAGGTCACCCTGCGCGGCGACCGGATGTGGGAGTTCCTGGACCGGCTGCTGTCCATCGCGCTGCCCCGGATCCGGGACTTCCGCGGGCTGGACGGTCGCAAGCTCGACGGCAACGGCAACTACACCTTCGGGCTCACCGAGCAGTCGGTGTTCCACGAGATCGACCAGGACCGGATCGACCGCACCCGGGGCATGGACATCACGGTGGTGACCACCGCCAAGACCGACGACGAGGGCCGGGCGCTGCTCAAGCTCCTGGGCTTCCCGTTCAAGGAGAACTGAGCTATGGCCAAGAAGGCGCTGATCATCAAGGCCGCCGCGAAGCCGAAGTTCTCGGTGCGCGCGTACACCCGCTGCCAGCGGTGCGGGCGGCCCAAGGCGGTCTACCGCAAGTTCGGCCTCTGCCGGGTTTGCATCCGGGAGATGGCGCACCGCGGTGAGCTGCCCGGCGTGTCCAAGGCTTCCTGGTAACCCCACCTTGACAGGTCTTCGCCGTAGGCCCGGTGGCACAGCCACCGGGAACCCCGGCGAGAAAGGTTGACGAGACCCATGACGATGACCGACCCGATCGCAGACATGCTGACCCGTCTGCGCAACGCCAACCAGGCGTACCACGACCGGGTGACGATGCCGTACTCGAAGGTCAAGGCGAACATCGCCGAGGTCCTCAAGGCCGAGG
Organism: Micromonospora sp. LOL_013; assembly: GCF_048060315.1. NCBI lineage: Bacteria > Bacillati > Actinomycetota > Actinomycetes > Micromonosporales > Micromonosporaceae > Micromonospora > Micromonospora sp. LOL_013. Next base: position 82,275 of record NZ_JBHMIQ010000001.1, read on the forward strand.
GTTACATCTCGACCTGGCAGGTCGAGGACCCCGCAGAGGGTGCCGTCGGCCGGCGGCTGGTGGTCGATTTGAAGTACGGCCAGAACCGGGAGCGCAGCCTCGCCGGGATCAAGCGCGTGTCCAAGCCGGGTCTGCGGGTGTACGCCAAGTCGGATGAGCTGCCCCGGGTGCTCGGCGGCCTGGGCGTGGCGATCATTTCGACGTCCCAGGGGCTGCTCACCGACCGGCAGGCCCGTAAGCGGAGCGTGGGCGGGGAAGTCCTCGCCTTCGTCTGGTAATCGGGAGACTGGTAACAATGTCGCGTATTGGACGTAAGTCGATCCCGGTGCCGGCCGGCGTCGATGTCAAGATCGATGGCCAGACCATCACGGTCAAGGGCCCCAAGGGCGAGCTGTCGCACGTCCTGCCCGAGTCGATCACCGTTGAGCGGGCCGAGGACGGTCAGCTCCAGATCAACCGGGCCAACGACGAGCGCCAGGCCAAGGAACTGCACGGGCTGAGCCGCACCCTGGTGTCGAACATGGTCATCGGGGTGACCGACGGTTACCGAAAGACCCTGGAGATCGCGGGTACGGGTTACCGGGTCACCGCCAAGGGCAAGGACCTGGAGTTCGCGCTCGGGTTCTCGCACCCGGTGCTGGTGTCGGCCCCGGAGGGGATCACCTTCACCGTGGAGCGGCCGACGCTGTTCCACGTGGCCGGGATCAGCAAGTGGCAGGTCGGTGAGGTCGCCGCCAACATTCGGAAGATCCGCCCGCCGGAGCCGTACAAGGGCAAGGGCGTGAAGTACCAGGGCGAGGTCATCCGCCGCAAGGCCGGAAAGGCCGGTAAGAAGTGAGTGCGAGGAGCGAGCTTGCGAGCCCCGCAGTCACGAACGGAGGGAAAGCACAGTGAGCGCTACGTTGCTGAAGCGTCGGGCGGGCGGCAGCGTCTCCGCGCGGCGTGCCATCGGGCGGGCGCGCCGGCACTTCCGGGTGCGCAAGAACCTCAGCGGGACCGCGCAGCGGCCGCGCCTGGTGGTCACCCGTTCCCTGAAGCACATGGTCGCCCAGATCGTCGACGACACCAAGGGCCACACCCTGGCGTCCGCGTCGACCATGGACGCGTCGCTGCGGGGTACCGCGGGTGCCAAGAGCGAACTGGCCGGCAAGGTGGGCGCGCTGCTCGCCGAGCGGGCCAAGGCGGCAGGTATCTCCAAGGTCGTGTTCGACCGTGGGGGCAACCGGTACGCGGGGCGGATCGCCGCGCTGGCCGACGCCGCCCGCGAAGCCGGACTCGAGTTCTAGCGGCCGTCTGATGCCTGTCCAGACGCAAATCGAAGCAAACCCCGTCACGAGTAGGAAGGAAGGCTGCTGATGCCAGGTCAACAGCGTCGTGGCGGCGGGTCCGGTGGCAACGAAGGTGGTCGCCGCGACAACCGCCGTGAGGGCGGTCGCGGCAACGCGCCCGTCGAGAAGACCCCACACCTGGAGCGCGTCGTCGCGATCAACCGGGTCGCCAAGGTCGTGAAGGGCGGTCGGCGTTTCAGCTTCACCGCCCTGGTGATCGTGGGCGACGGTGACGGCACGGTCGGCGTGGGTTACGGCAAGGCCAAGGAGGTGCCGGCGGCGATCGCCAAGGGCGTCGAGGAGGCCAAGAAGCACTTCTTCAAGGTGCCCCGGATCGCCGCGTCGATCCCGCACCCGGTGCAGGGCGAGGACGCCGCCGGCGTGGTCCTGCTCAAGCCGGCGAGCGCCGGTACGGGTGTGATCGCCGGTGGCCCGGTGCGTGCGGTGCTGGAGTGCGCGGGCATCCACGACGTGCTCTCCAAGAGCCTCGGCTCGTCGAACCCGATCAACATCGTGCACGCCACGGTCGCCGCGCTGAAGAGCCTGGAGTCGCCGGAGGCGGTCGCCACCCGGCGTGGCCTGCCGGTCGAGGACGTGGCCCCAGCCGCGATGCTCGCGTCCCGCGCGGGCGCAGGGGCGTGACAGCGAAGATGAACGGAGGGCGGCTGTGATGGCACGTCTCAAGGTGACCCAGGTCCGGTCCGGGATCGGGACCAAGCGTAACCAGCGGGAGTCGCTGCGGTCGCTCGGTCTGAAGCGGATCAACGACGTGGTGGTCAAGGAGGACCGGCCCGAGATCCGGGGCATGATCTTCACCGTGAACCACCTCGTGACGGTCGAGGAGGTCGAGTAATGGCGATCAAGGTCCACCACCTCCGGCCGGCGCCGGGGGCCAAGACCGCGAAGACCCGGGTGGGCCGCGGTGAGGGCTCCAAGGGCAAGACCGCCGGTCGGGGCACCAAGGGCTCCAAGGCCCGCAAGAACATCCCGGCGGCGTTCGAGGGTGGGCAGATGCCCATCCACATGCGTCTGCCGAAGCTGAAGGGCTTTAAGAACCGGTTCAAGGTCGTCTACCAGGTGGTCAACCTGGACCGGTTGGCGGAGCTCTTCCCGAACGGTGGTGAGGTCGGTCCGCAGCAGTTGGCCGAGTCCGGTGCGGTCCGCAAGGGCCAGCCGGTCAAGGTGCTGGGCAGCGGCGACCTCGGTGGTGTATCTCTCCAGGTGTCGGCGCACGCGTTCAGCGGGTCGGCCAAGGAGAAGATCACCGCAGCTGGCGGCTCGGTCACCGAGCTCTGAACGCCCAGCTTGGACGTGGCGCTCGCTCAGTTGTCCGCGACTGACGGGCGCCACGGCCTACTGGTGAAGCCTCCGTCCCGTTAATATCGGGACCGGTGTATGTTCTAGGCACGCCTGCCCAGACCGACGCCGGACTGTTAGAGTCCGATGCCAGCCATGGATATCGGGCGCTCCGCACCCATCCCGACCCGCCAGAACATCCGGCGGCCGCCTCGCGCAGGAGGAAGAAGTTGCTCTCCGCCTTTCTCAGTGCGTTTCGCACGCCTGACCTGCGCAAGAAGCTGCTGTTCACGGTCTTCATCGTCGCGGTCTACCGGCTCGGCGCCACGCTGCCGAGCCCAGGCGTGTCGTACGGCAACGTGCAGCAGTGCATCACCGTCATGGAGTCCGGGGACTCCAGCGGGGTCTTCACCCTGCTGAACCTCTTCTCCGGCGGTGCGTTGCTGTCCCTGTCCGTCTTCGCGCTGGGCATCATGCCCTACATCACCGCGTCGATCATCCTGCAGCTGCTCACGGTGGTCATTCCGCGGCTGGAGCAGCTCCGCAAGGAGGGGCAGTCCGGCCAGGTCAAGATCACCCAGTACACCCGTTACCTGACCCTGGGCCTGGGTATCCTGCAGGCCTCGGCGTTCGTCGCGTTGGCCCGCTCCGGTCAGCTGTTCAACAACCTGTGCGACGACTACCCGATCATCCCCGACGGGACCGGCCTGCCGACCTGGCTGACGCTCAGCGTGCTGGTCATCACGATGACCGCCGGCACCGGCATGGTGATGTGGCTCGGCGAGCTGATCACCGACCGGGGTGTCGGCAACGGCATGTCGGTGCTGATCTTCACCTCGATCGCGGCACGGCTGCCCAGCGAGGGGTGGACGATCAAGAACACCCACGGCTGGGGCATGTTCGGTCTGGTGATCGTGCTGGTCCTGGTGGTCATCACCGCCGTGGTCTTCATCGAGCAGGCACAGCGCCGGATCCCCGTGCAGTACGCCAAGCGGATGATCGGCCGGCGGATGTACGGCGGCACCTCGACCTACATCCCGTTGAAGGTCAACCAGGCCGGGGTCATCCCGGTGATCTTCGCCTCGTCGGTGCTCTACCTGCCGCAGCTCGGGCTGCAGTTCTTCGATCCGAACGACCCTGGTCAGGTCCAGGCGTGGATCCAGAACAACTTGGCGAACCCGACCAGCCCGATCTACATCATCACGTACTTCTTTATGATCATCTTCTTCACGTACTTCTACGTGTCGATCACGTTCAACCCGACCGAGGTCGCGGAGAACATGAAGAAGTACGGTGGCTTCGTGCCCGGCATCCGGCCGGGCCGGCCCACGGCCGAGTACCTCGACTTCATCCTCAGCCGGATCACCCTCCCCGGTGCGCTCTACCTCGGCATCATCTCTGTGCTGCCGAACTTCTTCTTCATCTGGCTGGACAGCGACCAGTACGTGAACTTCCCGTTCGGCGGCACCGCCGTGCTCATCATGGTCGGTGTCGGTCTGGAAACCGTGAAGCAGATCGAGAGCCAACTCATGCAGCGCAACTACGAAGGGTTCCTCCGGTAGATGAGGCTGGTACTGGTCGGTCCCCCCGGGGCGGGGAAGGGGACCCAGGCCGAGTTCATCGCCGCTCACCTGGTCGTGCCCAAGATCTCGACCGGGGACATCTTCCGGGCCAACGTCTCCCAGGGCACGCCGCTGGGTGTCGAGGCCAAGCGATACATGGACGCCGGCAAGCTGGTTCCGGACGAGGTGACCATCAACATGGTCCGGGACCGGCTGGCCGAGCCGGACGCCGCCGAAGGCTTCCTGCTCGACGGCTTCCCGCGGACCACTCCGCAGGCTGCCGCGCTGGACAAGCTGCTGGCCGACCTCGGCACCGCGCTGGATCTGGTGCTGGAGCTGGTCGTCGACGACGACGAGGTGATCCGGCGGCTGTCCGGTCGCCGTACCTGTCGCGGCTGCGGCAAGATCTGGCACGTCGAGTTCGACGCGCCGGCGACCGAGGGCCGCTGTGACCGGTGCGGCGCCGAGCTGTTCCAGCGCGACGACGACAAGCCCGAGACCATCGCCCATCGCCTGGTGGAGTACGCCGAGAAGACCGCGCCGCTGGTCGACTTCTACGGTGCCCAGGGCAAGCTGGTCGGGATCGACGCCACCGGGCCGGTCGAGGACGTCACCGTACGCGCGATCGACGCCCTGCGTTCGTACGGCGGGTAGCGTCCGATGCGCCGCCAGCAGTTGGACATCCAGCTCAAGACCCCGGAGCAGATCGACCGGATGCGTGCCGCCGGCCTGGTGGTCGCCGATGCCCTGGCCCGGATGCGGGCGGCGATCGCCCCCGGCGTCTCCACCGCCGACCTGGACGCCATCGCCGCGGAGACGATCCGCGACGCCGGCGCTGTCCCGTCGTTCAAGGGCTACCACGGCTACCCGGCGACCATCTGCTCCTCGGTCAACGAGCAGGTGGTGCACGCGATCCCGGCGGCTGGGCAGGTGCTGCGCGACGGTGACGTCATCTCGGTCGACTGCGGAGCCGTACTGGACGGCTGGCACGGCGACGCGGCCTTCACCGCTCCGGTCGGGGAGGTACGTCCGGAGCTGCTGCGGATGATCACGGTCGCTGAGGACGCGCTGTGGGCTGGGATCGCCGCTGCGGCGCGCGGGGCGGTCAGCGGCCGCGGCCGACTCACTGACATCTCGTACGCGGTGGAACGGGCGATCCGCACGGGCGGCCGGTACGGCATCGTCGAGGGCTACGGCGGCCACGGGATCGGTACCGAGATGCACCAGGACCCGCACGTGCTCAACTACGGCCGGCCGGGCAAGGGCCCGCGCCTGGTCCCGGGGATGGCGTTGGCCATCGAGCCGATGATCACCGAAGGGTCGGCCCGCACCAACGAACTCGCCGACGGCTGGACGGTGGTGACCCGGGACGGGTCGATGGCGGTGCACGTCGAGCATTCGATGGCGCTGTTGCCGGACGGTGTCTGGGTGTTGACCGAGCCGGACGGCGGGCGTTCCCGGCTCGGCGATCTGGTGACCGCCCGTCAGCCGGCCGATTCTCGACGCTGACCCGGGGCCTGCCCCGGCTCCGGCCGCCCCTCGGCCCGGTGCCGGTCTGGCCGGGCTGGCACCGGGGTGTCAAGCTGGTAGCCATGGATCGGCGGGACGGGATGCGGGCGGCCGACGCCGACCGGGAGGCAGTGGCCGAGCGGTTGCGTAACGCGCTGAGCGAGGGTCGACTGGATCTTGCCGAGTTCGACGAGCGGTTGCAGCGGGCCTATGCGGCGAAGATGTACGGTGATCTGGGCGGCCTGCTCGACGATCTGCCACCGGTGACCGCCGCCGGACGCTCGCAGTTGGCGCCGGTCGTCACCGACGGGTTGCCCGCCGAGTTGACTCCCGGCCCGGACGGGCGCTATCCCGGTGCGACCCGCCGGTGGCTGGTCAACGAGTGGGACGGGTACGGGGCGGCGGTCGGGATCACCATCGCGATCTGGGCGGTGACCTGCGTCATGGCTCAAAACCTGCTGTACTTCTGGCCGGGCTGGGTGGCCGGCCCGTGGGGTGCGGTGCTGCTGGTGACCACCGTGCTGGGCCTGATCAAGGGCGAGCCGCAGCGGTGTGCGGCCAAGCAGGCCCGGCAGCAGTTGGCCAGGCAGGAGAAGGCGGAACGGAAGCGGATTGAGCACGAGTCCGGTGGGTCCGGCGGTCCGGCCCCGGGCCAGGGGTAGCCACCCGGCCGCACACCGGACGCCAAGCGGTCGGCCGGCGGCCTGACCGACGCCCGGCGGGTCGCCGGTAAACTCCCTGCTCCTGCCGCTTTGTCGGGTATGCTGACCTGCGGCAGCGCGCGGTTTGCTGTCCGCGTGACAACCCGCGTACACTGATAGATCGGCGCACAGCGTCCACTCCAGCGTGCCTGCTCTGCGCTTCGGCAGGCCGTGTCTGATCGGGTGTCGCCTGGGTTTCCGTAACCCGGGCCGAGCCCGTCGTCAGACGTCTGGAGCCGCGGCTGGCGCGGACGAATCGGTACGGTCGGCAGGCCGGACGGGTCCGTCCGCGAATGGTGTTGTGAGCCGATCCCGAGCAACCGACGTCAGGACAGCGGAGGACATGCCGAAAAAAGACGGGGCCATCGAGATCGAAGGTCGAGTGATCGAGCCACTACCGAACGCCATGTTCCGGGTGGAGCTCGCCAACGGCCACAAGGTACTGGCTCACATCAGCGGCAAGATGCGGCAGCACTACATTCGCATCCTGCCCGAGGACCGGGTCGTCGTCGAGCTTTCGCCGTACGACCTCACCCGAGGGCGCATCGTCTATCGCTACAAGTAACCGCCTGACGGCCGGCCGGGGCGTCCCGTGTCCGTCCTCAAGCCCGCACCGCATACGCGGCCGGGCGTCAACGGAAGTAAGGCACACCGTGAAGGTCAAGCCGAGCGTCAAGAGGATCTGCAACAAGTGCCGGGTGATCCGCCGGCACGGCCGGGTGATGGTCATCTGCACCGACCCCCGGCACAAGCAGCGCCAGGGCTGACCCCGAGCCGACCGGCAGGAGCCGGGCCGGCGACGGGGCGGTTCAGGCGGCCGATCGCACAACAGCACATGCTCGTTCCAGCCGCGAGCACCCGGTGACCATGTCGCCGTGTCCGTGGCGCAACCCCCGGTCGGAGGCCGGGGCCCGGCATGCCGGCCCACTCAGCTGAGTGGTCGGCGAGGGCAGCCGGGGTGGAGCGGGCTCAGACCTCCGTGCACACCACTTGAGGAGTACGCCCGCACATGGCACGTCTAGTCGGCGTGGATCTGCCCCGCGAGAAGCGGATGGAGATCGCGCTCACCTACATCTTCGGGATCGGCCGGACCCGTTCGATCGCCACGCTTGCCGCGACTGGCATCGACCCGAACAAGCGGGTCCGGGACCTCACCGACGAGGAGCTGGTCCAGCTCCGGGATCACATCGAGGCCAGCTTCAAGGTCGAGGGTGATCTGCGTCGGGAGGTTGCCGCAGACATCCGCCGCAAGGTGGAGATCGGCTGCTACGAGGGCATCCGGCACCGCCGCGGGTTGCCCGTGCATGGCCAGCGCACCCGGACCAACGCCCGGACCCGCAAGGGCCCGAAGCGGACCGTCGCCGGCAAGAAGAAGCCGGGCAAGAAGTAGTCCTGGCCGACGCCGGGCCCGCCCGGATACCTCGATCGTTCAATAGGAGCGCAGAAAACTCATGCCACCGAAGGCTCGCGCTGGAGCCGCTGTCAAGAAGGTCCGGCGCAAGGAACGCAAGAACGTCGCCCACGGGCAGGCGCACATCAAGAGCACCTTCAACAACACCATCGTCTCGATTACCGACCCGACCGGTGCGGTGATCTCCTGGGCCTCCGCCGGCCAGGTCGGTTTCAAGGGCTCCCGCAAGTCGACGCCGTTCGCCGCGCAGCTGGCCGCCGAGGCTGCCGCCCGGCGGGCGATGGAGCACGGCATGCGCAAGGTCGACGTCTTCGTCAAGGGCCCCGGCTCTGGCCGGGAGACCGCCATCCGTTCGTTGCAGGCCGTCGGCCTGGAGGTCGGGCAGATCTCCGATGTCACGCCGCAGCCGCACAACGGGTGCCGTCCGCCGAAGCGTCGCCGGGTCTGAGAGGTTAGGAAGAGATGGCTCGTTACACGGGTGCTGACTGCCGCCGTTGCCGGCGGGAGAAGATGAAGCTGTTCCTCAAGGGCAGCAAGTGCGATGGGCCGAAGTGCCCGTTCGAATCCCGGCCCTTCCCGCCCGGCCAGCACGGCCGTGGTCGGACCAAGGAGACCGAGTACCTCCTCCAGCTGCGGGAGAAGCAGAAGGCCCGCCGGGTGTACGGCGTGCTGGAGAAGCAGTTCCGCGGCTACTACGAGGAAGCAGTGGCCAAGCAGGCGAAGACCGGTGAGGTGCTGCTGCAGATCCTGGAGTCCCGGATTGACAACGTCGTGTACCGGGCTGGCTACGCCAAGTCCCGGGACATGGCGCGCCAGCTGGTCAAGCACGGGCACTTCATGGTCAACGGAAATAAGGTCGACATCCCCTCGTTCCGCGTCAAGGAGCACGACATCGTCGAGGTGCGGGCGAAGTCGAAGGAGCTCACCCCGTTCCTGGTCGCCCAGGGCGAGGCCGGTTCCAAGACCGTCCCGGCCTGGCTGGAGGCGATCCCCAGCCAGATGAAGATTCTCGTGCACTCCATGCCGGCGCGTCAGACAATCGACACGCAGGTTCAGGAGCAGCTGATCGTCGAGCTCTACTCGAAGTGAGCCACCCCCGTCGACGGGGGTCGCGGTCGACCGGCGTCACCGACGTACGGCACCGGCCCGGCCCCCGTCGACGGGCGCACGACCGACGGGCGTCATATAGCGGTCGCCCCGACCCAAGGAGAAGTACGTGCTCATCAGCCAGCGGCCGACTCTGTCCGAGGAGTCGATCAGCGACACGAGGTCCCTGTTCACCATCGAGCCGTTGGAGCCGGGTTTCGGCTACACGCTCGGCAATTCGCTGCGGCGTACCCTGCTCAGCTCCATTCCGGGCGCGGCGGTCACCAGCATCAAGATCGACGGCGTGCTGCACGAGTTCACCACGATCCCCGGCGTCAAGGAGGATGTGGTCGAGCTGGTCATGAACGTCAAGGAGCTGTGCGTCAGTTCCGAGCACGACGAGCCGGTCAGCATGTACCTGCGCAAGCAGGGCCCCGGTGACGTGACCGCCGGTGACATCCAGCCGCCGGCCGGGGTCTCGGTGCACAACCCGGACCTCAAGCTGGCCACTCTCAACGGCAAGGGCCGCCTCGACATGGAGCTCACCGTCGAGCGGGGCCGCGGGTACGTCACCGCCGCGCAGAACAAGCAGGCCGGTGCCGAGATCGGCCGGATCCCGGTCGACTCGATCTACTCGCCGGTGCTCAAGGTCACCTACCGGGTGGAGGCGACCCGGGTCGAGCAGCGGACCGACTTCGACCGGCTGATCATCGACGTCGAGACCAAGGCGTCGATCGGACCGCGTACCGCGCTGGCCTCGGCCGGCTCCACCCTGGTCGAGCTGTTCGGTCTGGCTCGCGAGCTGGACGAGACCGCTGAGGGCATCGACATCGGGCCGTCGCCGCAGGACGCCCAGCTGGCCGCTGACCTGGCGCTGCCGATCGAGGAGCTGGACCTGACCGTACGGTCGTACAACTGCCTCAAGCGCGAGGGCATCAACAGCGTCGGCGAGCTGATCGGGCGGACCGAGGCGGACCTCCTCGATATAAGGAATTTCGGTCAGAAGTCGATCGACGAGGTCAAGATGAAGCTCGCCGGGATGGGGCTGGGCCTGAAGGATTCGGCGCCCAACTTCGACCCGGCACACGTCGTGGACTCCTTCAGCGAAGCCGACTACGACACCGACGACTACCGCGAGACCGAGCAGCTGTAACGCCGGCTGCCGCCACCACTGAGGAGCACCAACCATGCCCACGCCCACCAAGGGCCCCCGCCTCGGCGGCAGCCCCGCGCACGAGCGGATGATGCTGGCCAACCTGGCCACCTCGCTGTTCCGGTACGGCAAGATCAAGACCACCGAGACCAAGGCGAAGCGGCTGCGTCCCCTCGCGGAGCAGCTGATCACCAAGGCCAAGCGGGGCGACCTGCACTCGCGCCGTCGGGTGCTGACCGTCGTGCGGGACAAGGACGTGGTCTTCGAGCTGTTCGACCAGATCGCGCCCCGGTTCGCCAACCGTCCGGGTGGCTACACCCGGATCGTGAAGACCGGACCGCGCAAGGGCGACAACGCCCCGATGGCGATCATCGAGCTGGTCGAGGAGCTGGTGGTGACCACCCCGGCGCCGGCCAAGGCCGACCGTCGGGCGGCCGCCCAGCAGGACAAGGTCGAGGCGCTCGCCGGTGCCGACGAGGCACCGGCCGCGCGTACCGACGCGGACACCGCGGCCGACCAGGACGCCGAGCCGCCGGTGTCGGCCTCCGGTGACACCGACACGGGCGCGACCCAGGCAGCCCCGGCCGGCGAAGGCGACGACAAGGCCTGAGCCGCCGCCGAAGGCGACGACACGGCCTGAGTCGGCACGAGCACAACCGGTGGGACCCGGCGCTGCGACAGCAGCGTCGGGTCCCACCGTCTTTCCGGCAACCATGCGACCTTTCCGGCAACCATGCGACACAGGAGGATCAGGTGCGGCAGGGGTACGTCCGGCTGCGGCTCGATGTCGCGTACGACGGCACCGACTTCTCCGGCTGGGCGGTGCAGCCGCAGCGGCGGACCGTCGCCGGGGTGCTGACCGAGGCACTCGACCGGGCGTTCGGGCCAGGCGTCGCACTCGGGCTGACCGTGGCCGGGCGTACCGACGCGGGGGTGCACGCCACCGGCCAGGTGTGCCACCTCGACGTGCCGGCCGAGGTGTGGAGCGAACGGTCCGGGGCGCTGCTGCGCCGGTTCGCCGGTACGCTGCCCCGCGACGTCCGGGTGCGGGCGGTCACCGAGGTGCCGGCCGACTTCGAGGCCCGGTTCGCCGCCACCTACCGGCGGTACGCGTACCGGGTCACCGACGCCCCGTACGGTGCTGAGCCGCTGCGCCGGCACGACACGCTTGCCTGGCCCCGTCCGCTCGACCTGGCCGCGCTGAACGCCGCCGCCGCCCTGCTGGTCGGCGAGCATGATTTCGCCGCGTACTGCCGGCGTAAGGAGCATGCCACCACGATCCGGCAGATCACCCGGCTGGACTGGCGCCGGGACGCGGACGGGACACTGGTCGGCACCGTACAGGCGGACGCGTTCTGCCAGGCGATGGTGCGCAGCCTGGTCGGGGCGATGCTGTTCGTCGGCGACGGCCGCCGGCCGGTCGACTGGCCGGGCAGCCTGCTGACCCGGCGGGAACGGTCCAGTGAGGTCACCGTCGCCCCGCCGCACGGGCTCACCCTGGTCGAGGTCGGCTACCCCACCGACCCGGCCGGGTACGCGGCCCGCGCCAGCGTTACCCGCCGGCTGCGGCTACCGGCGGCCGGCTGACGGCCGGTCACCGAGCCGCTGCCGCGCCGGCTGCCGCGTCGGCCTCCGCGTCGGCTGCCGCGTCGCCGTCGGACCCGGCCGGGTCGTCCGCTGCCGCCGGCTGCACCGCCCGCTTTTCCAGTACGTTCGTCTGCAGGTGCAGTTGCAGCATGTCGAAGAGGATCTGCCGGGCGTACGGGTCGTCGGCGGGCACCGGTTCGCTGTCGGCGCGAGCGATCACGCAGTACATCAGGAAGTGGCCGAGCGAGTGCCAGCCGACCTGGGCGGAGGAGAGCGCGATCGCCTCGGTCCCCTCGTCGGCGATCATGCCCTGAAAGCGGCCCTTCTCCTCGTCGACCATCGGTTTGATCCGGGTGTGTGCCCATTCCGCGCCGGAGGCGTCGGCCAGGTTGAACACCCCGGTGGTGATCAGGTACTCGCCGGTCGGTGACCGTAGCGTGCCGCGGACCACCTGGTTGCAGCCGAGCTCGTCGAGCAGGGTGCCGATGTCGCCGGCGACCGCCGCCCGGCAGCGCTCCTCGATCTGGGTCTTCAGCAGCCGGTACGGTGGCTCGGCCGGGTCGATCACGATGTCACCGGTCGGGAAGACCTCCTCAACGGTGAGCGGCTGCGGGTCGGCCTGCCGGGAGCTGATGTCCCGGGGGACCACGGCCGGTGCCGCCGCCGGGGCACCCGCCGCCGCCCGTCCGTTGCGTTCGTCGACGACGATGAAGTACGAGCTAAGCCCGCAGACGCCGAGCATCAGCAGGACGGCGACGCCGCTGATCACGACCTGCCACAGCTTCGTCGACGACCACCCTGCCGTGGCTGGCCCGGTCGGTCGCCGGCCGCGAGGTTCAGTGGGACCGTCGGTCGGGCGGCGACGCGGTCGGGGGGTCCTGCCCGGCGGCGGGGCGGTACCCGGCCGCCCGCGGCCGGTCTGACGACGCGCCCTGGCGGTACGGGACGACAATCCGGGCGCAGCAGGTTCGCCGTCCGCCGGTCTCGGTACGGCCTGCGGCGGCAAAGTCTGCGGTGGGCGGAATGCCTGCGGCGCAGGGAAGCCACGCGGCGGTGGCACAACGTAGTGTGCCGGCCCGGCACCGCGCTGCGGCGGTGCGGCAGGCGGTGGCCGACGTGGCGGTCCAGGATGCGGCTGAGGCTGAGCGCGGGGATGCGGTCGGGGCGGCGGCTGGGGCCGGGGGCGCGGTGGCCTCGGCGGTTCACCGGCGGACCCCGGCGGCCGAACCGATTGATCGGGTCGAATCGGCCGGCGGTCCGCGCCGGATTCGTACCCGTACGTCATGTCGCACAGAGTAACGGATGGATTGGGGGGAGAGCTGCCGGTCAAGACTTGCATCAATTGAAGATCGGGCATAAGCCTATTTCGATCGTGATGACCGCCGTCGACGCCGTACCCAGGTTGGGCGACAATGCCCCGGTGACCGGCGACCACTACTTCAGCCCGCAACCCGGCACCGCGGACGTACGGTCGGAGATCGACTTCACGGTCGCCGGCCGCGACTACACCCTGGCCGCAGCCGCCGGGGTGTTCTCCGCCGGCCGGCTCGACCCGGGCACCGCCGTACTGTTGCGCAAGGCCGACCTGCCCGCGCCGACCGACCCCGGCCCCTTCCTCGACCTCGGCTGCGGGTACGGCCCGATCACCTGCGTGCTGGCCGACCAGGCACCGGCCGCCACGGTCCACGCGGTGGACGTCAACGCGCGCGCCCGCGAACTCACCCTGCTCAACGCCGACCGGCTCGGCGTCGCCGACCGGGTCCGAGTGGCCGATCCGGACACCGTGCCGCCGGAGCTCACCTTCACCCAGCTGTGGTCCAATCCGCCGATCCGGGTCGGCAAGGCGGAGCTGCACGCCCTGCTCGCCCGCTGGCTGCCCCGCCTCGCCCCGGGCGGCGTCGGCTGGCTGGTCATCGCCCGCTACCTGGGCGGCGACTCGGTGCAGCAGTGGCTGCGGGAGCAGGGCTGGCAGGTGGACCGGCACGCCAGCCAGAAGGGCTACCGGGTGCTGCGGGTCACCAACCGCGCCGACTGACCGCCACTTCGGTTCGCCAGTGCCAGTCGCTCACCCGGTGGTGCGAATCTCAGCTGCCGACGACAGGCCCGATCAGGCACCATGCCGGGGTGGGATACGTGGACGTGGCCGCGGTGGGGCACACCCTGCCGGACGGTCGGGAGCTTTTTGCCGACGTGTCGTTCCGGGTCGGTGAGGGTGCCAAGGTGGCGCTGGTCGGCCCGAACGGGGCCGGCAAGACGACGCTGCTGCGGATGGTCGCCGGTGACCTGCCGGTGGCCACCGGAGCAGTCGCCCGCTCCGGCGGGCTCGGCGTGATGCGGCAGTTCATCGGCATGATCGGCGACGACCGTACCCTCGCCGACCTGGCGTTGTCGCTCGCCCCGCCGCCGCTGCGGGCCGCAGGAGAACGGCTCGCCGCCGCCGAACGGGCCGTGCATGCTGCGGAGGCTGCGGGCGCGACCCCGGCCGCCGCCGAGAAAACCCAGATCGGGTACGCCAACGCCCTCGCCGCCTGGGGCGAAGCCGGCGGTTATGAGGCCGAGGTCGTCTTCGACACGGTGGCCACCGCCGTGCTCGACCTGCCGTGGGACCGGGTCCATAGCCGTCCCGTCCGGACACTCTCCGGTGGACAGCAAAAACGGTTCGCGTTGGAGTTGCTGCTGCGTGGCACCGACGAGGTGCTGCTGCTCGACGAGCCGGACAACTTCCTCGACGTACCCGGGAAGCGGTGGCTGGAGCAGCGGCTGCGCGAGTCGACCAAGTCGGTGCTCTACGTCTCGCACGATCGGGAGTTGCTGGCCCAGACCGCCGATCGGGTGGTCGCCGTCGAAGGCGGCTCCGCATGGACCCACCCCGGCGGCTTCGCAAGCTGGCACGACGCGCGGGTCGCCCGGCACGCCCGGCTGGAGGAGCAGCGTCGCCGCTGGGACGAGGAGCACGAGAAGCTGCGCGAGCTGATGCTGATGTACAAGCAGAAGGCGGCGTACAACGACGGGTTGGCCTCGCGGTACCAGGCCGCGCAGACCCGGCTGCGCAAGTTCGAGGAGGCCGGGCCGCCGCCGCTGCCGCCGAAGGACCAGTCGCTGCGGATGCGGCTGTCCGGCGGCCGCACCGGCAAACGGGCGGTGATCTGCGAGCAGCTGGAGCTGGACGGGCTGACCTACCCGTTCGACCTGGAGATTTGGTACGGCGACCGGGTCGCGGTGCTCGGCGCCAACGGCACCGGCAAGTCGCACTTCCTGCGGTTGCTGGCCAGGGGCGGCACCGACCCGGACCCGGCGGCTGGCCCGATCGCTGGCACGACGCTCGCCCCGGTGGCCCACGACGGCAAGGTCCGGCTCGGCGCCCGGGTGCGTCCCGGCCACTTCTCGCAGACCCACGACCGGCCGGAACTGCTCGACCAGGCCCTCGCCGACGTACTGTGGCGCGGCGACGACCACCGCGACGGGATGGACCGGCACGCGGCGATGGCCGTGCTGAGCCGCTACGACCTGGCCGGCCAGGGCGACCAGCGGTTCGGCACCCTCTCCGGCGGCCAGCAGGCCCGGTTCCTGGTGCTGCTGCTGGAGTTGTCCGGCGCCACCCTGCTGCTGCTCGACGAGCCGACCGACAACCTGGACCTGGCGTCGGCAGAGGCGCTGGAGGAAGGGCTGAAGGCCTTCGAGGGTACGGTGATCGCGGTCACTCACGACCGTTGGTTCAGCCGGTCCTTCGACCGGTTCGTGCTGTTCCAGGGCGACGGCGAGGTGGTCGAGGTCCCCGAGCCGGTCTGGGACGTACGCTGACCGTCGTAGGCTGGCCGGTGTGACGGAGATGATCTACCGCCGGTTGGGCGACTCGGGGCTGATGGTGTCGGCGGTCGGGCTCGGCTGCAACAACTTCGGCCGCAAGCTCGACGCCGCCGGTACCCGGGCGGTGGTCGACGCGGCGATCGACGCCGGGATCACCCTGTTCGACACCGCCGACATCTACGGCACCCCGCACGGCGGTTCCGAGGAGCAGCTCGGGGCGGCGCTGCGCGGCCGCCGCGACGACGTGGTGCTGGCCACCAAGTTCGGCATGGACATGTCCGGCCGCAACGGCGTCGACCACGGGGTACGCGGCTCGCGGCGGTACATCATGCGGGCCGTCGAGGCGTCGCTGCGTCGACTCGGCACCGACCACATCGACCTGTACCAGTTCCATGAGCCGGACCCGGTCACCCCGGTCGAGGAAACCCTGCGGGCCCTGGACGACCTGGTCCGTGCCGGCAAGGTCCGCTATGTGGGTTGCTCGAACTTCGCTGGCTGGCAGATCGCCGAGGCGGCGTGGGTCGCGCGTACCGCCGGGTTGTCACCGTTCATCAGTGCGCAGAACGAGTACAACCTGCTGGACCGGCGGGTGGAGCGGGAGGTGGTGCCGGCCTGCCGGCGCTTCGGCCTGGGGCTGCTGCCGTACTTCCCGCTCGCCGACGGGCTGCTGACCGGCAAGTACCGCCGGAGCGAGGCGCCGCCGCCGGGCAGCCGGCTGGCCGGCGAGAGCAGCCGGTACGCCGCCCGGCTCGGTGGAGCGCCGTGGGACGTCATCGAGGCCCTCGACGGGTACGCCGCGAAGCGGGATGTGCCGCTGCTCGCGGTTGCGATCGGCGGCCTGGCCGCGCAGCCGGCCGTGGCGTCGGTGATCGCCGGGGCGACCACCCCCGAGCAGGTACGGGCGAACGCCGTCGCCGGGTCGTGGCAGCCGGACGCCGCCGACCTCGCCGAACTGCGGTCGATCCTGCCGGAGCCCGCCGGCCCCGGCGGCTCGCTGAGCTGACCGGCGCTGGACCGGATCGCGCCACGGCGCCGAGGGAACCCACATTGTTGTCTCGGGGCCGTTTTGACGACAATGACGGTTCCCTCGAGCTGATTCGCGTCACCGGCCGCGCCGGGGGAGTGCCGGCACGGCTGAGCCTCCCATGATCCTGACTCCTCGGCTGGACTTCCGCCGATGATCGGGTACCTGCATTGCGTGGAGTGGAGGCCGGCTGCGGATCGCGGTGCTTCGTGCCGATTTTCAGGACAGCCGTCAGTCAATGATCAATTAGCGGTTCGGCAACGGTGTCGTGGCGTTGTGGTAGAGATATGTCCACTCGATAGTGACTGTCGTCTGTCGATCATTCAGCCGTCGGTGAGTGGCGTATCAGGAGGTGGCAACGTGCCCGCAGCATTGTTGAACTCGTCGGTGCCCCGCCGGCAGCTCGGTCGGGAGCTGCGTCGGCTGCGTGAGCGGTTGGCCGGGGTGCCGCAGACCACGGCGGCCCGGGAGTTGGAGTGGTCGGCGACCAAGCTGCTGCGGATGGAGCGCGGTGAGGTGCCGATCCGCGCCGAGGATGTGGTGCTGCTCTGCGAGCTGTACGGCGCGGACCTGAAGACCATCGAGGCGCTGGCCGCGCTGGCCCCGAAGACCAAGGAGAAGGGCTGGTGGCACGACTACGCCAGCATCCCGTCCTGGTTCGAGCTGTTCATCGGTCTGGAGGAGGCTGCCGCCCACCTCCGCGAATTCCATACGGAGCTCGTCTCCGGCGTGCTGCAGACCCGCGAGTACGCAACTGCCGTGTTCAGCGTGAACCAGTACGAAGTGCCGGCGGAGGAGATCGAGCGCAGGGTCGAGATGCGGATGCGTCGCGCGCGGTTGCTGACCCGGATGGAGCCCTACCTGCCCAGGTTCGACATCGTGCTCGACGAAGCGATCCTGCGTCGACCGATTGGCAGCGGGCAGATCATGGCCGGGCAGCTGCGTCGGCTGGCTCAGGCCGGGGAGCAGCCGAACATTTCGATCCGGGTGCTGCCGTTCAGCGCCGGGCTGCACGCCGGCCTGATGGCGCACGGTTCGTTCACTCTTCTTGATTTTCCAGAAGGGAACGAGCCGACGACTGTCTACGTGGAGGAGCTGACAGGAGCTCTGTTCCTCGATCGGCCGGATGAGGCTGAGCGGTACGCTTGGACCTTCACCGACATCGCTGGCCGGGCGCTGAGCGAGCAGGCCAGTCGTGACCTCTTCTGGCGGACCGCGAAGGAGTACGAGTCATGATCGATCTTTCCGGAGCTAGCTGGCGCAAGAGCAGCCGATCAAACAACCAGGGTCAGTGCGTCGAGGTGGCGGACGGACTGGGTGGGGTCGTCGGGGTGCGGGACTCGAAGGATCCGGCTGGTCCGGCGCTGGTGATCGCCCCGGCGAGCTGGTCGAGTTTCGTCGCCGCCGCGAGAGCTGGCACCTTCACCAGCTGACTTACTCGAGAGGAGGCTGAGGATGGCCACGTCACTGCTGACCCCGGTCACCACCGCCACCTCGGAGCTGGTCGCGTTGATCAACGGCGACCGGTTGCCCGGCCAGCCGGCCTGCACGCCGGCCATGCTGCAAGCCGCGATTGACGGAACCTCACCGGTGGACTCGGCGTGGTGGGCAGAGCTGTCCGACCTGCGTACCGAGGCGCTGGTTGACGGCACAGGCAAGCCGGTCGGCGTCATCGCCTTCGCCCGCCGTCCACGTGACCGTGCCGGGATGATCCTGTGGCTGCACGCCCGCGAGGTCCCCGCCGTCGTGCGACTGCTGCTCGATCACGCCCTGACCGAGTTGGCCGATTGCCCGACCGTGGAGGCGTTCGCCTTCGCCACCGCGCTGGGCCTCGGCCTGGAGGCGCTGCCGGTGCGGCACCGCCCGGCCACCCACACCGTCCTGACCGAATGCGGTTTCGTCGGCAGTGATCTTTGGCGGTACATGTGCCGCGACCTGCCCGCCACCGGCCTGCCGAGCTGCTCTTGCCGAGTCCGCCGGGAGGAGGACCGTCGTGTCCTGGAGGTCGAACGTGGCGGCCAGGTGGTCGCCGAGGCCACGATCGGTGACCCGGTCGACGGGGTCGGGGTGCTGTGGTGGATCGGTGTGGAACCGGCCGCCCGGGGCGAAGGGCTGGGGCCCCGCCTTCTCGGGTCCGCCCTGGACCTGCTGGCGGGACTCGGCGGACGGCAGGTGATTCTCTACGTCGACGACGATGCCCCCTCCGACGACCCGGAACGCTCGCGGGCCGCCGCCAACACGATGTATGAGCGGGCCGGCTTCACCGAGGTTGACCGGCTCTGGTCGTACCGGCTCACCCACTGAACGCGAACCCGCGCGTTGCCGCCCCGGCCAGCCACGACTCCACCGCCGTCACCATCATCCTGGTTGCCGGGTCTGTGTATGACGTGACTGCGGCGGCATCCAGCAGCCCGGCCCCGACGCACACCGGCGCGGCCAGCGGACCCATGACCGACCGGGTCAACGCAGTAGCGTAGTACCGCTTCCGGGTCGGCAGCCCAGCCCGCATGTTGTCCGGAAACAGCCCGGTCACCAAAGGCTTGATTCGATGGTAGGCGTGCCTGGGGCGCGGGTCGTAGCGTGATGCGATCGGTGCCGCCAAGCCGGCGGTGACCAGATCCGGATGCAGGAACGGCGAACCCTCCGGTACGGCGCCCGCCGCCGGTAGGAACCCGCGTGGCCAGAACGTGTCGACTCGGTCGGCCTCCGCCCACGACCGCCCCGCCTGCCTATGGCCAGCGACATGGTCGCGTACCCAACCCGCCGCCCACCTCAGTGCGTCCTGCCGGTGATGGGTCGCCAGTAACGGCGACACCGTCGGGCGACACAACCCGGGCCAGTTCGCCGCCCAGTACGCCTCGCGCCGACCAGTTGGCCGGCAGGACTCGGGCTACGACCGCCACCGCCTCCCCGAGCCGCCCGGCTGCAGTGCCGGCCATGTCCGCCAGATACCGGCGGACACCCCGCAGACCCCACCGGCCAGCGACCTGCGCTGTCGCGAACGACCCTGCCGCCAGCAACTCGTCCGCGCCGTTGCCGGAAAGTAGCACCCCACAACCGGCCGTTGCGGCGGCGGCGTTCACCCGGGCGTTGACGCGCGGCAACGCGTCGAACCTCGGCCCAAGCGGCGACCATGGAGGCACCGGTCCGGCCCCATCCGGCTCGACAACGACCAGGTCTGCCGGCAGTCCGAGATCGGCTACCAGATCCGCCGCCGCCACGGCGGTGCTGGCATCGTCGTCGTCGACCAGATCGACGGTGAACGCCACCACCCGTCGCACCTGGGCCAGTTGGCACACCGCCACCAGCACCGCCAAAGAGTCCAGCCCGCCGGAAAAGTTCACCCCGACAGCCGCAGTATCCCCGCACATCTCGGCGACGACTCGGTCAAATACCTCACCCAGGCAGTGGCCGGTAGCACGGGGCACCCGGGGCAGGTCACACCAGGTCCACGCCCTTCCACCAGCCACCCGGCGGGAACTCACCCGCCAGCCCAACCCCGGTGAACAGCCGGGCCAGCTGCCCTAACTCCACGGAAGCACCAGGGCCCGGCACAGCCAATGGATCAGCTTCCACGCGACCGGACGGGCCCCGGTACTCGGGCCGGAGCTGCCTCACCCGCGCAGCAGGTCCCGTAGACCTCGGGCCAAGTCCACCATGAACCCCAGCGGACCACGAGAGCCCTCGCCAGCAGGAGCCTTGCTGCCCTTCGTGCCCTTACCGTGTGTGCCGTCACCCGGTTGCTCTTCGCCGACATTACTACCTTCCCCATCGAAGTCGATAAGTAAACAGAACGTAACTCCGCGACTGCAAGAGGTGGAAGGTCATATCCAGTACCAGCGAAAAATGTCAGGCCGAAACGGCACGCCGAAAGATCAGCCGCGTTGCTGGCGCCCAGCTGGCGGTGAGCCTGGTCACGGCGGACAGCGGCGGGGTGGGCAGCGACCGAAGGTTGCCTCGGATTGACCCTTGGCGGATCGACGAGACCGTCGTACGGTAACAGGCAAGTAACCCACGGGAGCCCGGTGCACCGGGCTGAGAGGGAGGCTGACGCGGCCTCCGACCGTAGAACCTGATCCGGGTAATGCCGGCGCAGGGAGGAGCGTTGCCGTGCCGTCCCTTGGGCGACTGCATCTGATCACCGACACCCGACCCGGGCGCGACCCGCTCGGCGTACTGCGGGTGGCGCTCGCCGCCGCCCGCGCCGCCGACGCCACCGCCGACCTGGTCGTGCAGGTCCGCGTCGAGGACGACATGTCCGACCGGGAGGCGTACGAGCTGACCGTCCGCGCGGTCGCCGAATGCGCCGCGTACCAGGTGACCTGCCTGGTCAACGACCGGCTGCACGTCGCGCTCGCCACCGGCGCGGCCGGTGCGCACGTCGGTGCGGCGGACCTGCCGGTCGACGCCGCCCGCCGGGTGCTCGGGCCGGCCGCGATCCTCGGCGCCACAGCCCGCGACCCGGCCACCGGGCGGGCGGCGGTCGCCGCCGGGGCGACGTACCTCGGGGTCGGGCCGTGCTACGCCACCGGCACCAAGACCGGGCTGCCCGACCCGATCGGGCCGGCCGGGCTGGCCGCCGTCGCCGCTGCGGTCGACGTGCCGGTGGTGGCGATCGCCGGGATCACTGTGGACCGGGTGCCGGACCTGCTGGCCGCCGGGGCGCACGGGGTCGCGGTGGTCGGCGCGATCGCCGCAGCCGCCGACCCGGGTCGGGCCACCGCTGACCTGCTGGCAGCGGTGCGGCAGCGGCCTACCAGCACCGACAACGGAGCGCCGGCATGACGGCGACGGGCAACGGACACGCCGACAGCCGGGCTGATGTTGCGGTGGTCGGCGGCGGGCCGATCGGGATGAGCATCGCCTGGCGGTGCGCCCAGCGTCGGCTGCGTACCGTGCTCTACGACCCGGCACCCGGATCCGGGGCGTCCTCGGTGGCAGCCGGGATGCTCGCCCCGGTCGCCGAGTCGCACTTCGGCGAGGCTGAGCTGACCCGGCTGCTGGTCGAATCGGCGGCCCGCTGGCCGGCGTTCGCCGCCGAGCTGACCGCCGTCACCGGCCAGGATATCGGTTACCGCACCGCCGGCACACTGGTCGTCACGCTGACCGGCGACGACCGACGCGAGGCGGATCGCCTCTGGGCGTACCAGCAGAGTCTGGACCTGCCGATCACGCTGCTGCGCGCCACGGCGCTGCGCGAGCGCGAACCGGCGTTGGCGCCGAGGGTGCGCGGCGGCGCGCTGATGCCCGACGACCACCAGGTCGACCCGCGTCGGCTGGTCGCGGCGTTGGACACCGCGTTGGACCGGGCCGGGGTGACCGTCGTCCCGCAGCCGGTCACCGATCTTTCCGCACTGGACGCGCGGGTCGTCGTTGTCGCGGCCGGCTGTGGATCGGCGGCGCTGACCGGGCTGCCGGTCCGCCCGGTGAAAGGCCAGATTCTGCGGCTGCGGGCACCCGCCGGCGCCGTCGGGTTCCGGCATGTGATCCGGGGGTACGCCGACGGCCGGCACGTCTACCTGGTGCCCCGTGCCGACGGTGAGGTGGTCGTCGGCGCCACCGTCGAGGAGCGCGGCGACACCACCGTCACCGCCGGAGCGGTGCTGGAGTTGCTGCGCGCCGCCGCCGATCTGCTGCCGGAGATCGCCGAGTACGAGCTGCTCGAGGCGCAGGCGGCGGCCCGGCCCGGCACCCCGGACAACGCGCCGCTGCTCGGCTGGCACCAGCAGCCCGACGTCAACTCGGCCGGCGGCACCGCAGGCCGGGAAGCGCTGGTGGCGACCGGGCACCACCGGCACGGCATCGTGCTGACCCCGGTGACCGCCGACCTGATCGCCGATTTGGCGGCCGGGGGCGACCCGGATCCGGCGCTGGCGCCGTTCCAGCCGGCCCGGTTCACCGCCGCGACCAGCGAGATCGCGAGGGAGGAGCAGCCGTGGAGTTGATCGTCAACGGGGCACCGATGACCGCGCCGACCGGGACCGTGCTGGCCGACGTCGTCCGGGCGGTCACCGACCGGGCACGCGGCGTCGCCGTCGCCGTCAACGGTGAGGTGGTGCCGCGCAGCGGCTGGTCGGCCGAGCAGCTGTGCGACGGCGACCGGGTCGAGGTGCTGATCGCGGCGCAGGGCGGGTGAGCCGGATGCCGTTCAGCGTCGCCGGGCACAGTTTCGACTCCCGGCTGATCCTCGGCACCGGCGGTGCCGCCAACCTGCACATCCTCGAGCAGGCGATCGCGGCCAGCGGCACCGGCCTGGTCACGGTCGCGCTGCGCCGGGTGGACAGCGCCGCCACCATGCACGGCGGGCTGCTCGATCTGCTGGATCGCTGCGGCGTACGGCTGCTGCCGAACACCGCCGGCTGCTACACGGCCACCGAGGCGGTCAAGGTCGCCCACCTGGCCCGCGAGGCGTTCGACACCGACTGGGTGAAGCTGGAGGTCATCGGCGACGAACGGACCCTGCTGCCGGACGGCGCCGAGCTGCTGCGCGCCGCCGAGCAGCTGGTCGACGACGGGTTCACCGTGCTGCCGTACACCACCGACGATCCGGTGCTGGCCCGCCGGCTGGCCGACGCCGGCTGCGCGGCGGTGATGCCGGCCGGTGCGCCGATCGGCTCCGGGCTGGGCATCCTCAACCCGCACCACATTCGACTGATCCGTCAGTCAGTGGACATCCCGGTGGTGCTGGACGCGGGGGTCGGCACTGCCTCCGACGCCGCGCTCGCGATGGAACTCGGCTGCGACGCGGTGCTGCTGGCCAGCGCGGTCACCCGGGCCGCCGACCCGGTCGCGATGGCCACCGCCATGCGGTACGCCATCGACGCAGGCCGGCTGGCGGCGCGCGCCGGGCGGATCCCGAAGCGTTTCCACGCCCTGGCATCCACTTCGGACGAGGGGCGACCCGAACTGTGAACGGGATATTGTTGCTCACCGATCGCCGGCAGACTGCCCGGCCGCTGTCGGAGGTGGTCGCGGCGGCGGTTGCCGGCGGGCTCCGACAGGTGGTGCTGCGGGAACGCGACCTGCCCCGGGCCGAACGCGCCGCGTTGGCCGACCGGCTGCGCGGCATCCTCGCCCCGGTCGGCGGGACGTTGATCGTCGCCGGCCCCGACCCGTTGGATGGTGACGCGGTGCATCTGAGCGCCGCCGGACCGTACCCGCCACCGGCGTTCGGGCTGGTCGGCCGATCCTGCCACGACGAGGCTGAGCTCAGCCGACTGACCACGGAGGACTACCTGACGGTGTCGCCGGTCTTCGTGACCGCGTCCAAGCCCGGGTACGGACCGCCGCTGGGCCCGGCCGGGCTGGCCCGCCTGGTCCGAGTGGCCGCCGGCCGGCCGGTGATCGCCCTCGCCGGGGTGACTACGGCGGAGCAGGTTGCCACCTGTCGAGCGGCCGGAGCCGCCGGGGTGGCGGTGATGGGCGCGGTGATGCGCGCCGCCGACCCGGCGGCCGTCGTGGCGGAGTTGGTCGCGGCGGCCGCACCGGCCGAGGTGAGCAGCTGATGCCCGGCGGCCGAGGTGAGCAGCTGAGGCCCGTCGACCGGATCACCCCGGTGGTGGCGATGACGATCGCCGGCTCCGATTCCGGCGGCGGCGCCGGCATCCAGGCGGACCTGAAGGTCTTCGCCGCGCTCGGCGTCTACGGCACCAGCGCGATCACTGCGGTAACCGCGCAGAACACCACCGGCGTCACCAGCGTCCATCAATTGCCGGCAGCGCAGGTGCTCGCCCAGATCGAGGCGGTCCGCGCCGACCTGCCGGTGCGCGCGGTGAAGACCGGCATGCTCGGTACGGCCCGGATCGCCGGGGCGGTCGCCGCGCTGGCCCGAGCCGGGGAGCTGCCGAACCTGGTGGTCGATCCGGTGCTGGTCTCAACCAGCGGGCACCGGCTCGGTGTGGTCGGCGCGGTCGAGCGGCTGCTGCCGTACGCCCTGGTCGCGACACCGAACCGGGCGGAGGCCTCGGCGTTGGTCGGCTGGCCGGTGCGGACCGTCGACGAGATGGCCCGGGCGGCTGCGGAGCTGGCCGCCGGCGGACCGAGGTTCGTGGTGGTGACCGGTGGCGACCCGGACAGTACGTCGACCGACCCGGCCTCGGCCGACGCGCTCGCGGCGGCGGACCCGGCGGTCGACGTCGTCGGCACCGCCGTCGACGGCTGGCGGCTGGCCGGCGAGCGGCACGAAACCGGCAACACGCACGGCACCGGGTGCAGTTTCGCGGCGGCGGTGGCTGCCCGGCTGGCGCTCGGCGACGACGTACCAGCTGCGTTGGTCTTCGCCAAGGAGTATGTCGCGCGGGCGCTCGACGGCGCCCGGCACTGGCGGTTGGGCTCCGGTCACGGACCGATAGACCATTTCGGCAACTACCTGAAGGAGGCCCGCTGATGCAGGCTCGGCGCAAGGTGTACGTGCAAGGACCGCGACCGGACATCCAGGTGCCGTTCGCGGAGGTGACCCTTACCGGCGACAACCCGCCGGTCCGGCTCTACGACACGTCGGGTCCGGGGTCGGACCCGCAGGTCGGGCTGGCCGCGCTGCGCGGGCGGTGGATCGCCGAGCGCGGCGACGTCGCCCCGGTGCGCGGTGCCGGCACCCCGGTGGCCGGGGCCCACGGGCGTCGGCCCACCCAGTTGGCGTACGCCCGGGCCGGGACCGTCACCCCGGAGATGGAGTTCGTCGCGCTGCGGGAGAACCTTCCGGCCGAGGTGGTACGGGAGGAAATCGCCGCCGGACGCGCGGTGCTGCCGGCCAACGTCAACCACCCGGAGTCCGAGCCAATGATCATCGGTGGTCGGTTTCTGGTGAAGGTGAACGCCAACATCGGCACCTCGGCGGTCTCGTCGTCGGTGGCCGAGGAGGTGGAGAAGCTGACCTGGGCCACCAGGTGGGGCGCGGACACGGTGATGGACCTGTCCACCGGCAAGGGGATCCACGAGACCCGCGAGGCGATCGTGCGCAACTCGGCGGTGCCGATCGGCACGGTGCCGATCTACCAGGCGTTGGAGAAGGTCGGTGGGGATCCGGTCAAGCTGAGCTGGGACGTGTTCCAGGAAACCGTGATCGAGCAGGCTGAGCAGGGCGTCGACTACATGACGGTGCATGCCGGGGTGCTGCTGCCGTACGTGCCGTTGGCGGTCGACCGAGTCACCGGGATCGTTTCCCGGGGCGGGTCGATCATGGCCGCCTGGTGCCTGGCGCACCACGAGGAGAACTTCCTCTACACCAACTTCGCCGAACTGTGCGAGATCCTGGCCCGCTACGACGTGACCTTCTCGCTGGGTGACGGGCTGCGGCCGGGGTCGATCGCCGACGCCAACGACGCCGCCCAGTTCGCCGAGCTGCGGACGTTGGGCGAGCTGACCTCCGTGGCGTGGGAGCACGACGTGCAGGTGATGATCGAAGGCCCCGGCCACGTGCCGATGCACAAGATCAAGGAGAACGTGGACCTGCAGCAGGAACTGTGCCACCAGGCGCCGTTCTACACGCTCGGCCCGCTGACCACCGACATCGCCCCAGCGTACGACCACATCACGTCGGCGATCGGGGCGGCGATGATCGGCATGTTCGGTACCGCGATGCTTTGCTACGTTACGCCGAAGGAGCACCTGGGGCTGCCGGATCGCGACGATGTCAAGGCCGGAGTGATCGCGTACAAGATCGCGGCGCACGCGGCCGACCTGGCCAAGGGACACCCGGGAGCGCAGGCCTGGGACGACGCGTTGTCCAAGGCGCGGTTCGAGTTCCGCTGGGAGGACCAGTTCAACCTGTCGCTGGACCCGGAGACCGCCCGGTCCTACCACGACGCGACGCTGCCGGCCGAGCCGGCGAAGTCGGCCCACTTCTGCTCGATGTGCGGCCCGAAGTTCTGCTCGATGAAAATCACGCAGGATCTGAAGGAGTACGCCCAGCAGGGCATGAAGGACAAGTCGGATGAATTCGTCGCATCCGGTGGCCGGGTCTACCTGCCGTTGGCCTGATCGTCGGCGCCGCTACGGCTCCGGCCGCCCGCGCCGGCGGGGCTGCCGGCCCAACTCGCTGACCCAGTCCACGTGTTCGGCGTCCTCGTCGGTCAACGTCGGTGGAGGTGCCGGCCGCCGCTGGCGCATGAACCGTGGCTGGGGAATCCGACCGGCCGCAGGTGCGGTGGGCGGTGCGGCGACCGGTTCCGGTGCGACCGGTGGTGGTGCGACCGGCTTTGGCGTCGGGCGGTCGGCGCCATCGGTCACCGGAGTCGGAGTCGGTGTCGGCGGCCCGCCCGGCGCGATCGGGGTCGGGTCGACACGGGGGGTGACCGCCGCAGGTACCGGTGGCGGACGGTCGCCCGGATGCGACTGCGCGGCGACCGGCACCGGTGACGCTGCGGTCGGGCCCGATCGGACCGAGCCTGATCGGACCGGTTCTGGTGAGGTCAGGCTCGGTGTGGGTGGGTCCGCTGCGGGCGGGTGTGACGCCCGCCCGACGGATGCCGAAGCGACGGGGATCTCTTCACATAGGGCAATTTCCACTACCGATTCTCGGCTCTCGGACGAGCTATCGGCGGGTCCGACGGTCACTCCGACGGCGGGCGCGGGCGTCCCACTCGCGGGCGCGGGCGTTCCGGTTGCGGTGCTGACCCGTCGGCCGGGCCGCCGCACGGCAGCCACGGTGATCGAACCGACGACCCCGGCGGCCACCGCCAGCAGCGCCGCCCAGTAGGGGGCGTCCTGGTATGGCCCGGCGCGGCCGGCCCCGGCGGCCAGGTACGCGGCGTCGAGGACCGCCGGTCCGGCCATCCCGGACACCGCCGTGGCCACCGTCGGCGCCGCCCGCCACCGGGCCAGCCCGCTCACCGCCGCACCGAGCACCAGCGCCAGCGCCGGCAGCAGCACGAACACCTGCCAACCGGAGTCACCCACGTCGAGCACGACCGGTTCGAGCACCCCGGGTCGGATCTCGGCGACGGGGTCACCCGCCCACAGATCCGGGGCAACTGACCCGACCGCCAGCAGCCAGAGCGCGCCGCTGAACACCAGCACGTTCCAGCGCATCGCCGGATGGGTCAACGCGGCCAGCGCCGCCGGCAGACCCACCACCGCCCCGATCCCGCCGATCAGGGCGGTAACCGTCACCGGATCGTCGACCCCGGTCGACGCCTGCGCCGGCAGCACCGACAACCCGACCACGGCGAGCGCCGCACCGATTGCGGCGACCAGCGCCAAGACGACCCGGCGGACCGCTGTCCGGACCGCCGACACCCGCCGGGGCCAGGCCGGACGCTGTTCGGCGACCCGTTGCGCCACGCCCGCGCCGACGACGGCAGCGACGATCGCGAACCAGGCGAGCCAGGACAGCTGGGTCGGCCAGAAGTCTGCGGTCGGCCCGACGAAGTCGCGACGCAGGCGTACCAGTTGGAAACCGTAAGCGGCACCGAGCTGGATGGCACCGGCGAACGCCGCCACACCAAACGCTGTGGTGATCGCTCTGAGCCAGGTCCGCAAGGCCATGCCGGGAGGTTACGGGCGGCTGCGCGCACTGTCGACCTGGACCGAGGCGACGGCCGCCGGCCCGGTGGGTCAGCCCAGCTGGGGCAGCACCTCGGCGGCGACCAGCTCCAGGTGGTCCAGGTCGGCGAGGTCGATGAACCGCAGGTGCACCCGGCTGGTACCGATCGCCGCAAACTCCCCGATCCGGTCCACCAGCTGGGCCGGCGAGCCGATCACCGGGTCCTCCGGCGGCAGGGCGCTCTTCTCGTGCAGCGGCGCCGCACGGCGCTGCGCCTCGGCGTCGGTCCGCCCGATCGCGATGACGATGCCGGCCGACATGGTCAGTGGCGGTCGGTCCTGCTCGGTGCGCCCGGTCCGGAGACAGGCCTCGGTCACTCGCTTGTAGGCCGCCGCAGTCTCGGCGACCGACTTGAACGGCATGTTGAACTCGTCGGCGAACTGGGCAGCCAGCTCGGGGGTCCGCTTCGGCCCCCGTCCGCCGATGATGATCGGCGGGCCGGCCGGCTGCGCCGGCTTCGGCAGCGCCGGAGCGTCGACCAGCTGGTAGTGGTTGCCGTGAAAGCTGAACCGGTCACCGACCGGGGTACGCCACAGCCCGGTGATCACCTCGAGCTGCTCGGCCAACCGGTCGAAGCGTTCCCCGACGGACGGGAACGGCAGACCGTAGGCGGTGTGCTCCCGGGCGTACCAACCGGCCCCGATGCCGAGGTCGACCCGGCCGCCGCTCATCTGGTCGACCTGGGCGACCATCACAGCGAGCGGCCCGGGCAGCCGGAAGGTCGCCGAGGTGACCAGTGTGCCGAGCCGGATCCGGGTGGTCTCGCGGGCCAGCGCGGCCAGGGTCAGCCAGGCGTCGGTCGGCCCCGGCAGCGCCAGCTCCTCGCCCATCGACTGGTAGTGGTCGGCCCGCAGATAGCCCTCGAACCCGGACTCCTCGGCGAGCCGGGCCAGCCGGAGCTGGTCGTCGTAGCTGGCGCCGCGGTGCGGCTCGGTGAACACGCTGACCCGCATGGTCAGTACCCTCCGATCCCGGCCGTGGCCGGTGCGTCGCGTTCCATCAGCACCTCGTGCAGCTCGGCACTGCACCGGGCCACGTCCTCGCTGTGCGCGTTGCGCCCCAGGCTGCGGGGACGCGGGATGTCGATCGGCACGATCTTGCGGATCCGCCCTGGTCGAGGGCTCAGCACCACCACCCGGTCGGCGAGCAGGACGGCTTCGTCGATCGAGTGGGTGACGAAGACGATGGTCGCCGCGCGTTCCATGTGGATCCGTTGCAGCTCGACGGAGAGCTCCTCACGGGTCAGCGCGTCCAGCGCCGAGAACGGCTCGTCCATCAGCAGCACCTGTGGTTCGGCGAGCAACGAGCGGCACAGCGACACCCGCTGCTGCATGCCGCCGGACAGCTCGTGCGGCAGCCGCTTGTCGAAACCGGCCAGCCCGACCATCTCCAGCAGTTGCAGGGCTTTCGCCCGGTACTGTCTGCGACGCAGCCCGAAGATCTCCGCCGGCAACAGGACATTGTCCAGCACAGATCGCCAGGGCAGCAGGGCCGGACGTTGGAAGAGCATCGCGATGTCCCGGCGTGGCTTGACCACTTGCTCGCCACCGACGGTGATCGCGCCGGCCGTCGTCGGGAGTAGCCCGGCGATCAGTCTGAGCAAGGTGGACTTGCCGCAACCGGATCGACCGACGACCGCGACGAACTCACCGGCGGTCACCGAGAGGTCGATGCCGCGCAGTGCTTCCACTGTGCCGGAGCGACCGGCGAACGTCCGCCCGACTCCGCTGAGCTGGATCATGGGGCCGGCAGCTCCCTCGTCCCGAGTCGATCAACAAGCGGGGACAGAGTATCCGGATCGTGCCGGCCACGCACGACCCGCGCGGTAAACACTTTTGATTGCGATCCAGGGTTTGCGATGCCCGGCTGTCGCATTAGTCAGGTTTCCCTCGTACTCTGTTGCCCGCGAAGTTTCCCAACGCGACCGCGGCACCGGTCCGGCCCCCACCGGCCGGCCGCCGCGCCGGACCAACTACCCCCTCCGGTCGCCTCGACGACCTGCGGGTTCGTCGAGGGGCCGTCGGGTTGGAAAGGACACACGTTCATGACAAGGCTCACCCGTACGATCGCCGCCACGGCCCTCGCGGCGGCGCTTGCGGTCACTGCCGGCTGCAGCGCGGACGACGGTGACGAGGCGAATGCCGGTGGCACCGAGGAATTGAAGAAAGTGACTTACCTCACTTCCTTCGGTAACTTTGGTCGGGACTCCTACGCCTGGGTCGCCAAGGACAAGGGCTTCTTCGAGGAGGCCGGCTTCGACGTCGAGGTCAAGGCGGGCGCCGGCACCGGCGACAACATCAAGACCGTCGTCGCTGGACAGGCCCACTTCACGCCGATTGACATGACCGGCGGACTGCTGCAGTACGGCAACGGCGAGGCGAAGGACTTCGTCGTGGTAGCCGGCATCCAGCAGCGCACCATGGCCGCGATCATCGCGCTGGACGGCAGCGGCATCACCACCCCCAAGGACCTCGAGGGCAAGACGCTCGCCGACGCCCCCGGCTCGGTGGTGCGCAACCTGTTCCCGACCTACGCCTCGCTGGCCGGCATCGACGAGACCAAGGTCGAGTGGGTCAACGGTGCCCCGCAGACCCTGATGGGCACCCTGGCCTCCGGGTCGGTGGACGGCATCGGCCAGTTCGTGGTCGGCAAGCCCACTGTGGAGACCGTCGCGCAGGGCAAGACCGCCGTGGTGCTGCCGTACAGCGACATCATGACCGACCTGTACGGCAACGTGCTGATCACCTCGACGGCGATCGCCGAGGAGGACCCGGAGATGGTGAAGCGCTTCAGCGCGGCACTGCTCAAGGGCCTGGAGTACAGCATCACCAACCCGGAGGAGGCCGGCGAGATCATGGCCAAGAACGTGGAGGAGGCCAACCCGGCTGCGGCCGCCGCCGAACTGGAGCTGATGGCCGCCTTCGTGAAGTCGACCAGCTCCGGTGTTCCGGTCGGTGCGCTGGACAGCCAGCGGATCGCCCGCAGCATCGCGATCCTGCAGGGCGCCGGGGCAATTCCGCCGGGCCTGGAGCCGGAGCAGGTCGTCAACTTTGACCTGGCCCCGAACGCCGAATCCTGACCGACCCGGGTGCGGGCGGGTGGGCCGCCGGATGGTGATCCACCCGCCCGCACCGGCGGTTCGGCGAACCTGAGGAGTGTCGATGACCGTACTCAAACCGGCGCAGGCGCCACCGGTACGCGCCGCGACCACCGCTCCGGTCCGCCGCCCCGTCAGCGGCCGGGTCGCCGCCGTTGGACTACCGCTGCTCGGCGTGGCGGTGACGGTGACCGTGTGGTGGCTCGTGACCAGCGTGTTCGACCTGGTGCACTCGGTGGTGCTGCCACCCCCGCAGGACGTGTACGCGGCGTTCTCCCTGCGGGTACCGCGACTGCTGGAACACACCCTGGCGACCACCACCTCGACCGTCGCCGGGTTCGCGATCTCCACCGTGGTCGGGGTGCTGATCGGACTGGCGCTGGCCGGATCACAGGTGGCCGAGCGGATGTTCTCCCCGCTGCTGGTGGCGCTCAACGCCGTACCGAAGATCGTGCTCGCCCCGCTGCTCGTGGTCACTCTCGGCTGGGGCCAGCAGTCGATCCTCACCATGGTCTTCCTGCTCTGCTTCTTCCCGATCGTGCTCTCCACTGTGACCGGTCTGACCTCTACCCCTGCCGATCTGGCCGAGCTGGCCCGGTCGCTGGACGCGTCCCGCTGGCAGACCTTTCGCAAGATCCGGTTTCCGGCGGCGTTGCCACAGATCTTCGTCGGCCTGAAGGTCGCGATGCCGTTGGCGGCGATCGGTGCCGTGATCGGCGAGTTCCAGGCCGGTGAGGAAGGCCTGGGCTACATGACCCTGCAGTTCAGCGGGATGGGCGAGAACTCCGCCGCCTGGGCGGCGATCGTGTTGATCGGGTTGATGAGTATTCTGCTCTACTTCGCGCTCGTCGGCTTCGAACGGCTGCTGCTGCCGTGGGTGCGGGAGACGACGTCCGCCCGCTGACGTCTGCCACTATGCCGCGCCCGCGCCGGACGTCGTGCGCCCGCCAGGAATCCTGGCGGGCGCACGACGTCCGGGCCGTATCGGGGTCGTCAGCTGGCCAGCCGCCAGCGGCCGCCCCGGGAGACCAGCATGGTCAGTGCCTGGGGCATCAGTCCGGAGTGGTTGTCCGGGGTCATCCGGATCGGCCCGGACAGCCCGTCGAACTGGGTGGTCTCCAGCACCTCACGGATGGCCTCCCGGTTGATCGAGCCATCGCCGGCCGACGTGGCCACCGCGTCGGCGATCAGCTGGACGGCGTCGGCGGCGAACGAAGAAAACCCGTAGTAGCTGCCGAACCTGGCCGTGTAGTCGCGGAACCACTGCTTGCGGGCTGCCTTCGCCGGGGTGTTGGCGATCACGTCGTCGATCACCATGGTCTGGGTGAAGACCAGATTGACGCCCTTGGTGCCGGTGGCCGAGCCACCGGACAGGAACAGGTCCCCGGCGGCGGCGGCGTCGAAGAACAGGGGCCCCGGGTAGTCGGCCTGCGCGGCGCTGTCCGCCGCCAGCGCCGCCTGCTCGGCCGAGGTCCAGACCAGCAGTGCGCCCGGATTCTCGCCGGTCAACGGCTGCGCCAGGGCGGCGACGGCCTGGCTCACGTCGGTGTCGGTGGTCCGCACCTGTTCGGTGCCGACCAGGTTGATGCCGAGCTTGTCCAGTTCGGCGGTGATCACCCGCAGGCCGTCCCGGCCGTACTCGTCGTCGGTGTGCAGCAGGCTGGCCCGCCCGATGTTGCGGCGGCGCAGCTCGTTGGCGACCGCGGCGGCACTGTCCGCCGCGTTGGGACCGAGCTTGAACAGATAGCGACGCTCGGTGACCGGGGTGGCGACCGCGGTGGCCGGGGCCAGCGAGATGGTCGGCACCCGTTCGTCGTTGATCGTCCGGGCGGCGCCGACCGCACAGTCACTGCAACTGCCCATGATGATCGCGGTCACCGCGGAGTCGCCAGAGAAGTCGCCAACGTTGCGCAGCGACTCGCTCGGGTCGGAACGATTGTCCCGGACGTCCAGCCGGATCGTCCGGTCGCCCAGCAGACCCGATTCGTTGATCTGCTCGACCTTCAGTTCGAGGGCTCGCTGGTAGCCCTTGCCGACGGTTGCGGCGGCACCGGACAGTTCCAGGTCGGCGGCGATGAGGATCTCGCCGCCGTCCCCGCCGGCCGAGTCGCTGGCGAACTGGCAGCCGGTGAGCGAAGAGGCCAGCAATGTGGATGCGAGCGCCGTGAGTAGGGCGGAACGGGTGGGCCTCAAGTCAGTCCTCCAGGTACGCGGCGGATGCGCACCCGGTCGGTGGGCGGCGGCGCGGCTGAGCACGTCCTCAGTAGAAGTAGCGCCGGCGGCATGCCGTACGGTGTGCGCGGAGCCTGCAAACTTGGGAAACCATGCCAATGGGCGGCGTTCTGGTCAAGCGCGCCGGTCGGGGCGTTTCCGGGACTGTCGTCCCACATGTTGGCAACGAGTGCATGTTGCGAGCGTTGACTTTGGCGGGACAACTGACGGTGGAAGTTCCATCCGCGCTGATCAGGGCGGTGTGATGAAGATACTCTCCGGTAACACTGGGGTGATTACAGGTCGTCCGACCGATTTCTGCCCGACTGAGGCTTCCCAAGCGGGTCCACTTCTGGTGAAATCGCGGCCGTGCCGCATGCGGCGCTCACCGCTGCAGCAGGCATCGGTCGGCAGTCCGCGTGTGGAGATAGCGACGGAGGCGATGTCGTGAGGACCGGACCGACGACCCTGCCCGACAACGGCCCGCGGAAGCGCCGCGCGCAGTTGCGTTGGGTGCCGCGACTGAGGGATGCGCGGATCAGGTCCAAACTGGCCCTGATCCTGGTCGTTCCGCTGGCCGCGGTCGCCGCTCTGGCCACGGTACGGCTGGTCGACGTAGGACAGGGAGCCGTCGACGCGCGAATGGTGCGGTCGATGGCCGAACTCTCCGTCGACGTCTCAGCCCTGGCTCAGGACGTCCACAAGGAGCGGATGGCCGCGGTGACCTTCCTCGCCGCCCGCGACGCCGACGCCGAGGCATACAACAGCCGGGTGCGCAGCACCGACGAGCGGATCGCTGCGTACGCCGCCGAACGCGACCGGGTCGGAAACGTGCCGGAGGCGGTCGAGCGGCAGCTGGTCGCCATCGACGACCATCTGGACACCTTGAACGCCACCCGCCAGGAGGTGCTCGACCGGCGGCAGATGCCAGTGCCGGAAGCGGTGCTGCGGTACGGCGTCATCCTGTCCGACCTGGCTTCCTACGGTGAGGTGCTCGGCCAGGTCTCCGGTGACGGCGAGGTGCCGGACAGTCTGCGTGCCGTCTCCGCCTTCGCCCGGGCCAAGCTGGCCACGGCCGAGGAGGAGGCGATCATCTTCGCCGCGCTGTCCACCGGCCGGCTGGACGAGGAGCAGTTCTCGTCGTACCTGGCCACGCTGACCAGCCAGCAGGAGGCGTTGCTGTCGTTCTCGCTGGCCGCGTCGCCGTGGGAGCAGGAGCTGGCCGACAGCAGCGTCACCGGCGACGCCGTCTTCCTGGCCGACCGGGTCGCCACCGAGATCACCCGTTCGGTGGGCCAGCGGGCTCCGATGAGCGCCGCACAGGCCGCCCGAGCCGTGGGCGCGGTCAACGACCTGATGCGGTGGGCCGAGGTCCAGCTGGAGAACCGGCTGCTCGACCGGGCCACCGAGGTGAGCACCAACGTCACCCGGCAGGCGATCATCGAGTCGATCGCGGTGCTGATCGTCCTGGTGCTGGCGATTGCCCTTGCGGTGGTCCTGGCCCGCTCGTTGAACGACTCGCTGCGGCGGCTGCGGGAAGGCGCCATGTCGGTGGCCAGCCGGGACCTGCCGGAGGCGGTGGCCAAGCTCCGCGACGTCAACGACCTCAACGACCGGGGCCCGGAGGAGATCGTCCGCAACCTACGTGACCCGATCCGCCTGCCCAACCGCGACGAGGTTGGCCAGGTCGGCCAGGCGTTCAACGTGGTGCACCGGGAGGCGGTCCGGATCGCCGCCGAGCAGGCCGCGCTGCGGGCGAGCGTGTCGGCGATGTTCCTCTCCCTGGCCCGCCGAAGCCAGACGTTGGTCGACCGGATGATCGGCGAGCTCGACGCGATCGAGCGCGGCGAGGAGGACCCGAAGCGGCTCGCCCAGCTGTTCCAGCTCGACCACCTCGCCACCCGGATGCGCCGCAACGACGAGAATCTGCTGGTCCTGGCAGGTGCCGACTCGACGGCGCCACGCCGGGAGGACGCGCTGCTGGTCGACGCGCTGCGAGCCGCGCAGTCTGAGGTCGAGCTCTACAACCGGATCGAGTTCGGCACCGTCGACACCGACATCCTGATCTCCGCGCACGCGGTCAACGACGTGGTACGTCTCGTCGCCGAGCTGCTCGACAACGCCACCCGGTTCTCCCCGCCGACCACCACGGTCGTCGCCGACGCCCGGCGGCTGCGCGACTACGTACTGGTCCAGGTGGAGGACCGCGGCCTGGGGCTGTCTGAGGAGCAGTTGGACAATCTCAACCGGAGGCTTGCCGAGCCGTCCACGGTCGACGTCTCGGCGTTCCGACTGATGGGTCTCGCCGTGGTCAGCCGGCTGGCCGGCCGGTACGGCATCCGGGTCGAACTGCGGCCCAACCCGGAGGGCGGCACTATCGCCCAGGCCACGCTGCCGAGCAGCATCCTGGTGCTGCCGCAGCGCACCCGGGAGCCAGCGATGACGCGGGGACGCCCGGCCATGGCGGCCGAGCCGATCTCCGCCGCGCCCACGTCAGGCGGGACCTGGTCGCCGATCTCGAGTCCGCCGGCGGCGGCACCCGGCCGTACGGCGACCCTCACGGACCAGTGGCAGAACGCCCGGTCGTCACAGTGGAACGCAGTGGCCGGTGCACCTACCGCCGCCTTCCCGGTGACCACCGGCGGGCAGTCGACGCCGGTGTCCGCCGCCCCGATCTCCGCGTCACCGATGTCCGGCGCTCCCATGTCCGGCGCTCCCATGTCCGGCGTTCCCATGTCCGGCGCACCGGCTGCCCCGGCCGCCGGCCCGGCCGCGCCGACGTACAACCCGGGGCTGCCGGCGTACCGTCCGGCGGCATCCGCCGCCCCGCCTGCGGCGGCACCGCCGGTGGCCAACGTCGGTACGCCGACCGTGGCCTACCCGACGGTGCGACCGGCCGGTACCAGCGGCCACCCGGACCAGTCGGTCATCCCGGCCACCATGCATCCGCTGGCCCCAGCGGTACGCACCGGCGGCCAGCTGCCGCACGGCCCGATGGCCGGCGGCTCCACCGGCGGCAGTGCGCCTGCAGCGCCCGCCAAGCCTGCAGCGCCCGCCAAGCCCGCGGCGCCCGCCAAGCCCGCGGCGCCCGCCAACCCCGGTGCCCGGCCCGAGGACGCCGCTGAGATGCCCATCTTCCGGGAGATGGAGGCGGTCTGGTTCCGGTCACACGGCTCGGCCGAAACCACCGTCCTGCCGCTGCCGACCGCCGGTCGTCCGCCTGCTGCCGGTGCGCCCGCACCGGCGTACCCGCCGGCACCCGCTCCGACCAGGACACCGCTGCCGGCCCGCAACCCGGGACAGTCGGCTCCACAACCGGCGGCGTACTCTGCTCCGGTGCAGCCGAACGCCGCACCACCACCCCCGGCGGCGCCACCGGCGCCAGCACCGTCCACTTCGGCCGGCGCGGCGACGTCGGCGCTGAATGCCATCCCCCGGCAACGGACCGGCGACTCCGGCAGTTGGCGTACCGCCGCCGACGAGGGCTGGGCCCGGGCCAGTAAGGCCGCGGAGCCGGCGACCGCCGGCATCACCCGCTCTGGTCTGCCAAAGCGCCAGCCCCAGGCACAGCTGGTGCCGGGTGGCGTGGAGGCCAAGCAGGGCCGCGAGCCGACCCGGCGGACCCCGGACGAGGTCCGCGGCCTGTTGTCGGCATATCACCGTGGCGTGCAACGCGGCCGGACCGTCGGCAGCGAGCAGTACCGCGCCAACTCAACCAAGGAGACCAGCGAATGAACAGGCCAGCAGCTATTCAGGACATGGGTTGGCTGCTCAGCAACTTCGCCGACAGCGTGGCGGGGATCGCCCACGTCGTGGCTGTCTCGGCAGACGGACTGCTGCTCGCCTCCTCGCGTGACCTGCCGGCGGATCGGGCCGACCAGTTGGCGGCGATCACCTCCGGCGTGGTCAGCCTCACCGACGGGGCGTCGCGGATGTTCAGCGCGGGTGGCGTGCTGCAGACAGTGATCGAGATGGACAGCGGGTACCTGTTCCTGATGTCCATCAGCGACGGATCGTCGATGGCGGTGCTCGCCGCCCGTAGTTGCGACGTCGGTCAGGTCGGGTACGAGATGGCATTGCTGGTCGAGCGGGTCGGTGCCGCGCTGGTCCCGGCCCCACGGGAGGCCGTGGGCGGCCGACCCTGATCCGAGGCTGAAGTTTCGCAGCGACACAAGGGACCGTCACCGATGACGTGCCAGCAGACCCACGAGGAGGTGACCGCTCAATGGGCCAACCACGACAGGACCCGCGCGGAGCGCTGGTCCGCCCCTATGCGGTCACCCGCGGGCGTACCGAGCCACAGCAGCACATCGCCCTGGAGGCGGTGCTGGTGGCCTCGGCGGCGGCGGTCACCGAGTCTCGTTTCGCCGGGCACGACAAGCATCGAATCGCCACGATCTGCGACAACCGTGCCCAGTCACTGGCGGAGATCGCCGCGTACACCCGGCTCCCGCTGGGCGTCGCACGGGTCCTCGTCGCCGACATGGTCGCCGACGGCCTGCTGGCGTTGCACAGCACCGCTCCGACTGAGACAGAGGGCTACGAGGAGCGAATGGAACTTCTTGAGAGGGTGCTAAGTGGACTTCGCAGGCTATGACCGTCCCGGCGTCCGCCGGGACAAGGGAATCACCTCGGCGAAGATCGTCATCGCCGGTGGATTCGGGGTGGGCAAGACCACCATGGTCGGCGCGGTCTCCGAGATCACGCCGCTGACCACCGAGGCGTTGATGACCTCGGCCGGTGTCGGCATCGACGATCCGTCAAAGGTCCCCGGCAAGGAGACCACCACGGTGGCGATGGACTTCGGCCGGATCACCATGGCCGACGACCTGATTCTCTACCTGTTCGGCACACCCGGACAGACCCGGTTCTGGTTCATGTGGGACGAGATCATCCGCGGCGCGGTCGGTGCCGCGGTGCTGGTGGACACCCGCCGGATCACCGACGCCTTCGCCCCGCTCGACTACTTCGAGAACCGGCAGCTGCCGTACCTCGTGGCGTTGAACTGCTTCGACGGCGCGCCAGAGTACGAGCCGGGGGAGGTGCGGGAGGCGCTGGCTATCGCGCCGCACGTTCCGCTGGTGATGTGCGACGCCCGCAGCCGGGACTCGACGAAGAGTGTGCTGGTCACTGTCGTCGAGCACGCCATGGCGACGCTGCGCGCCGAGCACGGCCGGGGGTATCCGACGCCGGTCGGCTGATTGTACGGCAACACAGCCGGCGGCGCGCTGCGCCGCCGGCTGGCGCGTGCTCAGCCGGCCGTGCGGCCTCAGCCCGCCGGGCGCGGCCTTCCTCAGTCGATCGGCAGCCGGTAGCCGCGTTTGACCACGGTCTGAATCACCCCGGGCGTACCCAGCCCGGCCCGCAGCCGGGCCACCGCCATCTCGACGGCGTGCTCGTCGGCACCTCGGGGCAGGGTGCGCAGCAGGGCGGCCCGGGACAGCACCCGTCCCGGGGTCTGCGCCAGCGCGCGTAGCACCGCCATCGGTGCCGGTGCCAACGGGCGTAACTCACCGTCGATCACTGCGGCGTGTCCGCGCAGGGTGAGCAGGTGTCCGCCGACCTTCAGGTTGACCGCCCGCCGGGGCAGTTCGTCGACGATGGTCCGGACCAGCGCCCCGAGTCGGGCGCGAGCCGGTGCGGTCACCGGCACTCCGTGCCGGCGCAGCGGCGCCGCGGTGACCGGACCGACGCAGGCGGCCAGTACGTCGGTCCGCATCGCCTCGAGCACCGCGTCGGCGTTGGGCCCGGCGGCGCGCAGCAGCGCTCCGACCGCCGGCGCGGAGGTGAAGGTGACCGCGTCGACGAGCCGGCCGGCGACCAGGTCGACCAGCCGGTGCAGTGGTGCCGGGTCGGTCGGCGGCGCCCACCGGTACACCGGCACCTCGATCACGGTGGCGCCGGCCGCCTCGAGCGCCGCCGAACACTCCGGTTGCCGTTCCCCGTGCAGCTGCATCGCGATCACCTGGCCGGCCACGCCGCGGGCCCGCAGATAGTCGGTGACCTCGTCACAGCTCTCCGACGCGGGTGACCACTGGTCGTGCAGGCCGGCTGCCCGGATCGCGCCCCGGGCCTTGGGACCGCGGGCCACGATGTAGGCGCCGCCGAGCACCGCCCGCAGCGGCTCGGCCAAGCCCCACCCCTCTGCGGCCTCCAGCCAGCCACGCATGCCGATGCCGGTGTTGGCGATCAGCACGTCCGGCGGATCGTCCAGGCAGGCCCGGGTCGATGCCCGTAGTTCGGTGTCGTCGGCCAACGGCACGATCCGCAGTGCCGGGGCGAGCACCACCCGGGCACCCCGTCGTTCCAGCAGCGCGGCCAGCTCGTCGCGCCGCCGGTCGGCGGTGACCCCGATGGTGAATCCGGACAGCTCGTCGGACATCACTGGTCCTGCCGCCGACCGAGCACCTCGATCAGCCCGTCCCGACAGCGCAGCCGGTAGGTCGGCACGGCGACGCCCGGCAGATCCAGACATTCGCCGGTACGCAGGTCGTAGATCTGCTTGTGCAGTGGTGACGCCACGGTCGGGATGTCCCCCCGGGTACCGACGATGCCCCGGGACATGACGTGGGCACCGGCGACCGGGTCCTGGTTGCCGATCGCGTACAACGTCCCGTCGTAGGTCCGGAAGACCGCCACCTGCTCGCCGTCGACCAGCGCGGCAACGCCCCGCTCCGGCTCCACCCGGGAGTACGGGCACACCGGTGTCCACTGGGCGGTGACGTTGACTGTCTGCACACTCATCGGCGTACCTCCAGGGTTGTCGGGAGACCGAGCGCGACGGGCCGGCGCTCGCCCAGGGCTGGCACCGGCTGGCCCCGCTCGACCTCGAAGGTGATCGACGGGTCCGGGGTGTCGGGTGCGTTGACGAAGGAGGCGAAGCGGCGTAGCCGTTCCGGGTCGTCGATCGTGTCCCGCCACTCGTCCGAGTAGGACTCGACATGCCGGGCCATCGCCTCGTCCAGCTCGGCCGCCAGCCCGAGCGAGTCGTCGACGATCACCGATCGCAGGTGGTCCAGGCCGCCGTCCATCGCCTCGATCCAGGCCGCGGTGCGCTGCAGCCGATCGGCGGTGCGGATGTAGAACATCAGGAACCGGTCGATGGTACGAACGAGTTCCTCGGTGGACAGGTCACTGGCGAACAGGTCGGCGTGCCGGGGCCGGAAGCCGCCGTTGCCGCCGACGTAGAGGTTCCAGCCGGCGTCGGTGGCGATGATGCCGAAGTCCTTGCTGCGCGCTTCGGCGCACTCCCGGGCGCAGCCGGATACCGCAGACTTGATCTTGTGCGGGGCGCGCAGCCCCCGGTAGCGCAGCTCCAGGGCGACCGCCAGGCCGACCGAGTCCTGCACCCCGTAGCGGCACCAGGTGGAGCCGACGCAGGACTTCACCGTCCGCAGCGCCTTGCCGTAGGCGTGACCGGACTCGAAGCCGGCGTCGACCAGCCGCCGCCAGATCTTCGGCAACTGCTCGACCCGGGCACCGAACAGGTCGATCCGCTGCCCACCGGTGATCTTCGTGTAGAGGTTGAAGTCCCGGGCCACCTCGCCGATCACGATCAGCTTCTCCGGGGTGATCTCCCCACCGGGTATCCGCGGCACCACCGAGTAGGTGCCGTCGCGCTGGATGTTGGCCAGGAAGTGGTCGTTGGTGTCCTGCAGGGTGGCCTGCTCGCCGTCGAGGACGTAGCCGTTGCCCAGCGAGGCGAGGATCGAGGCGACCACCGGCTTGCAGATGTCGCAGCCCCGGCCCCGGCCGTGCTCGGCGACCAGCTGGGAGAAGGTCCGGATACCGCGTACCCGGACGATGTCGAACAGCTCCTGGCGGCTGTGGTCGAAGTGTTCGCACAGCGCCGTTGACTGGGCCACCCCGGCGACGGACAGCAACTGCTTGAGCATCGGTACGCAGGACCCGCAGCTGGTGCCGGCCCGGGTGCACGCCTTGATCCCGGCGACGTCGGTGCAACCGTCGCCGATCGCGCCGAGGATCTGATCCTTGGTGACCGCGTTGCAGGAGCAGACCTGGGCGCTGCCGGGCAGCGCGTCGATGCCGGCCCCACCGGCGGCACCGTCGGACCCGGCCGGGGCGAGCAGCGCCAGCGGCGGGCCCGGCAGCGGCCCACCGACGCTGGCCCGAAGCGTCGGGTACGCCGTCGCGTCGCCGACCAGCACCCCGCCGAGCAGGGTCCGCGCGTCATCGGAGAGCACCAGCTTGGCGTAGACCCGGGTGGCCGGGTCAGTGAATGTCACGTCCAGGCAGTCGGTGGTGGTGCCGTGCGCGTCACCGAACGACGCCACGTCCACCCCGAGTAGTTTGAGCTTCGTGGAGGTGTCCGCGCCGGGGAAGGCAGCGGTGCCGCCGAGCAGCCGGTCGGCGACCACCTCGGCCATCGCGTAGCCGGGGGCGACCAGCCCGTAGCAGCGGCCCGGTTCGCCGTCGACGCTGACCGCGGCGCACTCGCCGACCGCCCAGATGTGCGGGTCGCTGGTCCGGCAGGTGGCGTCGACGGTCACCCCGCCGCGCTCGCCGACGGCCAGCCCGGCGGCGCGGGCCAGGTCGTCGCGGGGCCGGATGCCGGCGGCGACGACCACCAGGTCGGTCTCCAGTTCGGTGCCGTCGGTGAGGGCGGCCCCGTGCGGGGTGCCGTCCGGCCCGGTGCGGATCGCCGACGTCGCGGTCCCCAGGTGCACGTCGACGCCGAGGTCCTCGACGTAGCGGCGCAGCATCGCCCCGCCGGCCTCGTCGATCTGGACCGGCATCAGCCGGGGCGCGAACTCCACCACATGGGTACGCAGGCCGAGCAGCCGCAGCGCGTTGGCGGCCTCCAGGCCGAGCAGGCCGCCGCCGATCACCGTGCCGACCCGCCGGTCGGCGGCCGGATCGGTGGCGAAGTCGCGGATGGCGACCAGGTCGTCCAGCGTCCGGTAGACGAACACCCCGTCGCGCAGGCCGCCGCCGTTGGCGCCGTCGGTGGGGCGGTGTGCGCCGTCGATCGGCGGGACGAACGGGTACGAGCCGGTGGCCAGCACCAGCGCGTCGTAGCCGTACTCGCCGTGGTCGGTGACGACCACCCGGCGGTCTCGGTCGATGCGCCGGGCCGGCTGGGCCAGCCGTAGATCCACCCCGTCGTCCGGGGTGTGCACGCTCAACTCGTCCGGCCCGACGCCGTCGAAGAAGGCCGACAACCGGACCCGGTCGTACGCCGGCCGCGACTCCTCGGCGAGTACCGTGACCTGCCATTCGCCGCCGGTGTCACGGGAGCGGACCGCTTCGACCAGGCGCTGCCCGACCATGCCGTTGCCGATGACGATCAACCGGTTCACGCTGGTACCTCCACGTCGGAATCCACAGATGAGAGCCAGTCGACGATGCCGGTGACCGCGTCGGTGCAGCTGCCGCAGCCGGTGGTGGCCCGGGTGGCGGCGACCACCTCGGCGACCGACCGGGCACCGGCGCGCCAGCAGCGCACCAGCGCGCCCTTGCTGACCGTGTTGCACTGGCAGACGGTCGCCGCATCCGGCATCAGTGCCGGACTGGTCGCCGGCGCCGCGACGGTGCCGCCGACCGCCCGGCCGAGCAGCAGCGCCCGCCGGTCGGCCGGCACCGGACCGCCCCGGTCGAACAGCTGGATGACGGTGCCGACGGCCGGGTTGTCGCCGAGCATGATCGCCCCGGTCAGCCGGTCGTCGCGGATCAGCAGACGGGCGTACGTGCCGCGGGCCGGGTCGGCGAAGCTGAGCTCCTCGGTCTGCCCGTCGGCGCCCGGCCGGGTGTCGCCCATCGCGGCGAGGTCGATGCCGGCGGCCTTGAGGCGGGTCACCGTCGGCAGTGGCCGGTAGCGGGCACCCGGGTCGTCGCCGGCCAGCACCCGGGCCAGCACCTGGGCCTGTTCCCAGGCGGGGGCGACCAGCCCGGTAACGACGCCGTCGTGTTCGGCGCAGTCCCCGATCGCCCAGATGTGCGGGTCGCTGGTGGCCATCCGGTCGTCGACCATCACACCGCGCCCGACCCGTAGCCCGGCCCGCCGGGCCAGGTCGGTGTCCGGCCGGACACCGCAGGCCAGCACCAGCAGGTCGGCGTCCAGCTCCCGGCCGTCGCCGAGCCGCAGCCGGACCCCGTCGGTGGTGGCGGTGACCGACTCGGCGGCGGCGGCCAGCTCGGTGCCGACGCCGAGGCCGGCCAGGGTACGGGCGAGCACCGCGCTGGCGGTGGCGTCGAGTTGACGCTCCATCAGCTGACCGACCTTGTGCACCACCCGTACGTCCAGTCCGCGGGCGGCCAGCCCCCGGGCGGCTTCCAGGCCGAGCAGGCCGCCGCCGAGCACCAGCGCGGTGCGGGCACCGTCGGCGGCGGCGAGGATCCGCCGGCAGTCGTCCAGGGTCCGGAACACCGCGACCCGGTCGGGCAACCCCGCTGGGCCGTCGGTGCCGGTCAGGCCGGGCAGGTCGGGGACCACGGCCCGGCTGCCGGTGGCGAGCACCAGCTGGTCGTACTCGGTGGCGGTGCCGTCGGCGGTGCGCACCGTCCGGGTGGCCGGCTCGATCGCGGTCACCGCCAACCCGGACCGCACGTCGATGCCGTGCCCGGCGGCCTCGGTGAGCGTGACGTCCAGCTCGTC
The DNA here is from genome assembly GCF_048060315.1 of Micromonospora sp. LOL_013. Lineage (NCBI taxonomy): Bacteria > Bacillati > Actinomycetota > Actinomycetes > Micromonosporales > Micromonosporaceae > Micromonospora > Micromonospora sp. LOL_013. The sequence continues at coordinate 126,204 of NZ_JBHMIQ010000001.1, forward strand.
GGCCCGGCCGGCGAGCAGGTTCGACAGCATGATCCGGTTGTACGCCCGGTGCCGCTCCGCCCCGTACACGGTGATCTTGTAGTCGCCGCGCCGGGCGGGCAGCTCGGCGGCGAGCCGGGCACCGGCCATGCCGTGGCCGACGATGACGATACGGTTCACGCTCGCTCCACCCTGACCGCACAGATCTTGAACTCGGGCATCCGGGATGTCGGGTCCAACGCGTCGTTGGTGACCGAGTTGATCCGCCCCGCGCCACCCCAGTGGAACGGGGCGAACACGGTGTCCGGGCGGATCGACCCGGTCAGTCGGGCCGGGGCGCGCATCTCGCCGCGTCGGCTGGTCACCCTGACCGGGTCGCCGTCGGCGACGCCGAGCCGGGCGGCCAGGTCCGGGTGCAGCTCCACGAAGGCCTCCGGGGCGGCACCGCGCAGCGGCGCGATCCGGCGGGTCTGCGCACCGGACTGGTACTGGGCCAGCACCCGGCCGGTGGTCAGGTAGAGCGGGTAGTCGGCGCAGACCTCCTCGGCGGCGGCCCGGTGCTCCACCGGCACGAACCGGGCGCGCCCGTCCGGGGTGGCGAACCGTTCGGTGAACATCCGTGGGGTGTCCGGCCGGTCCGGGTCCGGGCAGGGCCAGAAGACCCCGTCGGCGGTGTCGATCCGCTCCCAGGTGACCCCGGCATAGTCGGCGACCCCGCCGGCTGAGGCCCGGCGTAGCTCGGTGAAGACCTCGGCGGGGTCGGCCGGGAACTGCCCGGCCGGGCAGCCGAGCCGCCGCGCCAGGTCGGCCAGCACGGCCAGGTCGGTGCGGGCGCCGGACGGGGGTGGCCGCAGCGCGTGCCGGCGCAGCACCCGGCCCTCCAGGTTGGTCATGGTGCCGTCCTCTTCGGCCCACTGGGCGGTGGGCAGCACCACGTCGGCCATCGCCGCCGTCTCGGACAGCACGAAGTCGGCGACGACCAGCAGGTCCAGGTCGGCCAGTCGGCGTTGGACCCGGCCGGCACGGGGTGCCGAGACCACCGGGTTGGAGCCGAAGACCAGCAACGCCTTCGGCCCGGCCGGGGTGCCGAGCGCGTCCAGCAGCTCGTACGCGGAAACCCCCGGCCCGGGCAGGTCGGCCGGGTCGACGCCCCACACCCCGGCCACGTGTGCCCGCGCCGCCGGGTCGTCGATGCGCCGGTAGCCGGGCAGCTGGTCGGCCTTCTGGCCGTGCTCCCGGCCGCCCTGACCGTTGCCCTGGCCGGTCAGGCAGCCGTACCCGGAGCCGGGCCGGCCGGGCAGCCCGAGGGCGAGCGCCAGGTTGACGTAGGCGCTGACCGTGTCGACGCCCTTGGCGTGCTGTTCGGCTCCGCGCGCGGTGAGGATGACGACCTTCGCGGGCGGGGCGTCGGTCGCGCGTCGGTCGCCGCCGGCCAGCGCCCGCGCCGCCGCCTCCAGATCGCCGATCGGTACCCCGGCGAGCCGTTCCACCCGGGCCGGCCAGTAACCGGCGACGGTGGCCCGGACGGTGTCGAAGCCGGTGGTCCGCTCGGCGACGTAGGCCTGGTCCACCCAGCCCTCCCGCAACGCGACATGCAGCAGCGCGTTGGCCACCGCGAGGTCGGTGCCGGGGGTTGGCTGCAGGTGCAGGTCGGCCAGGCGGGCCGTGGCGGTGCGGCGGGGGTCGATCACGATCAACGTACCGCCGCGCTGTTTCATCTCGGTCAGGTAGCGGGCGAACGGCGGCATCGTCTCGGCCACGTTCGCGCCGACCAGCAGCAGGGTGTCGGCGGTGCCGACGTCGGCCATCGGGAACGGCAGGCCGCGGTCGACGCCGAAGGCCCGGATCCCGGCGGCGGCCGCCGAGGACATGCAGAACCGGCCGTTGTAGTCGATGTTGCGGGTGCGCAGCGCGACCCGGGCGAACTTGCCCAGCGCGTACGCCTTCTCGTTGGTGAGCCCGCCGCCGCCGAACATCGCGACCGCGTCGCGGCCGTGTGCCTGCGCAATGCCGGTGACGTCGGCGACAATCCGGTCCAGCGCCTCGTCCCAGCTGGCCGGCCGCAGCTCGGCTCCCGGTCGGTCACGGACCAGCGGGGTGGTCAGCCGCTGCGGGTGGTCGAGCAGCTCGGCAGCGGTCCAGCCCTTCTGACAGAGCCCGCCCTGGTTGGTGGGAAACTGCCGGGGCAGCACCTGCACGCCGCCGTCGGCGCTCGCGCGCAGCCGCATGCCGCACTGCAGCGCGCAGTACGGGCAGTGGGTGGCCACGGTCCGGTCGACTGATTCGCCGGTCGGCCCGATGGTCACCTGCACGCTGCCTGGCATGTGCGAAGCGTGCCGGGGGGCGATTTCACCGCGACGTCCCGATTGTTTCCAGCCTGCTAAGAGCAGCTCACACGGACCGTTGTCAGGGGGTTAGCCAGCCCATCTGCTGGGACCTCCGGCGTACCGGTGCCGACCAGGGGTTTTGACCGGCGTGCCGGGCAGCGGGTATCGTCGCCTGCTGTTGTGCGACAACCGAGGGGCGTCCCTCGCCAGACCCGTCACCGTCCCAGGTCACCGTCCGTGGATGTAGCTCACCGTCTACGGGAGGCCCCGTCCGATGATGCCGGGTCAGCCGGGGTATGCTTGTCGTTCGCGCGCGCGTTCTCTGCCAGGTCGCCCGGTTCCGGGTCGCCCCGACGGCCCGCGCGTTACCTGACGACCGACGCGCGACCCCAGACCGACGACGAGACAAGGTAGACCTGTGCGTACGTACAGCCCGAAGCCGGGTGAGATCGAGCGTCAGTGGCATGTGATCGACGCCTCTGACGTCGTGCTGGGCCGCCTGGCCACCCACGCCGCCACGCTGCTGCGCGGCAAGCACAAGCCGACTTTCGCGCCGCATGTCGACACCGGTGACTTCGTCATCGTCGTCAACGCCGGCAAGGTGGCGTTGACCGGCAACAAGCGGCACACCAAGGTGGCCTACCGGCACTCCGGTTACCCCGGCGGGCTGAAGCAGGTCGGCTACGACGAGCTGCTGGCCAAGCGCCCCGAGCGGGCGATCGAGCTGGCCGTCAAGGGCATGCTGCCGCACAACAAGATCGGTGCCAAGCTGATCCGCAAGCTCAAGGTCTACGCCGGCGCCGAGCACCCGCACGGCGCGCAGCAGCCGGTGCCGTTCGAGATCAAGCAGATCGCGCAGTGAGCGCGGGCGAAGGAACAAGCATGACCGAGACCACCGAGGCCAGCCCGGTCGCCGTTGCCGAGACCGAGCCGGCCCCCGCCGTGACGCCCGCGCCAGTGGTGCGCGCGCCGCGCGGCGAGCGCCCGATCCAGACCGTCGGGCGGCGCAAGGAAGCCATCGTCCGGGTGCGGATCGTCCCCGGCTCCGGCAAGGTCACCTGCAACGACCGCGAGCTCGAGGAGTACTTCCCGAGCAAGGTGCACCAGCAGTTGATCCGGGAGCCGCTGGTGACGGCTGAGAAGGCCGAGGCGTTCGACGTGATCGCCAACCTGCGCGGCGGCGGCATCACCGGCCAGGCGGGCGCGCTGCGGCTGGGTATCGCCCGGGCGCTGTGCGCCAACGACGGCGACGACCGCCCAGCGCTGAAGAAGGCGGGCTTCCTCACCCGCGACGACCGGGTCAAGGAGAGCAAGAAGTACGGCCTGAAGAAGGCTCGTAAGGCTCCGCAGTACTCGAAGCGCTAGTCCGATACGGCTGAACGGGCGGCTGGGACACCTCCTTCGTGGGGTTTCTCGGCCGTCCGTGCTTTTTTGTCTAGTTGATGCGGATTTTTCCGTTCATCGGCAGTATCTTCATCGGTTGCCGGCTCGCTCGCCATCGCAGCGGGCGGATCCGTCCCCCCGAGGGGCGGTGGAGCGGCACCGTTAGCGGGACCATCGGAGGATGACAGGTATGGCGCGGCTGTTCGGCACCGATGGCGTACGCGGGCGGGCCAACGCCGATCTCACCCCGGAGTTGGCGCTGGCGGTCGCGGTCGCCGCCGCGCACACCCTGGCCGAGCGGGATCCGAGCCGTCAGCCGCTGGCCGTGGTCGGCCGCGATCCGCGGGCCAGCGGCGAGATGCTGGAGGCCGCCGTCGTGGCCGGGCTGACCAGCGCCGGCGCGAACGTGCTGCGGGTCGGCGTGCTGCCGACCCCTGGCGTCGCGTTCCTGGTCGGGGAGACCAAGGCCGACTTCGGGGTGATGCTCTCCGCGTCGCACAACCCGATGCCGGACAACGGCATCAAGCTGTTCGCCGCCGGCGGGCACAAACTGCCGGACGATCTCGAGATGAAGATCGAAGCCGCGATCGGCGCGGCGATCGAGGGCGACGGCTCGATCGGCCGACGGCGGCCCACCGGGGCCGGTATCGGCCGGGTGAGCGACCTGCTGGACGGAGCCGAGCACTACGTCGGGCACCTGGTCGGCACGGTCGACCACCGGCTCGACGGGCTGCGGGTGGTGGTTGACTGCGCGAACGGCGCGGCGGCCGAGGTCGGCCCGGTCGCGTACCGGGAGGCCGGCGCGGAGGTCATCGCGATCAACGCCGAGCCGAACGGGCTCAACATCAACGACGGTTGCGGGTCGACCCACCTCGACGTGGTCCGGGCCGCCGTCCTCGAACACAGCGCCGACCTGGGGCTGGCCCACGACGGCGACGCCGACCGGTGCCTGGCGGTGACCGCCGACGGCACCGAGGTGGACGGCGATGAAATCATGGCGATCCTGGCGCTGGCCATGCGCGACGCCGGCACGTTGACCGCCGACACCCTGGTGGCCACCGTGATGAGCAACCTCGGGCTGCGGCTGGCCATGTCCCGGGAAGGCATCAAGCTGGTCGAGACCAAGGTTGGTGACCGGTACGTGCTGGAGGAGCTGCGGGCCAGCGGGCTGGCGTTGGGCGGTGAGCAGAGCGGGCACATCGTGATGCCCAGCTACGCCACCACCGGCGACGGCGTGCTCACCGGACTGCAGCTGATGTCCCGGATGGCGGCCACCGGGACCTCGCTGGCCGGTCTGGCGGCCACCGTTACCAAACTGCCCCAGGTGTTGATCAACGTGCCGGTCGGCGACCGGGTTGCCGGTGCCGGCGACCCGGCGGTACGGTCCGCCGCCGAGCAGGCCGAGGCCGAGCTGGGCGGCACCGGGCGGGTGCTGCTGCGCCCGTCTGGTACCGAGCCGCTGGTCCGGGTGATGGTCGAGGCGACGACGGTGGAGACTGCCCGTTCGGTCGCCGAGCGGATCGCAGCTGCTGTCCGCGCGGTCAGCCCGGCCTGACCAGTACGCCGGCAAGCCTGATCGACCGGGCCTGAACCTGCCACCCGGCCTGCTCGGTCAGCCGGCCGGTTGCAGGCCGGCCAGTCGCCGGCTGGCTTCGGCGAGGACCTCGGGACGTTTGCAGAAGGCGAACCTGACCAGCAGCCTGCCGGCGTCCGGCTCGTCGTAGAACACCTGGGTCGGTACGGCGACCACTCCGCAGCGCTCCGGTAGCGACAGGCAGAATTCGATCCCGTCGGTGCCGCCCAGCGGGCTGATGTCGGCGGTGGCGAAGTAGGTGCCCTGCGGCACCAGCACCCGGAATCCGGCCTCGGACAGCCCGGCCACCAGTTGGTCGCGCTGCGCCTGCATGTTCTGCCGCAGCCCGGTGAAGTAGCTGTTCGGTAGGTCCAGCGCCACCGCGACGGCCGGCTGCAGCGGCCCGCCGTTGACGTAGGTGAGGAACTGCTTGACCCGGGCGGTGGCGGTGACCAGCGTGGCTGGCCCACTGGCCCAGCCGATCTTCCAGCCTGTACAGGAGAAGGTCTTGCCGGCCGACGAGATGCGGAGCGTCCGGTCCCGCATCCCGGGCAGGGTGGCGAGCGGGACATGTGGGGTGTCGGCGTCGGTGAAGACGAGGTGCTCGTACACCTCGTCGGTGACCGCCCAGATGTCATGCTCCTGGCATATCGCGGCGATCGCGGTGAGCTCGGCGACGGTGAAGACCTTGCCGGTCGGGTTGTGCGGGGAGTTGAGGAGCACCAGGCGGGTACGTGGCCCGACCGCGGTGCGCAGCGTGGCCGGATCAAAGGCGTACCGGCCGTCCCCGTCGGGGCGTAGGGTGACCGGCCGGCGGACCGCACCGGCGAGCGCGATCGCGGCCGCGTACGAGTCGTAGTAGGGCTCGAAGCAGATTACCTCGTCACCCGGCTCGCACAACGCGAGGATGGCGGCGGTGATCGCCTCGGTCGCCCCAGCGGTGATCAGGACCTCGGTCTCCGGGTCGTAGTCGAGCCCCCAGAAGCGCTGCTGGTTGCGGGCGACAGCGGTGCGTAGCGCAGGGGTGCCGGGACCAGGCGGGTACTGGTTGTGGCCGCCGCGCAGCGCCTGGGTAGCGGCCGCCAGCATCACGGTGGGCCCGTCGGTGTCCGGGAAGCCCTGGCCGAGATTGACCGCGCCGGTGCGGACGGCAAGAGCGGACATTTCGGCGAAAATCGTCGTGCCGAACGGGCGCATGCGGCGGACCAGGGGGTCGATGTCGGCGGGGGTGCCGGGGGAGGTGGCCACCTCGCCACTTTATGCGGTCCATTGAAGCAGATGACGGCGCCCGTACTTTGCACTATAAGGCGGGTTTGATCGGTTACTGCTCAGCGTGCCTGATCGATTGCGGGGGTTATGCGCACCGCCGATGAGCGATCGTGGGCTACGCTACGACCCATGTGTGGAATCGTGGGGTACGTCGGCGCGCGGCCGGCGCTGGGCATCGTGCTGGACGGGCTCCGGCGGCTCGAATACCGGGGTTACGATTCGGCCGGCGTGGCGATCGTCTGTGACGACGAGCTGCGCACCGAAAAGCGGGCCGGCAAACTTACCAACCTGGAGAAGGCATTCGGCGACGAGCGGTTCGGCACCGGCACCGCCGAGGACACCACGACGGTCGACAGCACCTGCTGCCCGGCCACGGTCGGCATCGGTGACGGCACCGCCGGCATCGGCCACACCCGGTGGGCCACCCACGGCGGACCGACCGACCGCAACGCCCACCCGCACCTGTCCCGCGACGGCCGGGTCGCGGTCATCCACAACGGGATCATCGAGAACTTCGCCAAGCTGGTCGCCGAGCTCGAAGCCGACGGGGTCGAGTTCGTCAGCGACACCGACACCGAGTGCGCAGCGCACCTGCTCGCCGCCGCCCTGGCCGACCTGCGTGCGGCCGGCGAGCCGGAAGGCCCGCGACTGCTGGCCGCCGCGATGCGTCGGGTGTGTCAACGCCTCGAAGGCGCGTTCACCCTGCTCGCCGTGGACGCCAGCATCCCGGACGCGGTGGTCGGTGCCCGGCGCAACTCCCCGTTGGTGGTCGGCCGTGGCCCGGGTGAGCACTACCTGGCCAGCGACGTCTCCGCGTTCATCGAGCACACCCGCGACGCCGTCGAGCTCGGTCAGGACCAGGTCGTCCTGATCACCCCGGACAGCATCGAGATCACCGACTTCTCCGGCGCGCCGGCGCTCGGCCGTGACTTCCACATCGACTGGGACGCCTCCGCCGCCGAGAAGAGCGGCTACGACTACTTCATGCTCAAGGAGATCGCCGAGCAGCCGCAGGCGGTCGCCGACACGCTGCTCGGCCGGCTCACCGAGACCGGCGAGATCATGCTGGACGAGGTCCGCCTCACCGACCAGGACCTGCGTGACGCCGACAAGATCTTCATCGTCGCCTGCGGTACGGCGTACCACTCCGGGATGGTCGCCAAGTACGCCATCGAACACTGGACCCGGATCCCGTGCGAAGTGGAGCTGGCCAGCGAGTTCCGCTACCGGGACCCGGTGCTGGACCGGTCCACCCTGGTGGTGGCGATCTCCCAGTCCGGCGAGACGATGGACACCCTGATGGCCCTGCGGCACGCCAAGGAGCAGAAGGCCCGGGTGTTGGCGATCTGCAACACCAACGGCTCCACGATCCCGCGCGAGTCCGACGCGGTGCTGTACACCCACAGCGGCCCGGAGATCGCGGTCGCCTCCACCAAGGCGTTCCTCACCCAGCTGGTGGCCTGCTACCTGATCGGCCTGCACCTGGCCCAGGTGCGCGGCATCAAGTACGCCGACGAGGTGGCCGCCGTGGTCAGTCAGCTGCAGGAGATGCCGGGCAAGCTGCGGCAGGTGCTGGACTCGATGGAGCCGGTCCGCCAGCTCGCCCGGAACCTGTCCACCGCCAACCAGGTGCTGTTCATCGGCCGCCATGTCGGCTACCCGGTAGCTCTCGAAGGCGCGCTCAAGCTCAAGGAGCTCGCCTACATGCACGCCGAAGGCTTCGCCGCCGGCGAGCTCAAGCACGGCCCGATCGCCCTGATCGACCAGGGCACCCCGGTGGTCTGCGTGGTGCCGTCGCCGGCCGGCCGCGGCATGCTGCACGACAAGATCGTGTCGAACATCCAGGAGGTACGGGCCCGAGGCGCCCGTACCGTGGTGATCGCTGAGGAGGGCGACACCGCCGTGGCGCGGTACGCCGACGATCTGATCTACGTACCGCGCACCCCGACGCTGCTGGCCCCGCTGTTGACCACGGTGCCGCTGCAGGTGCTCGCCTGCGAGATCGCCGCCGCCCGGGGACACGACGTCGACCAGCCCCGGAACCTGGCGAAGTCGGTCACCGTGGAGTGACCGCCGCGCCCGTGCCGGGGCGGCTGGCAGCCGGGTTGTTCCCGGCCCATTGACATCCTCGCCGCCCTAAACGACGGCGATTCCAGCCACGCTGCGCGTGACACGCGCAGTGTTCTGGTGGGTTACCGTTCTACCGCGCGGTGCCGGGACGGGTCCCGGTCCTACCCGCGCTCCACGGTCGTTGACGTCCGCCTGCCCGGCGGCCTTGATGTTGATCGCGGCGTTGACGTCCCGGTCGTGGTGACCGCCACACGGACAGACCCACGACCGGACGTTCAGCGCCATCCGCTCGTTGATCCGGCCGCAGTCCGAACACATCCGGGTGGACGGGAGCCACCGGTCCACCCGGGCGAACGTACGCCCGGACCGCGCCGCCTTGTACTCGACCATGCCGACGAACCACGCCGATTCGACCGTCCCGGTCGATCGCCTGACCGAGCACCCCCGCCGTGGCGACCCAGTCGGCGAGCACCGCCTTGGCCCGGGCCAGCTGCTCGGCGTACCGGCTGAGGATCTGGTCGACGACGCACAGCGCCGGGCCGACGGCGTCCAGCCGGTCACCCAGGCCGGCCAACCGGGTGTCGGCGGCGGTCGCCGCCGGGCCGGACCAGCCGGCGCGCAGCGCCCGGGCCGACCCGGCCACCTCAGCGGCCCGCCGCTCGACCGCTGGTTGCCGCCGCCGCCAGCCGTACGCGGCCCGCTGCCAGGCCGCCGGGTCGGCCCGCCACAGCTGCTGGTACGTGATCACCCGGCCAGCCGGTGGACCGCCAGCCAGTCGGCGGCGTCGTGCAGCACGGCCGGCCGCACCCGCAGCGGCCCGCCGCCGGCCGGGCCCACGTCGTTGCCGGGCAGTTCACCCACGTCGCCTCCGCTCACTCATATCGCCTCCGTCGGCATGCGTCGATGGGCAGACGCTATCCGGAACCGACAGCGTGGCGGGGGACCCTGTGGACAATCGGCGCAGCGGTTACCGTCCCACCGGTCACCACCGCCGGTAGGGTGACCATGGGTGGTGCGCGACGAAGGCGGCGCGGCGGAGGTGCGAGGAATGATCCAGGTGTGGCGGGTGTCCGACGTCCGCAGCGCCGAGCAGGCGCTGATGGCGACCGTTCCACCGGGGACATTGATGCACCGGGCCGCCGCCGGCCTGGCCCGCAGGTGCGCCACCCTGCTCGTCGAGCGCGGCGGGGTCTACGGTGCCGAGGTGCTGCTGCTGGTCGGCTCGGGCGACAACGGCGGTGACACGCTGTACGCCGGAGCCCGGCTGGCCCGCCGGGGCGCCCGGGTCACCGCCTGGCTGCTGCGTCCGGACCGGGCCCACTGTGGCGGGCTCGCCGCGTTGCGGGCCGCAGGCGGCCGGGCGGCCGACGGTCGGACCGCCGACGGTGCCGGCCGGCACGCGGACCTGATCCTGGACGGGATCGTCGGCATCGGCGGCACCGGCGGGCTGCGGGAGCCGGCCGCCGGTGCGCTCGCCCGGGCCGGCGAGCTCACTTCGGCACGTGGCGGTCGGCCGGTGCTGGTCGCGGTGGACGTGCCCAGCGGCGTGGCGGTCGACACCGGCGGGGTGCCCGACGGCGCCGCGGTGCCGTCGACCGGAGCTGGCCTGGCCGGGTCCGGAGCTACCGGGGCCGGGACGGACACCGTGCGGGCCGACGTCACCGTCACCTTCGGATGCCTGAAGCCGGCCCTGATGGTCGGACCGGCCGCCGTCCGCGCCGGCCACGTGGAGCTGGTCGACATCGGCCTGCGACCGTGGTTGCGCGGCACACCCGTGTTCGAGGTGCCCGGTCGCGACGACGTGTCAACCTGGTGGCCGACGCTGGCCCCGGCAGCCGAGAAGTACACCCGGGGAGTCGTCGGGGTGGCGACCGGATCAGCGACCTATCCGGGCGCGGCGGTACTCTCCGTCGGCGGGGCGGTCGCCGGGCCGACGGGCCTGGTCCGGTACGCCGGCAGCGCCGCCGCCCAGGTGCTGGACCGGTACCCCTCGGTGATCGCCACCGGTCGGGTCGCCGATGCCGGCCGGGTGCAGGCCTGGGTGTGCGGCTCCGGGCTGGGCGGCGGGGAACACGCCGTGACCGAGCTGCGGTCGGTGCTGGCCGCGCCGGTGCCGGTGGTGCTGGACGCCGACGCGTTGACCATGCTGGTCGACGGCAGCTGGGCGGAGCAGCTACGCGGCCGGCAGGCACCCACCGTGATCACCCCGCACGATCGGGAGTTCGCCCGGCTCGCCGGCCAGCCACCCGGCGACGACCGGGTCGGGGCCGCGCTGCGGCTGGCCGCCTGGATGCGGGCGACTGTCCTGCTCAAGGGCGACCGTACGGTGGTCGCCGCCCCGGACGGACGGGCGTACGTGAACGCCACCGGCACCCCGGCGCTGGCCACCGGCGGCACCGGCGACGTGCTGGCCGGCCTGCTCGGCTCGCTGCTCGCCGCTGGGCTGGACCCGCAGCGGGCGGCGCTGGCCGCCGCGTACGTGCACGGCCTGGCCGGCCGGGCCGCTGCCCGCAACGGGCCGGTCACCGCGGTCGAGGTGGCCGCCGCGCTGCGCCCGGTGGTGGCCGACCTGACCGACGGGTGATGGTGGCCTTCCAGCGGGTGACGATGATCTGACCCTGGTCGGTGCCGACCTGACCGGCCGGGAACCTGCCCGATCAGGTGACTGGTCAGTAGGCTGGCTCCATGTGGCAGGCAGAGGTGCGGGTCGACCTGGACGCGATTCGGGAGAACGTGGCCCGGCTGCGGGCCGGCACCAGCGCCGAGCTGATGGCGGTGGTGAAGGGCGACGGGTACGGCCACGGGATGGGGCCGGCGGCCCGGGCCGCTCTCGACGCCGGAGCTGACTGGCTCGGCGTCTGCACCCTCGGTGAGGCGTTGGAGCTGCGCGGCGCGGGGTTGACCGCGCCGGTGCTGGCCTGGCTGATCAGCCCCGGGCTGCCGCTACACGACGCGGTCGCCGCCGACGTCGACCTCGGCGTGGGCAGCCGCGCCCTGCTGTCCGAGGCGGTCGCCGCGGCCCGACTCGCCGGCCGGCCGGCCCGGTTGCACCTCAAGCTCGACACCGGGTTGTCCCGGGGCGGGGCCACCGGCGACGACTGGCCCGAGCTGGTCGAGGCGGCCGCCAAGGCGCAGTCTGACGGCACCGTCGAGGTGGTCGGGGTGTGGAGCCACTTCGTCTTCGCCGACGCGCCCGGGCACGCCACCATCGACCGGCAGCTGGCGGCGTACCACGACGGGCTGGCCGTGGCCAGCCGGTACGGGCTGCGCCCCCGCTACCGGCACCTGGCCAACTCGGCGGCCACCCTGACCCGGCCGGACACCCACTTCGACCTGGTCCGGCCCGGTATCGCCTGCTACGGGCTGTCGCCGGTGCCGGGCGAGACCTTCGGTCTACGGCCGGCGATGACCGTCCGCGCCCGGGTGATGCTGGTCAAGCGGGTCCCCGCCGGGCAGGGCGTCTCCTACGGGCACACCTACCACACCGAACGGGAGAGCACCCTGGCCGTGGTGCCGCTCGGCTACGCCGACGGGGTGCCCCGGCACGCGTCCAACGCCGGTCCGGTGCGCCTCGGCGGCCGGGTGCGGCGGATCGCCGGTCGGGTGTGCATGGACCAGATCGTGCTCGACTGCGGCGACGACGAGATCAACGCTGGGGAGGTGGCCACATTGTTCGGTGACGGACGCGACGGCGGCCCGACTGCCGACGACTGGGCCGACGCGGTCGGCACCATCAACTACGAGATCGTCACCCGGTTCGGTAGTCCCCGGGTGCCCCGGATCTACCAGGACAGCCGGCCATGAGCGGGCAGCGGGCCGGTGCGCAGAAGGTGGCCCGGACCGCCGGCATCGTGGGCGCGGCCCTCGGCGTCGCGGCGGCCGGGGTGACCGCGACGGTCACCGTTGAACGCGCCCTGGTGCGCCGACTCAAGCGGGAGGTGGCAGACCGGTACGCCGACGAACCCTTCGGAGAACTGCCCTATGACGAGACCCGGGTGGTCACCGCCGCCGATGGCACCGACGTGTACGTGGAGATCGTCGAGCCGGACGACGCGGCACCGCCGCGGCCGACGATCGTCTTTGTACACGGCTACTGCCTGGACATGGGGACCTTTCACTTCCAACGCCGGGAGCTGACCCGGCGGGGTGAGTACCGGTTGGTCTGCTACGACCAGCCCGGCCACGGCCGCTCCGGGCGGCTGGAGTCCGGCGACTACGAGATCGACGCGCTCGGTGAGACGCTGCGCGCGGTCATCGAGCAGGCCGCTGGCGATGGCCCACTGATCCTGGTCGGACACTCGATGGGCGGCATGACCATCATGGCCCTGGCGCAACGGCATCCGGAGCTGTTCCGTGCCCGGGTGGTCGGCACCGTACTGATGGCGACCTCGGGCAACCTGGCCGACGAGGCCCGGCTCGGCCTGCCGGCGATTCTCAGTCGGGCCGGCTCGCCACTGCTGATGCTGGTCAACAACGCCACCCGGCTGACCGGTTCGGTGATCGACCGGCTGCGAGTGGCCACCGCCGACCTCGCCTGGCTGCTGACCCGCCAGTACGGCTTCGGCACCGACCGGCCCAGCCCGGCGCTGGTCAGCTATGTCGAACGGATGAACTCGCGGACCTCGGCGGAGACCGTCACCCGGTACGTACGGACCCTGCTGACCCACTCCCGGTACCCGGCGCTCGCGGTCCTGGAGAGCAGCCCCACCCTGGTCATCGTCGGCGACAAGGACATGATCACCCCGCTGACGCACTCGGAGGAGATCCTGCGTCGGCTGCCCGATGCCGACTACGTGAGAATCCCCGACGGCGGGCACGTGGTGATGCTGGAACACGCCGACCGGGTCAACGCGGCGCTGTTCGCGTTCCTTGCGAAAATCGCCCGATGACCGTCCGGATCCCGCTTCCCGAACTGGCCGACACCCACGACCTCGGCCGCCGCCTCGGCCGGCTGCTGCGCCAGGGCGACCTGGTGGTGCTGACCGGTCCGCTCGGTGCCGGCAAGACCGTCCTGGTGCAGGGCATCGGCGACGGCCTCGGGGTACGCGGAGACGTCACCTCGCCGACGTTTGTCATCGCCCGGGTACACCAGCCGGATCCGGCCCGCGGCGGCACGCTCACCCTGGTGCACGCCGACGCGTACCGGCTCGGCGACGCACCCGACCCACGGGCCGAGATCGACGACCTCGACCTGGACGCCGACATGGACCGGGCGGTCACCGTCGTCGAGTGGGGCGAGGGGATGGTCGAGCAGCTCGCCGAGGCACATCTGCTGATCCGCATGCACCGGGCCGAGGACGACTCCCGGACCGCCGAGGTGACCGGGCTGGGCCCCGGCTGGTCGGGCCGGCTCGCCGCGCTGGACCAGCCGGCCGGCCATGCTGGACGGTGATGTCGCAGGCCACCCGTAGAGTGCCGGACGGCGCGCAGCTCTCCATGAGGACGGGCGGCGGCCACCACCGAGGCGTGACGAAAGGCTCCCGAGATGCTCGACCTGCTGGCCATGTTGCCTCCTGCCTGGGCCACCGCGCTCACCCCGCACCTGGACCCGGCCGGCACCGCCGCGCTCGGCCGGTACGTCGCCGACGAGTACGCCGACCAGACGGTGTACCCGCCGGTGGAGGACCTGTTCACCGCGTACCAGCTGTGCCCGCCGGAGCAGTGCCGGGTGCTGGTCCTCGGCCAGGACCCGTACCACCGGGCCGGGCAGGCCCACGGGCTCAGCTTCAGCGTCCGCGACGGGGTGCCGGTGCCGCCGTCGCTGCGCAACGTATTCAAGGAGCTGGGCACCGATGTCGGGGTGCCGATGCCACGCAGCGGTGACCTGACCGGCTGGGCGGCCCAGGGCGTGCTGCTGCTCAACGCGGTGCTCACCGTGCGGCAGGGCCGGCCCGGCTCGCACGCCGGCAAGGGCTGGGAGGAGTTCACCGACGCCACGATCGCCGCGCTCGACGCCCGCGACCAGCGGGTCGTCTTCCTGCTGTGGGGCGGCTACGCCCGCAAGAAGCGCGGGCTGATCACCAACCCGGGGCACGTCGTGCTGGAGGCCGGCCACCCCAGCCCGATGAACCCGCGGGGCTTCCTCGGCAGCCGGCCGTTCAGCGCCACCGACAAGGCGCTGGCCGACGCCGGCCTGCCCGGCATCGACTGGAGCCGGACCGGCGGTGCCGGTCAGCCGGTGGCCGGCTGACCGGTCAACCGCTGCGCCCCGGTACCGGCTGACCGCTGCGGCCCGCCCGGTGCCGGGCCAGTAGTCGGGCGACACCCGGATCGGCGATCGCCAGCTCGGCCAGCGGCACCACCGGGTAGTGCCGCTCACCGTGCCGTACGTCGATTGACTCGGGGAGTACGTCGCACATCCGGGCGTGGGTCTCACCGCCCGACCGGCGGCACGGGCGCGCCGAGGGCAGCCAGGAGCCGGACGCGGTGTCCGGTTAGGGTGCATACCGTGCTGGTACTGGTGCTGGATTCGTCGACTCCCGCGGTGACCGCCGCGCTGGCCGAGATCACCGACGACGTACGTCTGCTGGCAAGCCGACGTACGGTCGACGCGCGGGCGCACGGCGAACTGCTCTCCCCGCAGATCGCCGCCTGCCTTGTCGAGTCCGGTGCGACGGCGGCGGACCTGACCGCGGTGGTGGCCGGGGTCGGACCCGGGCCGTTCACCGGACTGCGGGTCGGTCTGGTCACCGCCGCCAGCGTGGCGCATGCCCTCGACATCCCGACGTACGGCGTCAACTCGCTCGACGCGCTCGGCTACGCCGCCGGGACCGACCTCGCCGGCACCGACGCCGCGACCGGCCGGGTGCTGGCTGCTACCGACGCGCGGCGCCGGGAGATCTACTGGGCGGTGTACGCCGCCGACGGTCGGCGGCTCACCGACCCGGCGGTCGGCGCACCGGCCGCCGTCGCCGAGGCCCTGCCGGGTCTCGGCGTAACCACGGCAGTCGGCGACGGTGCCCTGCGGTACGCCGAACTGCTCGGCGTACCGGTGCGACCCGAGCCCCGCTACCCGGACGCGCTGCCGCTGGCGCGGTTGGCGGCCGACCGGGTCCGCACCGCCGTGCCCACCGAGCCGTTGACCCCTTGCTACCTGCGCCGGCCCGACGCGGTCGCGGCGGCCGGACGCAAACCGGTGCTTCAGTGACCCAGGTCGGTGGGCAGCTGCGGACCGTCCGGTTCCGCTGGTGGCACATCGAACAGGCGGTACCGATTGAAGCCGACCTGTTCGGTGCCGAACAGTGGTCGGCCGAGATGTTCTGGAACGAGCTGGCCAACGGGCACCACTACCTGGCCGTCGTCGACGGCACCGACCAGCTGGCCGGGTACGCCGGGCTGGCACTGGCCGGCGACCCGGCGACACCCGACGAGGCGTGGGTGCAGAACGTCGCGGTACGCCGGGACCAGCAACGGCGCGGCGTGGGCCGGACCCTGCTGGTCGGCCTGCTCGACGAAGCCACCCGGCGCGGGGCCGGCCGGACCTTCCTGGAAGTCGCGGTGGACAACGCACCCGCGCAGCGGCTGTACGCGGCGTACGGTTTCGAACCGGTCGGCGTACGCCGTGGCTACTACCAACCCAGCAACACTGACGCTCTGGTGATGATGCGAGATGGCTGACGAACCTCTGGTCCTCGGGATCGAGACCTCCTGCGACGAGACCGGGGTCGGCATCGTCCGCGGGCACACGCTGCTCGCCGACGCGCTGGCCTCCAGTGTGGCCGAACACGCCCGGTTCGGCGGCGTGGTGCCGGAGGTGGCCAGCCGGGCCCACCTGGAGGCGATCGTGCCGACGATGCGCCGGGCCCTCGACGACGCCGGCGTCACCCTGGCCGACATCGACGCGATCGCGGTGACCGCCGGCCCCGGTCTGGCCGGTGCCCTGCTGGTCGGTGTCGCGGCGGCCAAGGGCTACGCGATCGCTACCGACAAGCCGGTGTACGGCGTCAACCACCTCGCCGCCCACGTGGCCGTCGACACCCTGGAGCACGGTCCGCTGCCGGAACCGGCGATCGCCCTGCTGGTCTCCGGCGGGCACTCGTCGCTGCTGCTGGTCGACGACCTGACCGCCGGAGTCACCCCGCTCGGCGCCACCATCGACGACGCCGCCGGCGAGGCGTTCGACAAGGTGGCCCGGCTGCTCGGTTTGCCGTTCCCCGGCGGTCCGCCGATCGACCGGTCGGCCCGCGACGGTGACGCCGCGGCGATCGCGTTCCCCCGTGGACTCACCGCGCCGAAGGACCTCGCCGCGCACCGGTTCGACTTCTCCTTCTCCGGGTTGAAGACTGCGGTGGCCCGCTGGGTCGAGGCCCGGGAACGGGCCGGTGAGCCGGTGCCGGTGGCGGAGGTCGCCGCGTCGTTCCAGGAGGCGGTCTGCGACGTGCTGACCGCCAAGGCGGTCGACGCCTGCCGGGACCGGGGCGTCGAGACCCTGGTCATCGGTGGTGGGGTGGCGGCCAACTCGCGGCTGCGGGCGATGGCCGAGCAACGCTGCGAGCGGTACGGGATCCGGGTCCGGGTGCCCCGGCCGAAACTCTGCACCGACAACGGCGCGATGGTCGCGGCGCTCGGTTCGCATCTGGTCGCCGCCGGGGTACCGGCCAGCCGGCTGGACCTGCCGGCCGACTCCGCGCTGCCGTTGACCACGGTGAGCGTGTAATGTCCGGCGACGTGATCGTGCGGATGTGGGAGGCGAAGGCCGAGCCGTCCCGCCTGACCGAGTTGCTCACCTGGGTCTGTGACACCGCGCTGCCGGAGATCGAACACAGCCCGCTGCACCTGGCCAGTGAGGTCTTCTCATCGACCGATGACCGGCTGGTCGTCATCTCGAAGTGGCGCAGCAGCCCGTTGTCGTTGCCGGAACCACCGCTGCGGCTGGTCACCCGTGCACCGCACAGCTGGGACTTCACCCAGGTCGACCGCTGAAGCCGCCGCCGACCGACCGGCGGAAATGGAAAATCGGTGGATCGGCCACGCAATGTAGCCGTACGGTCACGATGTCATGTGGACCCTGCCCGTCGCCGATCCCGGCGTAGCCGATCACCGGTCAGCCCTGCGTCTGCTGCGCTGGCTGGCCGGACGCGCCGGGGCGTCCGTGGCCTGGGGATCGGTGCTCAGCGTGGTCTGGATGGGCAGCCAGGCGTTGATGCCGGCGGTTCTCGGGCGCGCCGTCGACGTCGGCCTCACCGCCCGCGATCCGCAGGCGCTGCTCGGCTGGTCGGCGGTGCTACTGGGGCTGGGGCTGGTCCAGGCGACGGCCAGCATCAGCCAGCACTGGTTCGGCGTGTTCAACTGGCTGTCCACCGCGTACCGCACGGTCCAGCTCACCGTA
The DNA here is from genome assembly GCF_048060315.1 of Micromonospora sp. LOL_013. Taxonomy (NCBI): domain Bacteria; kingdom Bacillati; phylum Actinomycetota; class Actinomycetes; order Micromonosporales; family Micromonosporaceae; genus Micromonospora; species Micromonospora sp. LOL_013. The sequence continues at coordinate 144,133 of NZ_JBHMIQ010000001.1, forward strand.
CGGCAGGCCAACCGGCTCGGCGCCACCCTGCCGAAACGGCTGGCCACCGGCGAGGTGGTGAGCATCGGGACCGCCGACATGAGCAGTCTCGGCGGCGCGGTGGAGGTCGTCGCCCGGGCGGTCGGTGCGGTGGTGGCGATCGTCGTGGTCGCCGCGATCCTGCTCGGCACCTCCGTTCCGCTCGGGCTGGTGATCGTGATCGGGGTGCCGGCGCTGATGGCGGCCGTCGGGCTCGGCCTGCGGCCGCTGCACCGTCGTCAGCAGACGTACCGGGACCAGCAGGCCACCCTGGCGACCCTGGCCGGCGACACCGTGACCGGCCTGCGGATCCTGCGCGGCGTCGGCGGTGAACCGGCCTTCGCCGGCCGCTACCGGGACCAGTCGCAGGAGCTGCGGCGGCGCGGTGACCGGCTGGCCCGGGTCGAGTCCGTCCTGGAGGCCGGCCAGCTGCTGCTGCCCGGGATGTTCCTGGTGCTGGTGACCTGGCTCGGGGCGCGGCTCACGCTCTCCGGCGAGCTGACCGTCGGGCAACTGGTCGCCGCCTACGCGTACACCGCGTTCCTGACCGGTCCGATCCGGACGCTGACCGAGTTCCTGCACACCATGACCCGTGGCCACGTCGCCGCCCGGCGGGTCGCGGGCCTGCTCGCCATCACGCCGGAGTTCACCGACCCGGCGTGGCCGCGCCGACTGTCGGACCGCGACGGCGAACTGGTCGATTCCACGTCCGGCCTGCGGGTGGCCCCGTACCAGTTGACCGCCGTCGCGGCCACCGCGCCGGAGGACGTCGCCGGGCTCGCCGACCGGCTGGGGCGCTACCGCGACGCCGAGGTCGCCCTGGCTGGCGTACCGCTGCGGGAGCTGGACCTGGCCACGGTCCGGCAGCGGATCCTGGTGACCGACAACGACGACCGGCTGTTCACCGGCCGGCTGCGCGACGAACTCGACGGCACCGGGCGGGCCAGCGACGACGCGATCCGGGCGGCGCTGGTCGCGGCCAGCGCCACCGACATCGTCGATGCGCTGCCGGACGGTCTCGATGCCGAGGTCGCCGAACGTGGCCGGGAGTTCTCCGGCGGTCAGCAGCAGCGGCTCCGGCTGGCCCGGGCGCTGCTCGCCGACCCGCCGGTCCTGGTGCTGGTCGAGCCGACCAGCGCCGTGGACGCGCACACCGAGGTGCGGATCGCGGCCAGGCTGAGGGCCGCACGGACCGGCCGGACCACCGTCGTCTGCACCACCAGCCCGCTGCTGCTGGAACACGCCGACCGGGTGGTGTTCGTCGACGCCGGCCGGGTGGTGGCCGACGGCAGTCACGCCGAGCTGCTGCGCACCGAACCCGGGTACGCCGCCCTGGTGACCCGCGCCGAGCTGGCGGCATCCACCGAGCCGGCGGCGTTGAGTGAGGTGGCGTCGTGACGGCGTTGCCGGTCGCGGACCGGGCCGAGGTCCGCCGGTACGCCCGTGTCCTGGTCCGCCGGCACCCACGGATGCTGGCCGGTGCCCTCGCGCTGCACGTGGGTGCTGCGGTCGCCGGGCTCGCCGCGCCCCGGCTGCTCGGCGGCCTGGTCGAGACGCTCACCACCGGGACGGCGGCGATCGCCGCCGTCGACCGGACCGCCCTGGCGATCGCCGGGTTCCTGGTCTTACAGGCGGTGCTCGCTCGCTACGCGCACGTGGCGTCCGCCCGGCTCGGCGAGCGGGTGCTGGCCGCGTTGCGCGAAGAGTTCATCGGCCGGGTGCTGTCCATCCCGCTGTCGACGGTGGAGAAGGCCGGCACCGGTGACCTGCTCACCCGGACCTCGCACGACGTCGCCGTGCTGTCCAAGTCGGTGCGGTTCGCGGTGCCCGAGACGCTGATCGCGATCAGCACCGCGACCTTCATCTTCGGGGCGTTGCTGCTGGTCGCCCCGGTGCTGGCGGTGCCCTGCCTGATCGTGGTGCCGCTGCTGTGGGCAGGCACCCGCTGGTATCTGCGCCGGGCACCGGACGGCTACCTGGCCGAGAGCGCCGCGTACTCGCGGATCACCGACGGGCTCAGCGAAACCGTCGACGGTGCCCGGACCGTCGAGGCGCTGCGCCGGCAGGAGCACCGGCGGCGGCGTACCGACACCGACATCGCCCGGCAGTACGCGGCCGAGCGTTACACACTGTGGCTGCGTACCGTCTGGTTCCCGCTGATCGAGATCAGCTACGTGGTGCCGGTCGCGGCGACCCTGGCGGTCGGCGGCTGGTGCTACCTGCGCGGCTGGGTGACGCTCGGCCAGGTCACCGCGGCGGTGCTCTACGTGCAGCTGCTGGCCGCCCCGCTGGACCGGCTGCTGAACTGGCTGGACGAACTGCAGCTCGGTGCCGCGTCGCTGGCCCGGCTGCTCGGCGTCGCCCAGCCGGACCGGCCCGCGACCGCGGTGCCCCGCGCGCCGGCACCCGACGGCGTACGCGCCGCCGACCCGGTCGCGGCGGTCGACGTCCACTTCAACTACGTCGACGGGCGGGAGGTGCTGCGCGGGGTCACCCTGGTGCCCCAGCCGGGGGAGCGGATCGCCATCGTCGGGCCGTCCGGCGCCGGCAAGTCCACCCTGGGCCGGCTGCTGACCGGGGTGCTGCGGCCGACCGCCGGCTCGGTCACCGCCGGCGGCGTACCGCTGACCGACCTCGCCCCGGACCAGCTACGCGGCCGAGTCGCCCTGGTAACCCAGGAGCATCACGTCTTCATCGGTACGGTGCGCGACAACGTCGCGCTGGTCCGGCCGGACGCCACCGACGCCGAGGTACGCGACGCGTTGGCCGCCGTCGACGCACTGGACTGGGTGTCCGCCCTGCCGGACGGGGCGGCCACGGTGGTCGGTGCCGGCGGCCACCCGGTCGGTCCGGACCAGGCCCAGCAGCTCGCCCTGGCCCGGCTGGTGCTGGCCGATCCGCAGACCCTGGTGCTGGACGAGGCGACGTCGCTGATCGACCCGCGTACCGCCCGGCGCACGGAGCGGTCGCTCGCGGCGGTGCTGCACGGGCGTACGGTGATCGCGATCGCGCACCGGCTGTACTCGGCGCACGACGCCGACCGGATCGCCGTGGTCGAGGACGGGCTGATCACCGAGTTCGGCTCGCACGACGAGCTGGTCGCCGCCGACGGTCCGTACGCCGATCTGTGGCGCACCTGGCAGGGCCTCGGGTCGGCGCAGGCGGTCGGCTGACCGGGTCAGCCGGCCACCGCGTCGAGCGGGTCGGCGAGCAACTGCTCGAAGGCCAGCTCGGCGGCGCCGAGCAACGGGGCGTCGTCGCCGAGTTTCGGGGTACGCAGCCGGACGTGTTCCCGGCAGGCCGGTAGCCCGTTGGAGTTGAGCCGACTGCGCACGTGCGCGGCCGCCGCCAGGTAGACGTCCCGCAGCGTACCGCCGAAGATCACCGTCTCCGGGTTGAAGATGTTGACCAGGTTGGCCACGCCGAAGCCGAGCCAGTTGCCGACCTGGCGGACGGCGGCCTGGGCCTGGCTGTCGCCCCGGTCGGCCGCGTCCACCACGGCGAGCACCGCCTCCCGGCCGACGACTTCCCCGCTGCGGCCGGCTGCCTGGATCAGCGCGTGTTCGCCGATCTCGGTTTCCCAGCAGCCGCGAGATCCGCACAGGCAGGGCCGGCCGCCGGGGTGCACTACCATGTGGCCGACCTCGCCGCCGTACCCGCCGTGTCCGGTGACCCGCCGGCCACCGGCGATGATCCCGGCGCCGACGCCGACGTCGCCGTACAGGTAAATGACGTGTTCGCAGCCGACCGCCGCGCCCCGGGTGTGTTCGGCCAGCGCGCACACGTCGGAGACGTTGCCGACCAGCACGCCCCGGTCGTCGCCGAGCGCCTCGGCCAGGGCCGCGCCGAGCGGCTCGTCGACCCAGCCCATGGTGGGGCCGAGCCGGACCATGCCGTCGTCGCGGCGGACCATGCCGCAGACCGCGACGCCGCTGCCGACGCAGACCGCGCCGGCCGGCACCGCCTGGTGCAGCTCCTTGACGAAGCCGGTGAGTGGGCCGACCGCCTCGGCGGCGAGGGTGCCCCGGGGTCGGTCGCCGGTGCGCGTGTCGAGGATCCGGCCACCAAGTCCGACCCGGGCGGCCCGTAACCGGTCGACCTCGATGCTGAGCGCGTACGCGTACACCCGCTCGGACGCGGGCCGGACGACCAGCGACGGTCGTCCGGCCCGGCCGGTTTCCCGGGCACCGCCCTCGCTGACCAGGCCGGCGGCGGCCAGGTCGGCGGTGAGCGCGCCGATGGTGCTGCGGTTGAGCCCCAGCGTGGTGGTCAGTTCGGCGCGTGAGGTGGCACCGTGCACGTGCACGTGCCGCAGCAACGCGCCGAGGTTGTGCCGGCGGATCTCCTCCTGGCTGGGTCCTGCCCGCATCGGATCGTCGTCTCCGCAGTCATCGTGACCCGGCGGCGGCGCGACGACGGGACAGCGCGTCGACGCTGGCGGCCAGCAGCAGGACCAGACCGGTGAAGACGAACTTCACCCCGGAGCTGACATTCATCAGCCCCATGCCGTTCTCGATGACCGCGACCACGGCGCCGCCGAGGACCGCGTCGAGGACCCGGCCCTTGCCGCCGAACAGGCTGGTGCCGCCGATCACCGCTGCGCCGACGGCGAACAGCAGCACGTTGCTGCCGCCGGTGTTGGCGTCCACCGAGTTGGCCCGGCTGGCGGCCACGATGCCGCCGACGGCGGCCATCGAGGAGCAGATCATGAAGGCGGAGATCCGGATCCGGTCGACGTTGATACCGGCCCGGCGGGCGGCCTCCCGGTTGCCGCCGACGGCGTAGATGTGCCGACCGTACGCGGTGCGCCGCAGCACGAAGGTCCAGAAGATCAGCAGTACCACGATGACCGGTACCACGATCGGCACCCCGCGCAGCGAGGTGATCAGCGGGTTGATGCTGCGCTCCTGGTTGAGGATGTAGACAGCGGCACCGGCGATCGCGATCAGCACGCCGATGCGGGCCAGCACCACCACCATCGGGTCGGTGACCAGGCCCTTGGCGGACCGGGTGCGGTAGCGCAGCAGTTGGATCAGCGCGAACCCGGCCACCCCGACGCCGAAGATGGCCCAACCGACGACCGGCGGGACGTTGCGGTTGACGATCGCGATCAGCACGTCGTCGCGCAGCGAGACGTTCTTGCCGCCTTCGATCAGCAGCAGCACCGTGCCCTGGAAGGCGAGGAACGCGGCCAGGGTGACCACGAACGACGGGATACCGACCTTGGCGACCAGGAATCCGAGGACGGTGCCGATCAGGGTTCCGGTGGCCACCGCTGCCAGCACCGCCACGTACCAGGGCAGTCCCATCTCGGTGGAGACGACCGCCAGGATCGCGGCGCAGACGCCGCTGGCGAAGCCGGCGGACAGGTCGATCTCACCGAGCAGCAGGACGAAGATCAGCCCCATCGCGATCAGGGTGACCGCTCCGCCCTGGATGAACAGGTTGGCGAAGTTGCCGGCGGTGAAGAAGTTGGGCCGCACGATCGAGAAGACCGTGCAGAGCACGATGAGGCCGAGGATCGCGGGCAGTGCGCCGAGGTCGCCGCCGCGCACCCGGGAGAAGTAGTTGCGCAGGTGTTCGCCGACGCCGGGCGAGTCGGCCGAGGCGGCGGGCCGCTGGACTGTTGAGGTGGCGGTGCTCATCGGTCGGCTCCCGGTCCGGTGGTGGCGGCGTACTCGGTGCCGTTGTCGGCCGGCAGGCCGAGGTCACCGCTGCGGCCGGCGGTGATCAGCTCCACGATCTGCGCGTGGGTGATCTCCGTGCTGCGGACCTGGGCGACCATCTGGCCGAGGTACAGCGCGGCGATCCGGTCCGACACCGCGAAGACGTCGTTCATGTTGTGTGAGATCAGTACGACGGCGAGGCCGTTGTCGGCGAGCCGGCGGACCAGTTCGAGCACCTGGGCGGTCTGGGCGACGCCGAGCGCCGCGGTGGGTTCGTCGAGGATGACGACCTTGCTGTTCCACAGCACCGCCTTGGCGATGGCGACGGTCTGGCGCTGGCCGCCGGAGAGGCTGGCGACGAGTTGCCGCAGCGACTTGACGGTCCGGACGGAGAGCCCGGCGAGGGTGTCCGCGGCCATCTGCTCCATGGTGGTCTCGTCCAGGACGATCCCGGTGCGCTTCTCCCGCCCGAGGAACATGTTCTGCACGATGTCGAGGTTGTCGCAGAGCGCGAGGTCCTGGTAGACGACCTCGATGCCGTGCGACGCGGCGTCGCGCGGGTTGTGGATGTGCACCCGGCGGCCGTCGACGACGACCTCGCCGCGGTCGATCGGGTGGATGCCGCTGATGCATTTGACCAAGGTGGACTTGCCGGCACCGTTGTCACCGACGAGCGCGGTCACCTCGCCGGGATAGACGGCGAAGTCGACGTTGCGCAGCACCTGGACGGGGCCGAAGTTCTTGTCGATCCCGCGCAGTTGCAGCAGGGGGGTCGCGGACACGGGTGGTCTCCTTCGTAAGGGTGCCCGGCCGGCGCCGGTTCCGCCGCCGCGGGTGTCACCCGGCGATGGTGCTGCCGGGCGACACCCGCGCGGCGGGGCTACCGGTGGGTCGCCGGTACGCCGGTCAGCTGATGCCGGCCTCGACGCAGAGCTCGGCGAACTCGTCGGTGCAGAGCTCTTCGGCGGTGACGTAGCCGTCGTTGACCACGTCGGCGACGTTCTCCTTGTAGATGGCCTGCGGGGTGAGCAGCACCGACGGCACCTCCCGGTTGGTCTCCGGGTCGGTGACGGTCTGCGCGACCTCCTTGCGCTCACCGTTGGCCAGCGCGACCGCCAGGTCGGCGGCGGCCTGCGCCTCGGCCTTGATTGCCTTGTAGACGGTCATGCACTGATCGCCGGCGAGGATGTTCTGCAGGCCCTGCGGGGTGGCGTCCTGCCCGGTGACCGGCACCTGACCGTTGAGCTCGTTGCGCTTGAGCACCGAGATCGCCGCGTTGCCGAGGCCGTCGTTGGCAGCCAGCACGCCGTCGATCTCGCCGCCGGTCTGGGTCAGCATCTGCTCGAACAGCGTGGCGGCCTGGGTGTTGTCCCAGTCCGGCACCCAGCGGTCCGGGCCCTTGACGTACTCGCCGGACTCGTACAGCGGGTCGAGCACGCCGTCGTAGCCGGCCTTGAACAGGGTGGCGTTGTTGTCGGTCTCGGAGCCGTTTAGGGTGGCGATGGTCGGCTTCTCCACGCCGGCGTCGGTCAGGCACTTGACCAGGCCCTCGCCCTGCAGTTGGCCGACGGCCTCGTTGTCGAAGCTCACGTAGTACTCGGCGGAGCCGCCCAGGGTGAGCCGGTCGTAGTCGATGGTGGCGACGCCCTGCTGCTTCGCCTTGTCCAGCACTGCCTTGCCGGTGCCGGAATCCAGGTTGACGATCATCAGGACGGTGGCCCCGTCGGTGATCATCTGGTCGGCGAGGGTCTGGAACTGGGCCTTGTCGCCCTGGGCGTTCTGGATGGTGGCGTCGACGCCGGCGGCGTCGAACGCCTCCTGCAGGAAGCGCCGGTCGGCGGTCTCCCAGCGGTCGGAGGAGGCGCTGTCTGGCAGGATCACGCCGATCTTCGGAGTCGGCGTGTCGCCGCTGCCGGTGTCGCTGCCGGTGTCGCTGCCACAGGCGGTCAGGCCGCCGGCGAGCAGGACGCCGGCGGCGGCGGTGCTGAGGATCCCTTTGCGCATCGCTCGGGTCCTTTCGAAGGGTGATGTTCCGCGTACAAGGGGTTTGTGCTGGTGCGAGTCGTGCGGTCTCGGGCGTGGGCTCGCGGGGCGCTGGTGGGCTCCGGAGGCCCGGCCGGCGACGGCAACGGCCTGGGGCTGAGCTGGGCCATCGCGGTTTTTGTTGTGTCCGGCAACGTATTAGGACTGTGGTGCCGAGCACAAGACGGTGACGTCACCAGTTTTGTTGCCTGCGATAACAATTCAGCAACGCGGTGGACATCTGCCCGTCGACTGACCGGATCAGTGGGCCGCGATCGGGGCGAACCGGGCGCCAGCCACCGCTGCGAGGTCACCCGGAGTGATACTCAACTGCAACCCGCGACGACCGGCCGATACGTACACCTCGGCGTACCGCTGCGCCGAGGCGTCCAGCACCGTCGGCAGGCGTTTACGCTGCCCGATCGGGCTGATGCCGCCCCGGACGTACCCGGTGGTCCGCTCGGCGAGCACCCGGTCGGCGAGCACCGCGCGCCTGCCGCCGAGCGCCACCGTCAGAGCCTTCAGGTCCAGCTCCCCGGTGACCGGTACGACGCCGACGGCGAGTGCCCCGTCGACCTGCGCCACCAGCGTCTTGAACACCTGCTCGGCGGCGACGCCGAGGGCGGCCGCGACCGCCGCGCCGTAGTCCGGGGTGTCCGGCGAGACCCGGTACGGGTGTAGTTGGAAGGTGATCCGCCGCTTGGTCAGCAGCGTCGTCGCCGGGGTCGCGGTACCTGCCATGCCGCGCGACGTTACCGGCCGGGCGCCCGCCGTCGGCCGCGTGCGGTCACCGGCCGGGTGCCGGCACCGGGTGGGCGAGCAGCGCCGTCGGGGCGCCGGCCACCCGGGTCAGCACCAGACTCGCCGCCACGCCGGCCCCGGAGGCGGTACGCAGGCGCAGATCGCGGCGCAACTGGGCGGGGTCGAGCGGGGAGCCGCGTTTGAGGATCTCCAGCCGGGTGACGCCGCGTTCGCGCAGCAGCGCCCGCAGCCGCTTCAGCGAGAACGGCAGCACGTCGGTGACCTCCAGACATCGGCCGTACGGCGTGTCGGTCGGCGCGTCGGCGTAGACGTAGGCGATCGACTCGTCGGCGAGGGTGCCGTCGACGGTCGCGGCGAACGCGGCGACCAGGTGTGAGCGGACCACCGCCCCGTCCGGGTCGTACAGGAAGCGCCGGACCGGGCCGACGTCGACCGGCTCGTCGCCGTCGCCGACCAGGTCCGTGGCCGGCTGTCCGGTACGCAGCAGGGTGGCCCGGCGCGGGGTGTCGGCCAGCGGGCCGCACCAGAACGCCGCCTCGACCACCTCCCGGTCGACGCTGACCCACTCGGCCTCGGCTCCCGGCGGGATCAGCGCGTGGTCGATGCCCGGTGCCACCTTGAGCACGGTGCAGGGCACCCGGGCGACCAACGACCGGACGAAGTCCCACGGCGGGGAGTAGCTGTCCGGGTCGAAGGTGCGCCGACCGCTGCCGGACCGGCGGGCCGGGTCGCAGAAGACCGCGTCGTAGCCGGAGACGTCGACTCCGGTGGCGTCGGCGCAGACCACGTCGACCAGGTGGGCCAGCCCGGTCGCCGCGACGTTGGCGGCGGCGATCGCGGCGGTGGCCGGGTCGGCCTCCACCGCGTACACCCGGATGCCGGCCCGGGCGGCGGCGAGGGTGTCCGCGCCGAGACCGCAACCCAGGTCGGCGAGGTGGCGCACCCCGGCGGCGCGCAACCGGGCGGCGCGCCGGTCGGCGACCACCGACCGGGTGGCCTGCTCCAGGCCGGCGCGGGTGAAGAACATCCGGGCGGCGGCCGGGCCGAACTTGCCGGCCGCGCGGGCGCGCAGCGCGGCCTGGGTGAGTGCGGCGGTCGCCAGCGGTGCCGGCACCCCGGCGGTACGCAGTGCGGTCGCCGCCGCGAGCGGATCCGCCCCGCCCGGCGCGGCCAGCACCTCGGTCGCGGCAACCAGCGCGGCCGCGCCTTCCGGGGCGCGCAGGGCGGCCAGTTCGTCCGGGTGCACCGCGACATTGTCCATGCTCGGCCATCGGGCTAGCACTCCGCACAGGCGACTGCTAATCTGCGGTTAGCACTCTCGGGTCGAGGGTGCCAGCTCGCCGGCTCCCGCCGGTGAGCGAAACGCCAGGCGGTCCGGCACCCGCGACGACGGATCCGCCCGGTGGACATGAGGCAGATTGACGCCGGTTACCCACGTGGCCGGCACCAAAACCAGATACCCCAGGAGGGTATGCCCGTGACTACCGCGACCAAGGTTGCGATCAAGCCGCTCGAGGACCGGATCCTGGTCCAGGCGAACGAGGCTGAGACCACCACGGCGTCGGGCATCGTGATCCCCGACACCGCCAAGGAGAAGCCGCAGGAGGGCACCGTCCTCGCTGTCGGCCCCGGCCGCGTCGACGACAAGGGCAACCGGATCCCGGTTGACGTCAACGTCGGCGACACGGTCATCTACTCGAAGTACGGCGGCACCGAGGTCAAGTACGCCGGCGAGGAGTACCTGGTGCTCTCCGCCCGCGACGTCCTCGCGGTCATCGAGAAGTGACCTACTGCCAGTGCTGAACGCCCCGAAGCCCCAGCCCGGGGCTTCGGGGCGTCGCCCGTTGGCCGGTGCCCGGCAGCCGCCGGCCGGCCGACGGCTAGTGCCTGTGAAGGGAATGTCATGGCGAAGATCCTGAGTTTCTCGGACGACGCCCGGCACCTCTTGGAGCACGGCGTCAACACGCTCGCGGACACGGTCAAGGTCACCCTCGGCCCGCGCGGGCGCAACGTCGTGCTGGACAAGAAGTTCGGCGCTCCGACGATCACCAACGATGGCGTGACCATCGCCAAGGAGATCGAGCTCACCAACCCGTACGAGAACCTCGGTGCGCAGCTGGTCAAGGAGGTGGCGACGAAGACCAACGACGTCGCCGGCGACGGGACCACCACCGCCACCGTGCTCGCCCAGGCGATGGTCCGTGAAGGTCTGCGCAACGTCGCCGCCGGGGCCAACCCGGCCGGCCTCAAGCGCGGCATCGACGCGGCCGCGCAGAAGGTCTCCGACTCTCTGCTGGCCAAGGCGGCAGAGGTGGCCGACAAGGGCTCGACCGCGCAGGTCGCGACGATCTCGGCCCAGGACGCCACGATCGGCGAGCTGATCGCCGAGGCGATGGAGCGGGTCGGCCGCGACGGCGTCATCACCGTCGAGGAAGGCTCCACCCTGGCCACCGAGCTGGAGGTCACCGAGGGCCTGCAGTTCGACAAGGGCTTCATCTCCCCGCACTTCGTCACCGACGCCGAAGCGCAGGAGGCGGTGCTCGAGGACGCGTACATCCTGATCACCACCCAGAAGATCTCCTCGATCGAGGAGCTGCTGCCGCTGCTGGAGAAGATTGCCCAGGACGGCAAGCCGCTGCTGATCGTCGCCGAGGATGTCGACGGGCAGGCGCTGTCCACCCTGGTGGTCAACGCCGTACGCAAGACCGTGAAGATCTGCGCGGTCAAGGCCCCCGGCTTCGGCGACCGGCGCAAGGCGATGCTGCAGGACATGGCGGTCCTGACCGGCGCCGAGCTGATCGCCCCTGAGCTGGGCTACAAGCTCGACGCGGTCGGGCTGGAGTCGCTGGGCCGGGCCCGGCGGATCGTGGTCGACAAGGACACCACCACGGTGGTCGACGGTGCCGGCAACGACTCCGAGGTCGCCGACCGGGTCACTCAGATCCGCAAGGAGATCGACGCGTCCGACTCGGACTGGGACCGGGAAAAGCTCGCCGAGCGGCTGGCCAAGCTCTCCGGTGGCATCGCGGTGATCAAGGCCGGGGCCGCCACCGAGGTGGAGATGAAGGAGCGCAAGCACCGCATCGAGGACGCCATCGCCGCGACCAAGGCCGCGGTCGAGGAGGGCACCATCCCCGGTGGCGGCGCGGCGCTGAGCCAGATCGCCGCCGTGCTCGACGACGACCTCGGCTTCGACGGCGACGAGAAGGTCGGCGTGTCGGTGGTCCGCAAGGCGCTGCACGAGCCGCTGCGGTGGATCGCCCAGAACGCCGGCTACGACGGGTACGTCGTGGTCGGCAAGGTACTCGAAGGCGACTGGGGCCACGGTCTCAACGCCGCCACCGGTGAGTACGTCGATCTGGCCGGGGCCGGCATCATCGATCCGGTGAAGGTGACCCGCAACGCGGTCAGCAACGCCGCGTCGATCGCCGGGCTGCTGCTCACCACCGAGAGCCTCGTGGTGGAGAAGCCGGAGAAGGCCGAGCCGGCCGCCGGCGGCCACGACCACGGGCACGGCCACCAGCACGGTCCCGGTTTCTGACCGGAAGTTCCACCTGCTCCACCCTGGATCCGCGTGATCAGTACGGCCGAGGGCGCACTCCGCCCGAGGTTTCTGATCACGCGGATTCTGCGTATCGTCGGCGGTACCAATGCGCCGTCGACCCGTACGGTGCCGGACAGATGGGTTGGACGTGATGACGCCGGAGCCGACGGTGCCGGACGCGACAGGGCCGGAGCCGACCGGGCCGGAGCCGACCGGGCCAGCTGCGCCGACCGAACCGCCGGGCCGCCTGCCCGGGCCGCTCGCGGCGCTCGCCGGGGTGGCCGCCGCCGCGCTCGCCCTGGGCCTGGCCGAGCTGGTCGCCGTCGGCACCGGCGCCCGCTCGGCACCGCTGGTCGCGGTCGGCGGGGTGGTCGTCGACACCGTCCCCGAGCCGCTGAAACAGTTCGCCATCGACGTGTTCGGCGTACACGACAAGACCGCGCTGCTGATCGGCACCGGCGTACTGCTCGCCGGGTTCGCGGCCGTGATCGGGGTGCTGGCCGCCCGCCGGCTCGCCGTCGGCTTCGCCGGCATCGCGGTCTTCGGCGTGATCGGCGCGGTGGCCGCGCTCACCCGGCCCGGCGCCGGGCCGGCCGCCGTCCTGCCGGCGGTGATCGGCGTGTCCGCCGCCGCGCTGCTGCTCTGGGCGTTGCTCGCCGGCCCGCTGCGGCCGGCCGCAGCCGCGTCGCCCGCCGAACCGGCGTCGGTACCGGTGCGGCCCGGTGCCGGCACCGCCGACCGGCGCCGGTTCCTGTCCAGCGTCGGCGTGTCGGTCGGCGCCGCCCTGATCACCGGTGCCGGCGGTCGCTGGCTGGCGCAACGCCGGGGGGTGGCGACCGCCCGGTCCGCCGTGACGCTGCCCGCCCCGGTCGACGCCGCGCCGCCGCTGCCTTCCGGTGTGGATCCGGCGGCGCCGGGGCTGAGCCGGTACGTCACCACCAACCGTGACTTCTACCGGATCGACACCGCGCTGGCCGTTCCCCAGGTCGACCCGGACGAATGGCAACTGCGGATCCACGGCCGGGTGACCAACCCGATCACCCTGAGCTACGCCGACCTGCTCGGGATGGACCTGGTGGAGCGGTACGTCACGCTGGCCTGTGTCTCGAACGAGGTGGGCGGGGATCTCATCGGCAACGCCCGCTGGCTCGGCGTACCGGTGCGGGACCTGCTGGTCGAGGCGGGCCCGCTGCCCGGAGCCGACCAGGTCGTCGGCCGGTCCGTCGACGGCTGGACCTGCGGCACCCCGACCGAGGCGCTGCTGGACGGGCGGGACGCGCTGCTCGCGGTCGGGATGAACGGTCAACCGCTGCCGGTCGAGCACGGTTTCCCGGTCCGCATGGTGGTGCCCGGCCTCTACGGCTACGTCTCCGCCTGCAAGTGGGTCACCGAGCTGCAGTTGACCAGCTTCGCCGACTTCGACGCGTACTGGGTGCCGCGTGGCTGGGCGGCGGAGGGTCCGATCAAGACCCAGTCCCGGATCGACACCCCCCGGGTCCGCGCCGAACTGTCCGCCGGCACCGTGCCGGTGGCCGGGGTGGCGTGGGCCCCGCACCGGGGCATCAGCGGCGTCGAGGTACGGGTGGACGACGGCCCCTGGCGGCCGGCCGAGCTGGCCCCGGCGGTCTCCGCGGACACCTGGGTGCAGTGGGTCTGGCAGTGGCCGGCGACCTCGGGTGAGCACCTGCTGCAGGTCCGGGCGACCGACGGGACCGGCGCCACCCAGCCCGAACTACGCCAACCGGTCGCCCCGGACGGGGCGACCGGCTGGCACTCAATCCGCGTCACAGTCCAGTAGGGATGTTCGAAACCGTGGCCGTGGTCAGGCGGCGGTGGCCGAGTCCGCCGGCTGCGGCCTGACGGCGGTCGATTCCGGCCGGCGCTGAGCCGGTACGGTCGACTTGTGCGGCCGGCCCAGCCGGGCCTCCAGCCGTTGCACGTCGACCCGGCCGCCGCGGCGGTCAGCGAGATCTTCCCAGCCGAGGGCGATCAGCCGGAGCCGTTCCGACTCGCTGAAACCGCCCCACACCCCGTACGGCTCGCGAACCGACAGGGCGTGCGCGGCGCACTCTGCGCGGACCGGGCAGGTCCGGCAGACCGCCTTGGCTCCCGACTCCCGGCGGTTGCGTGACGACCCTCGCTCACCGTCGGGGTGGAAGAACTGGGCGCTGTCCCGGCCACGGCAGGCACCAAGAATCTGCCACTCCCACAGGTCGACGATCGGTCCGGGCAGTCGGCGTACATCCGACATCTGCACCCCTCCTTCCGCGCGGCTCCTGCGGACACTTCGTGGTAGGACCAGGCGGCCGGCCGCGCAAGCGCTCCGGTCCTTCGTGTCACCGGGGTACCCGGGAGTCCCACTGCTCAATCACCCGTGCCGGAACGGGTGGGATCACCCGGGTCGGAACCTGCGCGCGATAGCCGGTCGGCGACGTGGCCACCGGTCCTGAACTTTCATCTTTTTTCGTGGCGAAGCGCATGAGTGAGCGTGCCTCGCGTGATCTGCTGCTGGCGGGAGAGGGGAGTCACAAGTGCGCAAGGTGCTCGTGTGTGTGCGAACAGTAGTTGCAGCTCAGAACATCACCGCCGCTGCCGCCCGGCTCGGTCTCTCCGCCGCAGTACGAACAGCGGTCTCTGAACCGGAGGTGATGCTGCGGCTCGCCGAACGCCCAGCGGAGATCGTACTCGCCGACACCGCCCTGGCCCGTCCGGACAGCGCCAGCTTCACCCGCCGGGTACTGGCCCGCTCGCCGGGCAGCGTGATCGTGCTGTTCGGCGGGGAGGACCCGCAGGTGGCGTCGGCCGCGCTGGCCGCCGGCGCCCGCGGGCTGCTGCGCGGCACCGACGACCTGGTCACCGCCGTGGCGAAGACCCTGCTGCTGCTCGCCGCGCCGGGCCGCCGTACGCCGGCACTGCTGACCGAGCAGTCAGCAGCCGCACCGGCCCCGGCGGTGACCGCCACTGTTGGTGCCGCTGGCGCGGCGACTCATCACCCCGGGGCCGCCGCCGCTGGTACCGACTCCGCCGGACAATCGGTCACCGGCGCCGCCGAGCAGACGGCTGCGGCCGCTGCCGGCGTGGATCCGGCCACCGGCCCGAACGTGGTGCCGAACCAACGCGACGACGCAGCCGCGACGGCACCGGCCGCCGACACCGCCGACGCACCGGCGCCCGTCCCGCACCCCGACGGCGCGTCGACCGACAGCGCACCCAACGGCAGCGCACCCAATGGCGGCGTGGCGCACGGTGCCGGACCGGACGGCGCCCAGCCGTCGGACGGTCGAGTCACCGCACTACGCCGGATCGGGCTCACCGAACGCGAACTCCAGGTGCTACGCGGGATGGCGGAAGGCAAGAGCAACGGCGAGATCGGCCGCGACCTGTTCGTCTCGGAGGACACCGTCAAGACCCACGCGCGACGACTGTTCCGCAAGCTCGGCGCACGGGACCGGGCGCACGCGGTGGCCACCGGATTCCGTACCGGACTGGTCGCCTGACCGACCTTAACCCGGCCGGCCCTGGTCGTCGTCCGCCTCGTCCCGCAGGGTGTCGTGCACGCCGTCGGCGTACCCCCGGGCGTACTCCCAGCTCACGTAGTGGTCCGGGTCGGGGTTGAAGGCCGGCTCGTGCACCCTCGGCCGGCCGGAGTCGAGCAGGTGGCGCAGATTGCCGCGCAGCAGGTCCCAGTCGAAGTAGTGCGGCTCCCGGCAGTCCTCGCAGTCGATCACCAGCCCGCGGATCCCGACCGCGCCGAGCAGCGCCCGGTAGACCTCCAGGTCGGCGAGGTCCTCCAGCACGTCCTGCCGTTCGGCGGGCGTCAACGAATCCGGCTCGCCGGCCTCGGCGGGATCCTCCAGCCCGGCTGCCGGATCGGCGGGGTCGCCGCTGAACGGATCGATCGGCTCTTCGTGCACCCCTCCACCGTAGTCCCACCCGTACCGGCTGCGTGGGCCCCACCCGGTCTGGCTGGCCGCGCAGGTGGCGCGCCCGGCCGGTCCGGCGGTGGGTACGATGAACCATCGCACCGCAAGACGGGGCGAGCCGGTCAACCGCCACCCACGCCGGGCCGCCTGCCGACCCGGCGCCTGGGCATCAGCCGCCGCCGGCCGCAGGCGAACCGTCCGACCAGCTCAGGGGAAAAGTCGTGGAAAACTCGCCCACCCACCAGCCCGTCGTCGACAGCACCGCCAACGGCGGTCACGTGCCCCCGGTCCCCGCCGCGTTCGGCGGCCACGTGCCGGAGATGCCCGCCGGGTCGGCCCGGGCGGTGCCGCTCGGGTTGACCTTCGACGACGTGCTGCTGCAGCCCGCCGAGTCGGACGTCATCCCGAGCCGGGTCAACACAGTGACCTCGATGACCCGCAACGTGCAACTTTCCGTACCGCTGCTGTCCAGCGCAATGGACACGGTGACCGAGGCGCGGATGGCGATCGCGATGGCCCGGCAGGGCGGCATCGGCGTACTGCACCGCAACCTCTCCGCCGACGACCAGGCGATCCAGGTCGACCTGGTGAAGCGCTCCGAGGCCGGCATGATCACCAACCCGGTGACCTGCGGCCCGGACGACACCCTGCGGCACGTCGACACGCTGTGTGGCCGGTACCGCATCTCCGGTGTCCCGGTCGTCGACGAGCAGGGCGCCCTGGTCGGCATCATCACCAACCGCGACATGCGGTTCGAAACCGACCAGAGCCGCCCGGTACGCGACCTGATGACCTCGATGCCGCTGGTCACCGCCCCGGTCGGGGTGGCCAAGGCGGACGCGCTGGCCCTGCTGCGCCAGCACAAGGTGGAGAAGCTGCCCCTGGTCGACGACGCCGGCCGACTGCGCGGGCTGATCACCGTGAAGGACTTCACCAAGAGCGAGCAGTACCCGGACGCGACCAAGGACGACGCCGGCCGGCTGCGGGTGGCCGCTGCGATCGGCGTCGGCGACGACTCGTACAAGCGGGCCCGGACCCTGGTCGACGCGGGCGTCGACGTACTGATCGTGGACACCGCCCACGGCCACCAGCGCGGGGTGCTGGACATGGTGCGGGCCCTGAAGCGGGACACCGAGGTCGACGTGGTCGGCGGCAACGTCGCCACCTACGCCGGTGCCCGCGCGCTGGTCGAGGCCGGCGTGGACGCGGTCAAGGTCGGGGTCGGCCCGGGGGCGATCTGCACCACCCGGGTGGTCGCCGGGGTCGGTGTACCGCAGGTCACCGCGATCATGGAGGCGGTCCGGGCCTGCCACCCGGCCGGCGTTCCGGTGATCGCCGACGGCGGCATCCAGTACTCGGGCGACATCGCCAAGGCGCTGGTCGCGGGTGCGCACACGGTTATGCTGGGCAGCCTGCTCGCCGGCTGCGAGGAGAGCCCCGGCGAGCTGCTGTTCATCAACGGCAAGCAGTTCAAGTCGTACCGGGGAATGGGGTCGCTGGGCGCGATGCAGTCCCGTGGCCAGGCCCGCTCCTACTCCAAGGACCGCTACTTCCAGCACGACGTGCTCAGCGACGAGAAGCTGGTCCCGGAGGGTGTCGAGGGCCAGGTGCCGTACCGTGGACCGCTGGCCACCGTCGTGCACCAGCTGATCGGCGGGGTCCGGCTGGCCATGGGGTACGTCGGCGCCGAAGGCATCGACGACCTGCACCAGCGCGGCCAGCTGATCCGGATCACCGCGGCCGGTCTGAAGGAGAGCCACCCGCACGACATCCAGATGACCGTCGAGGCCCCCAACTACCACACCCGCTGACCTACGCCGTCGACCTGCCCGCGCGGTGGCCGAGCCGCCGGGCGGTCGACCTGTCCATGACGGAGATATGCCATGCGTGACGTGGTCGAGATCGGGCTGGGCAAGACCGCGCAGCGCGGCTACCACCTGGACGACATCGCCATCGTGCCGAGCCGGCGGACCCGGGACGTCGACGACGTCTCCACCGCGTGGCAGCTCGACGCGTACCAGTTCAAGATCCCATGCGTGGCGCACCCGTCGGACGCCACGATGAGCCCGGCCAGCGCCGCCAAGTTGAGCGAGCTCGGCGGGCTCGGTGTACTCAACGTCGAAGGGCTGTGGACCCGCTACGAGGACCCGAGCAAGGTGCTCGGCGAGTTGGCCGCGCTGGACGACGACGACCCGGCGACCCAGCGGCTGCAGGAGGCGTACGCCGAACCGATCCGCCCCGAGCTGATCGCCGAACGGGTCCGGCAGATGCGGGCCGGCGGCGGTACGGTCGCCGCCCGGGTGTCACCGCAGCACACCCTGGCGCTGGCCCCGGTGGTGCTGGACGCCGGCGTGGACATCCTGGTGATTCAGGGCACCCTGGTGTCTGCGGAGCACGTCTCCACCACCGACGAGCCGCTGAACCTCAAGGAGTTCATCGCCGACCTGGACCTGCCGGTGGTGGTCGGCGGCTGCACCGACTACAAGACGGCGCTGCACCTGATGCGTACCGGCGCGGCCGGGGTGATCGTCGGAATCGGCGCGGACGAGTGGTCGACCACCGACTCGGTGCTCGGTATCCGGGTGCCGATGGCCACGGCGATCGCCGACGCGGCCGCCGCCCGCCGCGACTACCTGGACGAGACCGGCGGCCGGTACGTGCACCTGATCGCCGACGGAGACCTGCAGACCTCCGGTGACATCGCCAAGGCGCTGGGCTGCGGTGCCGACGCGGTGATGCTCGGTGAGCCGCTGTCGCTGTGTGCCGAGGCCCCGGCGGCCGGGGCGTGGTGGCATTCGGTGGCCAGCCACCCGAAGCTGCCGCGCGGCGCGCTCGGGGTGGCCGACGAGCCGCTGGGCACCATGGAGCAGTTGCTGTTCGGGCCGGCCGACTCCCCGGACGGCCAGCAGAATCTGTTCGGCGGGCTGCGCCGGGCGATGGCCAAGTGCGGCTACCGCGATCTGAAGGAGTTCCAGCGGGTCGGTCTGGTCCTCGACCGGTGACCAGCCGCCGTCCGTCGTTCGCGCTGCGGCGGCGTACGTCCGGTGTCGCCGCGCTGCTCGCGGTGGCGCTGGCCACCGGTGCTGGCTGCGGCGTACTGCCGGAGCCGGTCGACCGGGGCGACGACAGCTCGACGGGTGGTTTCCAACCCGGCGCGGCCGGCATCGGCGACCCCTACTTCCCGACGTACGGCAACGGTGGCTACGACGTGGCCGGCTACCAGTTGACACTGCGCTACGACCCGGACAGCGAGCGGCTCGACGGCACCGCCACGATCACCGCCACCGCCACCACGGATCTGTCCCGGTTCAACCTTGACCTGGCCGGGCTGGTCGTTGACGCGGTCATCGTCGACGACACCCCGGCCAGGCACAGCCGCGACGGCAACGAGCTGGTCGTCACCCCGGCCACCGGGCTGGCCGACGGTACGCAGTTCACCGTGGTCGTCGACTACGGCGGCCGGCCCGAGCTCCTGACCAGCCCGGACCTGGGCGCGGGCGGCTTTCACGTGACCGACGACGGAGCGATCGCGCTCGGCCAGCCAGAGTCGGCCAGCACCTGGTTTCCGGTCAACGACCACCCGCTGGACAAGGCGACCTTCGACATCGACGTCACCGTTCCGGACGGGCTGGCCGCGCTGAGCATCGGCGTACCGGGGCCGACCAGCAGCGCCGACGGCTGGACCACCTGGACCTGGTCGGAGTCCACCCCGCTGGCCAGCTACCTGACCACCCTGGTGATCGGCGACTACCGGGTGGAGCGTGGCACCCACGCCGGTCGGCCGATGGTGACTGCCGTTTCCGCCGATCTGCCGGAAGGTGGCCCGGCCGAGCAGGCGATGGCCCGCACCGGTGAGATCGCCGACTACCTGGAGTCGGTGTTCGGTCCGTACCCGGTCGACGCGTACGGCGGCGTGGTGGTGAACGACGACCGGATCCGCTACGCCCTGGAGACCCAGTCCCGGCCGGTGTACGGCGATGTGTTCTTCGACTCCGGGCCGGTCACCTGGGTGGTCGCGCACGAGTTGGCCCACCAGTGGTTCGGCAACAGCGTGTCGATCCGGCACTGGCGGGACATGTGGCTGAACGAGGGTTTCGCGACGTACGCGGAGTGGTTGTGGTCCGAGCACGACGGTGCGGCCACCGTCGACGAGATGTTCGACCGCGAGTACGAGCGGATCGACTGGGCCAGCCCGGCCGGTGACCCCGGCCCGGCGGGGATCTTTAGCCAGTCGGTGTACAAGCGGGGCGGGCTGACCGTCCACGCGCTTCGACGGACCATCGGTGACGACGCGTTCTTCCGCCTGCTCCGCACCTGGACGGCCGAGCGCCGCAACGGCAACGCCAGCACCGAGGAGTTCGTCACGGTCGCCGAGCGGGTTTCCGGCCAGCCGCTGCGGGAATTCTTCGATGCCTGGCTGCAGGGCGACACCGCTCCGGCCAAGCCCTGACAGCTGATGGACGGGCGGGCCGGGCGGGCAGCCGGGCTCGCCCGTCATCAGAGTCCTTCCGTGGATACTCCGGCGTTGCGGCCGGGGAGGAAACGGAACCCCCGCGGAGCGGGACAGGGAAAGTCGATCCGCGGCCGAGGCGGATCGGTGTCCACCGCACACCAACCCCACGGTTCACGACCGAATCGCTAGGCTGTCGACTGTGTCCAGGACCGTGAAGCGGGCGTTCAGGTTCCGCTTCTACCCCACCCCGGAGCAGGCGGCCGAGCTCGCCCGGACTGCGGTGTCTCACTGTGCAGCCGCCGGAAGTGGGACGCGAGGCTGTCACGGGCGTCCTGCGGGCGTCGTCCTCGGAAACCGCCGATACCGGGTCGTCCCGATGCTCGATCTTGATCAACAGGTGCTCAGGCACCTGGTTGGCGGCATAGACCATGTGCGCATTGTGATGGCTCGATCGCTGGACCGCAGCCCTGCCCCGCCGGGATCGGCCCGCACGACGGTCGATCCGTCTCGGTGCGGCCCTACTGGCCGTTCGGGTCCAGGCTCTGCTGACCGTTCGGGTCCAGGGCAGCACGCGCCTTGTCGCGGCTGGGGTACCCGCAGAGTTCGACGAGGTTGCCGGTCGTTGCGACGAAGGCCTCGTAGATGTCGTCGTCGAAATGGTTCAGCCAGTCACCGGCCTTGCCCTTGCGGTAGTGCGCCGTCGGCCCGGTCTCCAGGCGATTCTTGCGCATCCGGGAGAACCCGTGCCGGTCGAGCAGCGCCGCCAACTCGGCCGGAGGTAGAGCAATCCCGCAGTGCCGCATCAGCTCCGCCACCTCGTCCGCCTGTCGCTCGCCGGTCAGATTCTCGTATCGGAAGAGACGGAACGTCTCGGCGCTGGGTGCGACCACCCACGACCGCAGCGCGGAGAAGAGGTTTTTCTCCGCGAGGTGGTTGATGACGTACAGCAGGCCTTCCTTGCGGGGCTTCTCTCTGAGAATCTTCCGATGGTGCAGGACGTCACCCATCGGGGTGTGCGAGTTCCGCAGCGAGAAGTAACTGGAGACGACGATGTCGCGCGGGTCCCGCATCACAAAGATGGCCCGGTACCTCTCCGGCTTGGGGATCGCTTCGAAGCGTTTGTAGCCGACGAAGAGCGACGAGGCCACCCGGCCGGGCGGGATGGCGTCAGGGTAACGCCGCCGGTGGACTCGCTGATCGAAGGGCAGCAGACCGGAATACTGATACACGACCGGGTCGCTGAGGATGGCCTTCACCCACTGGCTGCCCGTCTTGCGGACCGTGCAGTGGTAGATGTTGTCGTATTCGCAGCGGGCGACCACCGGGATCGTCAGCCGGCTTCTCACGATCCGCGTCTCGAGCATCGTCCACCGCACCGCCACCCGCACGTTGCTGGGCGTGTGGTGCTTGGCGAAGGTGAAGGTCCGTTTGATCAGTGTCCTAGCCCTGTCTCTGCCCGCAGCCGGTCCCTGCCCGAAGCGGATCCTGCCCGAAGTGGACGACACGCATCAGCGGATGCCGCGCATCTCAGCCTGAGATGATAGTACGCACCCCAGCCTGAGATGATGATGGACGTGGACCGCCCGGTCAACCTCGGAGCTGCCCGTGAATCTCTTCATGCTGAGCGTGTCGACCCGGGAGTGGGCAGCGGAGGCCGATGCCGGACCGGGCACGCGGCGCAGCTCGCTTGTAGCAAGCGGTCACACAAGCGGGCGGCCTGGCCCACCCTGCCTGTACTGCGCACTCGATACGCGAGCTCGAGGTGGCCGGGCTGGTGACCTCCCGGCGTGGCGGCGGCACCCGGGTCGCGGCCGCGCCGCCCGCCAGGCCCGGTCCGGATGAGATGCTGCGTCACCACGCTGCCGCGTTCGTCCACGAGACGCGTCAACCCGGCGGGGACGACAGTCAGATCATCTCGGCGGTCGCCCGAGCGCTGGAGGCTTAGACGCATGACCTCGACGCGCAGGTCCGGTAGTCTGCCGCCCAGGAGTTGGGCCGGCTCAAAGGACGTCGAGAACGGCGCGTAGCAGCCGGTTGACCTCGACCAACTCGGCTGGGCTCAGCCGGCCGACGCGCTCGCCGATCGCCTTCTCGGCGTCAACGGCACGCAGTTGGTCCAGCATGAGTCGGGTTGGCTCGCCGCGCACGGTGACCTCGGGCCGGAACACGTACGGGTGGGCTGAGGTGGAGGTAGGAGCGACGATCGTCGTTGACAGGTTGAGATCGTCGGACTGCACCACCACGGCGTACCGCGCTCCTTTTTGCTCGTGACCGACGGCGTCGCGGGGTGCGCGCAGCCGGTAAACGTCACCACGCACTGAGCTCGTCCATCTCAGCCTGTACCCGGCGAACCTCCGCGAGGTCGTCGATGTTGCCACGAGCGTGCTCCGCGTCGGCCCGCATCTTCGCCCTCAGCGCCTGGTCGGCGTGCTCATCTAGAAGCCGCGTGATGACCTCGTCAATCGGCGCGTCGCCGAACTCTTCCGTGCGGGTCCGCATCAGCCGGTCGCGAGTGGCCGTGCTGACCCGGATCGTCGTCGTCGCCATGCAGAGAATTCTACGTATCAGGCTACTTCTCGTCTACACCACAGGTCTACTTCCTCCGGCTGCTTGCCGATCCGCTAGCGGATGGATCGGCGGGTCGGCTGGTGGTGCAGCGGTTACCAGGCGGTAATGATGGCGGGATGCGGTACGACGTAGTCGTGATTGGGTCCGGGTTCGGCGGCAGTGTCGCCGCGCAGCGGCTCGCCGAGAAGGGCTACTCGGTGCTGGTGCTGGAGGCCGGTCAACGCTTCGCCGACCACGAACTGCCGCGCACCTCTTGGCGGGTGCGACGGTTCCTGTGGATGCCGGCGCTCGGCTGCTACGGAATCCAGCGCATCACCCTGCTGCGCCCGGCCGCCCGACGCGGAGCAGCCCGGGTACGCGCAGGAGGAACAGGTACAGGGGAGACACCTACGGAGGAGAGTAGCGGCCGGGCCGGGGTGCTGGTGCTGTCCGGAGCCGGCGTCGGCGGCGGGTCGCTGGTGTACGCCAACACGCTCTACGAGCCGCCGGACGACTTCTACGCCGACCCGCAGTGGTCCGGCATCACCGACTGGCGGGCCGAACTCGCCCCGCACTACGCCCGCGCAAAGCAGATGCTCGGCGTCGTCGACTATCCGCGTACCACCGCCGCCGACGGGGCGATGCGGGCGGTCGCCGACCGGATGGGCGCCGCCGACACGTTCCGGTCCACCCCGGTCGCCGTCTACCTCGGTCGTCCCGGTGAGCGGGTCGCCGACCCGTACTTCGGTGGGGCCGGGCCGGACCGGGTCGGCTGCACCCACTGCGGTTCCTGCTTGACCGGTTGCCGGGTCGGTGCCAAGAACTCGCTGCCGAAGAACTACCTGTGGTTCGCCGAACGGGCCGGAGCGCACATCCGGCCGCTGACCACGGTCGTCGGGCTGCGGCCGGGTCCGGACGGTGCCGGCTACCTGGTCGACGTACGCCGTACCGGTGCCTGGGTCGGCGGCCGGCAGACGATCACCGCCGACCAGGTGGTGCTCGCCGCCGGGGCGCTCGGCACCCAACGGCTCCTGCACGCCGCCCGCGCCACCGGCGCGCTGCCGGCGATCTCCGCCCGGATCGGCACCCTGACCCGGACCAACTCGGAGGCGATCCTCGGCGTGTCTGTCCCCCGCCGGGCCGCCCGCCGCCGCGCCCTCGACTTCACCGACGGGGTGGCGATCACCAGCTCGTTCCACCCGGAGCCGGGCACCCACGTCGAGCCGGTGCGCTACGGCGAAGGGTCCAACCTGATGGGGCTGCTGCAGTCGGCGCTGGTGGCCGGCGGGCCGCGCCGGGTACGCCGCTGGCTGGCCGCGCTGGCCGGCCGGCCCCGGGAGACGGCGCGGCTGCTGTCGGTACGGGACTGGTCGCGGCGGACCATTGTGGCGCTGGTGATGCAGTCGGTGGACAACTCGCTGACCACATACCTCCGACGCGGCCGGCTGGTCGCCGGGCACGGGCACGGCCGACCCAACCCGAGCTGGATCCCGACCGGTCACCGGGCGGTGCGGCTGCTCGCCGACGAGATCGGCGGCATCCCGGGCGGCGCGGTCACCGAGCCCTTCGACGTGCCGATGACCGCCCACATCCTGGGCGGGGCGGTGATCGGGGCCACCCGCGCGGACGGCGTCGTCGACGCGTACCACCGGGTTTTCGGTTGTCCGGGCCTGCATGTGGTCGACGGCGCGGCGGTGCCGGCGAACCTGGGGGTGAACCCGTCGCTGACCATTGTCGCGCTCGCCGAGCGGGCGATGGCCCACTGGCCGGTCAAGGGCGCACCGGACCGCCGCCCGCCGGCGAGCTGAGCCGCGACCCTGAACCATCGTCGGGACGGTTCGGCGACGGTCGGTAGGCTCCGGAGCATGAGCACGCCGCGTCCGGTCCTGGTGGTGGACTTCGGAGCCCAGTACGCCCAGCTGATCGCCCGTCGGGTGCGCGAGGCCAAGGTCTACTCGGAGATCGTCCCGCACGACATGCCGGTGGCCGAGATGATGGCCAAGGAGCCGGCCGCGATCATCCTGTCCGGCGGCCCGGCCAGCGTCTACGCCGACGGTGCCCCGCAGGTCGACCCGAAGCTGTTCGACGGTGGGGTGCCGGTCTTCGGCATCTGCTACGGCTTCCAGGCGATGGCGCTGGCGCTCGGCGGCACGGTCGCGCACACCGGCAACCGGGAGTACGGCGGCACCCCGCTGGCCGCCCGCCCCGAGGCCGCAGTGCTGCTGCGGGAACTGCCGACCGAGATCCCGGTGTGGATGAGTCACGGTGACTGCGTGACCGCCGCGCCGGAAGGGTTCACGGTCACCGCCGGTTCGGCCGGGGCGCCGGTCGCCGCGTTCGAGGATCTCGCCGGCCGGCGGGCCGGCGTGCAGTTCCATCCGGAGGTGGGGCACACCGCGCACGGCCAGCTGATGCTGACCCGCTTCCTGTACGACATCGCCGGCATCGAGCCGACCTGGACGCCGCAGAACATCATCGACGAGCAGGTGGCCCGGATCCGCGAGCAGGTCGGTGCCAAGGAGGTCATCTGCGGGCTGTCCGGCGGGGTCGATTCGGCGGTCGCCGCCGCGTTGGTGCACCGGGCTGTCGGCGACCAGTTGACCTGTGTCTTCGTCGATCACGGGCTGCTGCGGGCGGGGGAGGCCGAGCAGGTCGAGTCGGACTACGTCGCCGCGACCGGGATCAAGTTGAAGGTGGTCGACGCCACCGACCAGTTCCTCGGTGCGTTGGCCGGAGTGACCGACCCGGAGCAGAAGCGCAGGATCATCGGTCGGGAGTTCATCCGGGTCTTCGAGGCGGCGGCCCGCGAGGTGGCCGCCGCCGGTGACGTCGAGTTCCTGGTGCAGGGCACCCTCTACCCGGACGTGGTGGAGTCCGGCGGTGGCACCGGCACCGCCAACATCAAGTCGCACCACAACGTCGGCGGGCTGCCCGACGACCTGCAGTTCGCCCTGGTCGAGCCGCTGCGCACGCTGTTCAAGGACGAGGTGCGGGCGCTCGGCCGGCAACTCGGCCTGCCGGAGGCGATGGTCTGGCGGCACCCGTTCCCCGGCCCGGGTCTGGCGATCCGGATCATCGGCGCGGTCGACCGGCCGCGCCTGGACCTGCTGCGCGCCGCCGATCTGATCGCCCGCGAGGAGCTGACCGCCGCCGGGTTGGACCGTGACGTCTGGCAGTTCCCGGTGGTGCTGCTGGCCGACGTGCGCAGTGTCGGGGTGCAGGGCGACGGGCGCAGCTACGGTCACCCGGTGGTGCTGCGTCCGGTGTCCAGTGAGGATGCGATGACCGCCGACTGGTCCCGGCTGCCGTACGAGGTGATCGGCCGGATCTCCACCCGGATCACCAACGAGGTGCCCGAGGTGAACCGGGTGGTGCTGGACGTGACCAGCAAGCCGCCGGGCACCATCGAGTGGGAGTGAGCTGACTGGTCAGTCGGTGGGACCAGCTCTGTGCGGCCGGGTCGGTTCGGTGCCGGGCCAGGGTGGCGCGGTCGGCGGCTCCTCCGGCATCAGGAACCAGATCACCGGGTAGGTCAGCGCGGCCAAACCGCCGGTCAGTACGGTGGCCACCGCGAAGATCACCCGGACCAGGGTGGGGTCGGTGTCGAAGTAGCGGCCGAGGCCGCTCGCGACACCGGCGATCATGCGGTCCGTGGTGGGTCGCCGAAGCTGCTTGTACGGGGCCTGAGCTGTGGGGTTCTGGGAGGTCGTCATGCTTCAACGGTCCGCGCGGCGGTCCTCGGCGACCTCGGTGACCTCCCGGATCAATACCCTGATCCGTCCCGGAATGCGGCTCTAGGTAGTCAAGCAGTTACCTAGAATACTGTCGCCAATCTGACAGTCGTCCGCGCCGACTGGCCACTTGCGGGCAGAATTCTGACTCGTGACTCCCGCCCTAGAGCCGCTTCGCAGGATCGCGGCATACGCTGTCTGTGCCGATTCGGAGGACCGGGTTCTGCTGGTCCGCGCCTCTCCGCGCTCCGGTACACCCGGGGTGTGGTCGCTGCCGGGAGGAGCAGTGGACCACGGGGAGGATCCCAACCACACCGTCGTCCGGGAGACCGCCGCGGAAACTGGCATTTCGGTCGCGGTCACCGGGTTGCGGGACGTCCTCGCCGACATGCGCTCCCTTCCCCGGCGCGGCATCACCCTGCACACCGACCGGTTGATCTACGACGCGTCGATCCGTGGCGGACAGATCTGCCACCGGATCAACCAGCCCACCGACCTCGCCCGGTGGTGCAGTCTGGACGAGGCGAAACAGTTGCCGCTGCGTCCGTTCACCGCCAGCGCTCTCGGCCTGCCGCCGGAGACGATCGACCTGCGGCCGGACACCGCTCCCGACTTCCCGTCGTTCTACGCCGTACCGGGGCCGGACGGGCTGCACCGGGCGCAACGGTTCGCGGCGTACGCGGTCGCCACCGACCCGGCCCGGCGGGTCCTGCTGACCCGGATCGCGCCCGGCTACCCGGGTGCCGGTCGGTGGCATCTGCCCGGCGGTGGCACCGACTACGGCGAGCAGCCCGGCACGGCGCTGATCCGCGAGCTGGTCGAGGAGACCGGCCAGCGTGGCCGGCTGGTCCGGCTGCTCGGCGTGGCCAGCCACCGGGACGCGGCTTCGCTCGGTCCGGAGGGTTACCCGATCGACTGGCACGGGGTGCGCGCTTTCTACCAGGTTGAGGTGGACCGCCCGTCCCTGCCGATCGTCACTGACATCGGTGGGTCGACCTCGGAGGCCCGCTGGTTCGCCCGGACGGATCTGGCAGCCATCCGATCGGAGCTGACCGAGGTGACCGCCGAGGCGGTCGGAGCCGCCCGGCTGGTCTGACCCTGACCCCGGCGGTGCCTCCGACGCTCGGCGGCGCCGCCGGGAAGGCGTGGTCGTGCTGGCTCCAGCTAGCACTGCTTGCTTGAGCTAGCGTATCGCAGTGAGTAGGTGACCGGTTTGGCCCGGACGAACCGGCATAACTCAGACTGATCTCTCGCCATCCCGCGTCGGCTGTGCAATGGTGTAGGCCGCATAATCGGGCGTCCGGCGCAAGTTGCGCGGGACGACCGACCGATGATGGAGGGATCCGTGGCGAGAGCCCCGTGGCGGCGGCGGCGCACGACTGACAGTCCCCGGCCGGCAGGACGTCGATGGGCGGGCCGGGGATGGACCGGTCCGCTTCGTCGTAGTGGCAGTCTGGCCCGCCAGGTCCTGCTGGTGCGGGTCGGCCGAAGCGGCCGCGACCGGCTCCGGTTCGGCCGGCGGTCGGCGGACTCCGTCGGACGATACCGGGTCGACCCGCTGACGGCGGCCGAGATCGCCACGATCGCTCCGCTCAGCCCGGCGGTCGGTCCGGTCGGTCCGGCACCTGCAACCGGCGTCGAGCACCACCCGATCACCCCCGCCGACCACACCGCCACGGCGGTCAGCCGGCCCAGCGGGCTGCGGCCGGCTCCCGTACCGCTGCTGCCCGGCACCCCGACAGCGGCCCGGCGGGCCGGATTCGTGCTGGTCAACTCGACCACGCTGGCCAGCCTCACGCTCGGCCTCACCGCCATCTTTCTGGCCATGGAAGGCGATGTCCGCACGGCTGCGGCCTGCCTGATCGCCTGCGTGGTCTTCGACGGACTCGACGGGGCGCTGGCCCGCCGGCTTGGGGTGGCGAGCCCGTTCGGCGCGCAGATGGACTCACTCGCCGACATGTGCTCGTTCGGGCTGGCCGCCCCGGTCGTCGTCTACGCCTCGCTGGCCGGCTCGGTGTCCACCACCGCCGCGGCGGTCGCCTGCGCCCTGGTCGCCGGCTGCGCAGCGATCCGGCTGGCCCGGTTCAACGTGTCGCCGTGCGACGGCCGGTTCTTCACCGGCGTACCGACCACACTGGCCGCCGCCGTCCTCGGTCTCGGCGTGCTGATCGACGTCCCGATCCCCGGCGGTGCGCAGTTGGCGGTCGTGGCGCTGCTGGCCTTCGCGATGGTCTCCAGTTTCCCGTACGCGAAGCTGGCCCGGCTGATCAAGCTGCCGCCGTGGCTGTGGGTCGTGCCGGTGGTCGGCGCGTTGATCGACGCGCGGCTGACCTTCGGCCTGACCGTGCTCGCCTACCTGGTGAGCGGGCCGTTGCTCTGGCTGCACCAGCGGCGGGCCACCTGACCCAGGGTCAGCGCCAGCGGGCGATCACCGAGCTGCCACCGGCCACCCGGTCACCCGGCCCGACCAGCGCCTCGGCGGCGTCCGCCGGCAGGTAGACGTCGGTGCGTGAACCGAACCTGATCAGCCCGAACCGCTCACCCTTGGCGAGCAGGCTGCCAACCGGGGCGCGGTGCACGATCCGTCGGGCCACCATCCCAGTACGCTGCGCAACGATCACCCGCCCACGGGGGGTCTCCAGCACCGTGTACGCGGCGACGTTGTGCTCGGCGGCCGGCTGCATCGCGGCGGCGAAACCTCCGTCGGTGACGAAGTGGTCGACCACCCGGCCGGCGACCGGACTGCGGTTGACGTGCACGTCGAGCACCGAGAGGAAGACCGCGATCCGTAGGAACCCGGTGGCACCGAGCCGTTCGTCGTGCACCCGTTCCACCGACAGCACCCGGCCGTCGCTCGCCGCGACCACGGCGGCCGGGTCCTCCGGTACGTCGCGTTGCGGGTCGCGGAAGAACGCGGCGACCGGACCGGCGGCCAACGCCGGCAGCAGCCAGAGCCGGCTCTTCGGCCGGGCCAGCCGGGTCGCGGCGGCCAGCCCGAGGGCGATCCCGGCGGCGGCCACGCCGCTGGAGTCGATGTGCATCCCCCGGGTCAGCGGAACGCTGCTGGTCCGGAACGCCGGCCCCAGCTTGGCGGCCCGGTCGACCGGTGCCGGGGTGAATCGCAGCCGGTGCACCCGCAGCGGCGGGACGTTGCGCAGCACCAGGTCGCTGCCGACGCCGAAGAGCGCCGCCTGCCGATCCAACTCGGCGGCCGCACCGGAGGTGCCGCCCGGCAGCGCCGCGGCGGCCACGGACAGTACGGCGCCTTCGGCGAGGTACTTGCCGTAGCCGTCGATCATCGTGCGGGCCTGTTCACCACTTCCGGTGAGGACGGCTCCGACGATCAGCAGATCGGCCGGGTCGGCGGCCGACACCGTCTCGATCACCCGGACCCGTTCGTCGACCCACGGGCCGTGACCGGCGATCTCCGCCCGCAGTTGTGCCGTCTGGTCGACGCTGCCCGGCACCACGGTCATCGTGTCGCCGGGCAGCAGTGCGTCGATGGCGGCGTCGATCACCCTCGCTCCCGGAACCACCCCGACCAGCAGGACGTGCTTCGCCACGTTGTCCCGGGCGAGTTCGGCGGTCAGTGCCCGGGCGGCGCGCTCGCCGATGTCGACGCGGGTGCGAAGCACGGAAGCGACTGGTACGGGGGTATCGGACATGGCGGACGGGCTCCTCGCGGCAATGGTGGGACGCGGACCCAGCATAGGTGCACCACCGGTGGGCTGCAGCGGGCCGTCAACCACCCGACCCGCTGGGCCGGGTGGCCGGCTCGGCGGCCGTCGGGGAATCGGACGTCGGCTCGTCGGGCGCGGGCTCGTCGGGCGCGGGCTCGCCGGGCGCGGCGGTGACGGGCGTCCGGGCGTGGGCGTCCGCCGGTCCGGCGCTGTGCTCGTCAACGTCCGCCGGCCCGTTGTCCTGGCCAGCGGTGCCAGCAGGAGGTTCGCGGCGGCCGGACCGCAGAGCACCGACCAACCCGAGTACGCCGATCAGGATCAGCCCGCCGGCGACGATCCAGCCGACTCGAGGCAGCGGTACGTTGACTGACTGGGCGATCAACCACCAGCCGGCGATCAGGAGGAAGATCAGCCCGAAGGTGAGGGAGACGCCGTCGGTGCGATGCCGTTTCATCGGATGACCTCCAAGTCGCCAGCGTTGATTTCGATCCGCAGGGTGAGCCGGCCGCCGCCGGTGCCGTCCGATCCGAGGTCCTCCACGACGCGGCTGCCCTGCTCGAAGCCGTCCCAGCGGTGGCCGAGCACGGACGCGTTGCCGGCGTTCATGTCGGTCTCGGTCCGGACGTCGACCTCGTCCGGCAGGTAGACGCGGAGTTTGCCGAACGACAGCGAGACGGTTAGGTTCTTCTGCCGGTCGGTGAAGTCCACGTTGCGCAGGTCCAGTACGGCGTCGCCGAATGTCGCCGCGTACCGCGAATCCACCTGGCCGTAGGATGCCGGTTTCCACACCACCGGCTCCGACGTGGCCTCCTTGGCCGACTCGACGAGGCTGGAGACACCGACTGCTGCGGCAGCCGTCAGACCCAGCGCGATGAGCCAGCGGGCCCGGCCGATCCAGGCCCCGACCAGCAGCCCGACCGCGATCGTGGCGAGTACCGCCGCGAAGTAGGCCGAGGGTGGCGTAGGCGCCAGGTCGGTCAGGTCGAGCGCGGCGACCAGCCCGAGCACCACGAAGATCATCGAAAAGGTGATGGTGCCCAGCCGGGACCGTTCCTTGCGGGGCCGTGGTGCGGCCGCTGGCGGTGGTGGCACTGGGTACGGCGGAACCGGAGGCGGTGGGGGGAACTGCCCTGGTGGCCCGCTACGACCGGCGTACGGGCCGTAGGGCGCGAACGGGGCCCGGTAGCCCCCGGCCGGTGGTGGCGGACCAACCGGCGGGTACACCGGCAGCGGGCGGGTCGGTGGGTCGTCCGGCCGCGGCTGGGCCAGCTGCCCGGCGGCGACCGGTACGGCTGCTCCAGCTGCTCCCGCTACCGGCGCGGGTGGCGGTGGTGGGCCGTACCCGTGCGGTGGTGGTGGGCCGTATCCCGGCGGTGCCGGCGCCGGGGGTCCGGCCGGTCGCGGGCCGTTCTCCCGGAAGCTGCGGTTGAGCAGCAACGCGCCGCCGATCAGCACCGCCGAGCCGAGCAGGACGGCCCGGAACCCGTCGGTGACGATGAAGCCGAACATGACAGCGGCGAGGATGCCGATCACCAGTACGACGACCGGTGAGGTGCTCGACCGGCCCCGGCCCAGCAGCCCTTCCACCGGCGAGGTGCTGTCCCCCTCACTCGGGGTGGCCAGCCACACCACCAGGTACACCAGGATGCCGATGCCGCCGAAGAAGCCGAGCACCGCCAGCAGCACCCGCCACAGGACCGGGTCGGTGTTCGTGGCCCGGCCGATAGCCCCGCACACCCCGGCCAGGTACCGGCCCTGACGCGGCCTGATCAATCCGTACCGCGAGGCGAGGGCCTCGGCCTGTGGTGGCGGTGGCGGCCAGCTGTACCCGGGGGCGTCCGTCGGCGGGGCCGACGCGGTCCCGTCGGCCGACTCGCCCGCTGTGCCGGGCTGCTGTACCGACTCGTCCGCCGGGCCGGGTTGCTGTGCCGACTCGTCCGCATGGTCGGGCGGCTGAGCCGGTCTGTTCGCTGGGTCGGGGGGCTGAGCCGGTCCACCTGGCTTGGTCGGGTCGTCGGTCATACTTGTGATCCTCCGTGCCCGGCTGTCCGCCCCGCCTCGGGAATCGACCCTGACGCCACCCTGACTTTCCAGACGGTGGTTGTCCGGGACGTCCCCGTGGTCGCGCGGGTCGTCGCCGTGTGACGATCGAATCCACCGGCCGAACTCGCCGGCCGAACTCACCGCCACCGGGCGCCGGCCAGATCGGCCGTCAGATCGTCCACGTCCCATCCGCCGAGGAGGCAGCGATCACTACCGCGATCGAGCCGCCACGTCTGTATCGCAGTCGCGAGCAGCGGGTGGTCGCCGGAGTCGCCGCCGGGATCGCCCACCACCTGCGACTGCCGGTGGTCGGCGTACGGGTGGCGTTCGTCGTACTGATCGGGTTCAGCGGACTCGGCGTGCTGCTCTACGCGGCGTTCTGGGCGGTGGTGCCACCAGCGACCGCCGGACCGCCGAAGCGTCGCGACCTGGGCGAACTACTGCCGTTCGTGGCGATCGGCCTCGGTATCATCCTGATCCAGGTGCTGGTCTTCGAGTCCAGCGGGGTGAGTGCCACCGCCGGCTGGCTGGTGGCGGTCATCGCGGTCGGGACCGGGATTATCTGGCACCAGTCGGCACCGGAACGGCGGCGCGCCTGGCGGGAGACCCTGCCGCAGGTGCCGTGGCTGGGTGCGGTGGTCGACGAGAGTGACCGCCGGGCCTTCCTGCTGCGGTTCATCGGCGGCGGGCTGCTGGTGGCGGTCGGCGTGATCGGGGTGGCCGCGGTGTATTCGCCCCGGGGCGACTTCGCCGCTGTCGTCAACGGCGTCATCTTCGCCCTGGTCGGTCTCGCCGGCGTCGGGGTGGTCACCGCCCCGGTGCTGTGGCGGACGTTCAACCAGTTGCGCGCCGAGCGGGAGGGCCGGGTCCGGGAGCAGGAGCGGGCCGAGCTCGCCGCGATGATCCACGACCAGGTGCTGCACACCCTGGCACTGATCCAGCGCAACGCCGGTGACCCGAAGACCGTGCAGCGGCTGGCCCGGGGCCAGGAGCGGACTCTGCGGAACTGGCTTTACAAGCCGACGGCCTCGCCGACCGAGCGGTTCGCGGCGGCGTTGGAGCAGGTCGCGGCCGAGGTGGAGGACACTTTCGGATTGTCCGTCGAGGCGGTCGTGGTGGGTGACCGGGGCACCGACGAGCGGGTCGGAGCGTTGGTGGCGGCGACCCGGGAGGCGCTGGTCAACGCGGCGCGGCACGCCGGGGTGCAGACCGTGTCGCTGTACGCGGAGGTGGAGCCGGAGCAGCTCAGCGTCTTCGTCCGGGACCGGGGCGCGGGCTTCGACCCGGCCCGGGTGGGGGAGCACCGGCACGGGGTGCGCGGCTCGATCGTCGGCCGGATGCGCCGGCACGGCGGTCGAGCCGAGATCATCAGTACGCCGGGGTCGGGCACCGAGGTCCGGCTGACGCTGCCGGTCGGGCCGGAGAGCCGGCAACCTGGAGAGGATGGCAGACATGAGTGAGCCGACCGGCCAGCCGGCGGCGGGTGGGGCACCGGGGCAGCCGGACGGACGGCGGTTGCGGGTCTTCCTGGTCGACGACCATGCGATGTTTCGCACCGGGGTCCGCGCCGAACTCGGTGCCCACGTGGATGTGGTGGGCGAGGCGAGCACGGTGGCCGAGGCGGTCAGCGGGATCGCCGCGGTCGGCCCGGACGTGGTGCTGCTCGACGTACACATGCCTGATGGTGGGGGACGGGCGGTGCTGGACGCGGTGCTGCGGGGCTCCGGCGTGGCGCGGCCGTCGGTGCGGTTCCTGGCGCTGAGCGTCTCGGATGCGGCGGAGGACGTGATCGGGCTGATCCGGGCGGGCGCCCGTGGGTACGTGACGAAGACGATCTCACCGGACGATCTGGCGGCGGCGATCCAACGGGTGGCCGACGGGGACGCGGTGTTCAGCCCCCGACTGGCCGGGTTCGTGCTGGACGCGTTCGCCTCCCGGTCGGACGCGCCGGTGGTGGATCCGGAGCTGGACCAGCTGACCAACCGGGAGCGGGAGGTGCTGCGGTTGCTCGCCCGGGGCTACGCCTACAAGGAGATCGCCAAGGAGCTGTTCATCTCGATCAAGACGGTCGAGACCCACGTCTCCAACGTGCTGCGCAAGCTGCAGATGTCGAACCGGTACGAACTGTCCAGATGGGCGGCGGACCGGCGGCTCATCTGACCGACCAGCGGACTTGCTCTATCTCCCGGATGGTGGGAACCTGGTTGGCGACCCATTCGGAGTCAATCAAGGCGGGCCTGGTTGTGGCCTCGCGGTGGGTCTGCTGCGGACTGATGGTAATCCTGAGGTTACGAGCCGGCAATTGCCGCCAATCCGGCATCCGGGCACCTCGGACAAGTGGTGGCTAATCGTATTGACTTGACATCCGAACGTGATGGAGGGGTCGCGGGGAAGGTCACACGAGGGCGTTTCTACTCTGCGGTAACAAGGGTTGTACAGTGGTTAGATGCCCAGGTCAGGGCGGTTCCGAGCGACGGTTGAGTGATCTTGACTGGAGTATCGGGGCCGTCCCGTCCGCGTATCACCTTGATAACGGCACCTTCACGCAACGGGCTACCTGGTGTCACAGTGTCAGTCACCTCACACCCCCCCGTGAGCGCCCTGAGGAGGCTCTCCCATGCGTGGGAAAACCCTAAAGATGGCGGTCGCAGCGACCGCCATCGCTCTGTTCGCCACCGCTTGCAGTAGCGACGGCGAAGACACCACGGAGAACAACAACTCCGGCGGTACGCTTCGCATCTATGCCTCGGAGCCGGCGTTCCTGCTGCCGTCCGCTGGTGACGACGAGCCGTCCATCCTGGTCATCCGCCAGCTCTACCGCGGTCTGGTCAAGTACAACGCCGAGACCGGTGAGCCGGAGAACGACCTCGCCGAGTCGATCGAGTCCGAGGACAACAAGACCTGGACCGTCACGCTCAAGGACGGCCACACCTTCGACAACGGTGAGCCGGTCAACGCCGACGCCTTCATCCGGGCGTGGAACTACACGGCGTACGGGCCCAACGCCCAGAACAACGCGTACTTCATGAAGCGCATCGTCGGCATCGACGAGGTCAGCGGCGAGGAGCCGGCGGCCGAGGAGCTCTCCGGCCTGCAGAAGGTCGACGAGCTGACCTTCACCGTCGAGCTGAAGGAGCCGTTCGCCGGCTTCCCGGCGATCGTCGGCTACTCCGGGTTCTTCCCGATGGCCGAGGCCTGCCTCGCGGACACCGACGCCTGCAACGAGACCCCGATCGGCAACGGTCCGTACCAGATCGAGGGCAGCTGGGAGCACGACCAGCGGATCCAGCTGGCGCGCAGCGAGACCTGGGCCGGTGAGGACAAGGGCGCGGCCGACGTCCTGGACTACAAGATCTACGCCGATGTGGACGCCGGCTACGCCGCCTTCCAGTCCGGTGAGCTGGACGTGATGTACACCATCCCGCCGGCGCGGTACCAGGAGGCCAAGCAGCAGTACGGCGACCGGATGTACGAGGCCCCCGGCGACAGCTTCACCTATGTCGGCTTCCCGACCTACGACGACCGCTTCGCCGACAAGCGGGTCCGGCAGGCCTTCTCGCTCGCCGTCGACCGGCAGGGCATCATCGACGCCGTCTTCGACGGCCGGTTCACCCCCGCCGAGGGCGTCGTGGCACCGACCTTCGACGGCTACCGCCCGGGTGTCTGCGAGTACTGCACCCAGGACGTCGACCGGGCCAAGGAGCTGCTGGAAGAGGCCGGCGGCTGGGACGGCGAGCCGCTGGTGCTGTGGGCCAACGCCGGTGCCGGTCACGAGCAGTGGCTGCAGGCGGTCGGCGACCAGCTGAAGGCCGCGCTGGGCATCGACTACGAACTGAAGGTCAACCTGCAGTTCCCCGAGTACCTGGCGACCGCCGACGACAAGAAGTTCACCGGCCCGTTCCGGCTCGGCTGGGGCCCGGACTACCCGGTGGTCGAGACCTACCTCTACCCGCTCTACGGCTCCGGTTCGGACAGCAACAGCTCGGGCTACAACAACCCCGACTTCGACGCGCTGATTGCCCAGGGCGACGCCGCGGCGGACCTCGAGGCGGCCATCCCGTTCTACAACCAGGCCGAGGACCTCATCGTCGAGGACATGCCGGTCATCCCGATGTGGTTCAGCAAGATCGCCGCGCTGTACGGCGAGAACGTGGACGAGTTCCACTGGAACAAGATCTCGGACGCTGAGTACGGCAAGATCACTCTGAAGAACTCCTGACCTGCGAGTCTGACTGATCAAGTCGTAACGCGACGTGGCGGCAACGGGAACTCCCACGAGGGGGCCTGTTGCCGCCACGTTTAGCGCCGAGAGGAGACCCCCCAGATGGGGCGCTACGTCATCCGACGGTTGCTCCAGTTCATCCCCACCGTGCTGGGCACCATGTTCCTACTGCACTACGTCACGTCGCTGGGCATCCAGTTCAGCGGCAACCCGGTCCGGGCGATCTTCGGCGACCGCAGGCCGACCGAAGCGCAGCTCGCCGCCATGACCGAGAAGCTCGGCTTCGGCGACCCCTGCCTGGAGCAGCCGGGCAACCCGTGCTTCGGTCTGTTCGTCGACCGCCTGCAGGACATCTTCCTGCGCTTCGACTTCGGCATCAACCTGCAGCAGGAGCCGGTCACCGAACTGGTCTCCCGGGCCCTGCCGCACACCCTCAAGCTGGTGCTCATCGCCATCGTCTTCGAGGCGGTCATCGGCATCTTCGCCGGCGTCCTGGCTGGCCTGCGTAACGGCAGCTTCTGGGACTACCTGGTGAAGATCTCCACAGTCTTCATCATCTCCGTGCCGATCTTCGTCCTCGGCGTCGTGGTCCGCCAGTACGTCGGCGTCGAGTTCGGCAACGTCCTGCGCGGGCAGGACTGGATACCGGAAGTGATCTCCCGTGGCGTCTTCGGCGCCGGGTTCATCGCCGACTACCCGACCGCCAGCCTGGTCATCCCCGGCATGGTGCTCGGCGCGGTCTCCCTGGCCACCACCGCCCGGCTCACCCGGACCAGCATCATGGAGAACATCCGGGCCGACTACGTGCGTACCGCCAAGGCCAAGGGTCTGGCGAACCGGCGGGTTATCGGCGTGCACACGCTGCGCAACTCGCTGATCCCGGTGATCACGTACCTCGGTGTCGACATCGGCTCGCTGATGGGCGGCGCGGTGGTCACCGAGCGGATCTTCAACGTACGCGGTATCGGATCGTTGGTAGCCCAGGCCGCCACCTCCGGTGAAGCCTCGGTGGCGATCGGCGTGGTGACCATGCTGGTCATGGTCTTCCTGCTGGTGAACCTGCTGGTGGACCTGCTTTACGCGGTCCTCGACCCGAGGATCCGCTATGAGTGATCGCAATGGACCGAACATCCGGCCCGGTGCCGTGTTGATCCACGGCGGACCGAGCGTAGCGAGGTGCCACCATGAGTGACCCGACCCATCCCACGGCCCCCGCCGGCGGCACCGAGGTGGCACCACCGCCACCCGACCCAGCTCCGGCTCCGGCCACCACCGAACGCAACGCCAGCCTGTGGGCCGACGCCCGGCGGCAACTGCTGCGTGACCCGGTCTTCATCGCCGCGTCGATCTACGTGCTGCTGGTCGCGTCGATGGCCGCCTTCCCCACCCTGTGGACCCGGCAGGACCCGCGCGCCTGTGACGTCCAGCGGACCCGGATCGCGCCCAGCTGGGAGCACCCGTTCGGGTTCAACAACCTGGGCTGCGACTACTACTCGCACGCCATCCACGGGGCCCGGCCGTCGCTGCAGATCGCGATCTTCGCCACGCTGGGCATCGTCCTTCTCGGCGGCACCGCCGGGCTGCTCGCCGGCTACTTCGGCGGCTGGGTGGACGCGATCATCTCGCGGATCACCGACATCTTCTTCTCGCTGCCGTTCCTGCTCGGTGCGATCGTGTTCCTGACCGTGATCAAGCAGCAGAACGTCTGGACGCTGGCCGCTGTCCTGATCGTGCTCGGCTGGACCACCATCGCCCGGATCATGCGGGGCAGCGTGCTGTCCTCCAAGGGCCTGGACTACGTGCAGGCGGCCAAGGCGATGGGGGCCGGGCACGGCCGGCTGATGTTCCGGCACATCCTGCCGAACGCGATCGCCCCGATGGTCGTCTACGCGACGATCACCCTCGGTGCGTTCGTCTCCGCCGAGGCGACGCTGACCTACCTCGGCGTCGGCCTGCAGCCACCGGAGG
This sequence comes from Micromonospora sp. LOL_013, assembly GCF_048060315.1. Lineage (NCBI taxonomy): Bacteria > Bacillati > Actinomycetota > Actinomycetes > Micromonosporales > Micromonosporaceae > Micromonospora > Micromonospora sp. LOL_013. The sequence continues at coordinate 182,712 of NZ_JBHMIQ010000001.1, forward strand.
AGTCCTGGGGCATCATGATCTCCCAGCACCAGGTCTACTTCCTGGACCACCCGTGGCTGCTGCTCTTCCCGTGCGGGCTGCTGGTCGGCACGGTGCTCTCCTTCATCCTCATGGGCGACGCGCTGCGCGACGCCCTCGACCCGAAGCTGCGGTGAGGTGAGCCATGGCGACAGACAGAGACATCACCGCCACCATCGACGCACTACCCGGGCTCGACGCCAGCGCACCGCCGCTGGAGGTCAACGACCTGCAGGTCGAGTTCCGCACCCGCAACGGCATCGCCCGCGCGGTCAACGGGGTCAGCTTCTCATTGCAGGCCGGCGAGACCCTGGCCATCCTGGGTGAGTCCGGCTGCGGCAAGAGCGTCACCGCTCAGGCGATCATGGGCATCATCGACTCGCCGCCCGGGTTCGTCACCGGCGGCGAGATCAAGTACCGGGGCGTGGACCTGCTCAAGCTGCCCGAGTCGCAGCGGCGCAAGATCCGGGCCAACCGGGTCGCAATGATCTTCCAGGACGCGCTGTCGGCGTTGAACCCGGTGTTCACCGTCGGCTTCCAGCTCTCCGAGCTGTTCCGCAAGCACCGGGGGATGTCCCGGGCCGACGGAAGGGCCCGGGCGGTCGAACTGCTCGACCTGGTGAAGATCCCGGCCGCCAAACAGCGGATCAGCGACTTCCCGCACCAGTTCTCCGGTGGCATGCGCCAGCGGGTGATGATCGCCATGGCGTTGGCTCTCGACCCCGAGGTGCTGATCGCCGACGAGCCCACCACCGCCCTCGACGTCACCGTCCAGGCCCAGGTGATGGCCCTGCTCGCGGAGCTGCAGCGGGAACGCAACATGGGCCTGGTGCTGATCACCCACGACATGGGGGTGGTGGCCGACGTCGCCGACCGGATCTCGGTCATGTACGCCGGTCGGGTCGTCGAGGAGGCGCCGGTGCGGGACATCTACGCCTCGCCGGCCCACCCGTACACCAAGGCGCTGCTGGAATCGATCCCCCGGATCGACCTCAAGGGCCAGGAGCTGAACGTCATCAAGGGCCTGCCGCCCGCGTTGACGAACATCCCGGCCGGCTGCTCGTTCAACCCGCGCTGCCGGTACGCGCAGGATGTCTGCCGGGCCGACCCGGAGCCGCCCCGGTTCGCGCTGGCCCCGAGCCGGACCTCCGCCTGCCACTTCTGGAAGGAGGTCAAGGGCGATGAGTGACGTTGTCCTGGAGACCAAGGACCTGGTCAAGCACTTCCCGCTGACTCAGGGCATCCTGTTCAAGCGGCAGATCGGCGCGGTCCGCGCGGTGGACGGGATCAACCTCCAGCTGCACCGGGGCGAGACGCTCGGCATCGTCGGCGAGTCCGGGTGCGGCAAGTCCACCCTGGCCAAGTTGCTGGTCGGGTTGGAGACCCCGTCGTCCGGCTCGATCATGGTGCACGGTGCGGACATCGCCGGCCGCAGTGGCACCGAGATGCGCCGGGCCCGGCGAAACATCCAGCTGGTGATGCAGGATCCGTACACCTCGCTGAACCCGCGGATGACGGTCGGTGACCTGATCGGTGAGCCGTTCGAGATTCATCCGGACGTGGCGCCGAAGAGCGACCGTAGCCGCCGCGTCCAGGAGCTGTTGGAGCTGGTCGGCCTCAACCCGGACCACATCAACCGCTACCCGCACCAGTTCTCCGGCGGGCAGCGGCAGCGGATCGGCATCGCCCGGGCGCTGGCGCTGCGCCCGGAGATCATCCTCTGCGACGAACCGGTCTCCGCGCTGGACGTGTCGATCCAGGCTCAGGTGATCAACCTGCTGGAGCAGCTGCAGAAGGAGCTGGGGCTGTCGTACATCTTCATCGCCCACGACCTGTCGGTGGTGCGGCACATCGCGCACCGGGTCAGCGTGATGTACCTCGGCAAGATCGCGGAGATCGGCACCGAGGAGGAGATCTACGAGCGGCCGACCCACCCGTACACCCAGGCGTTGCTCTCCGCGGTCCCGCTGCCCGACCCGACGGTACGCGGCCTGCGGGATCAGATCGTGCTGGAAGGCGACGTGCCGTCACCAGCCGACCCGCCGTCGGGCTGCCGGTTCCGGACCCGCTGCTGGAAGGCGCAGGACATCTGCGCCGCCGAGGAACCGACCCTGACGGTACGGGCGACTTCGGCGCACCCCAGTGCCTGCCACTTCGCCGAGGTACGCGACGTCGTGCACGTCACCGAGTAGTCCCGGCGCCGGCCCGCTCGTCGCCTCACGTCACATCGACGCCTGGCAGGAGCGGGCCGGCCGGCCTTCGTGGGTCCCGGCCGGTGTTTCACAGCGGGCCGCGGCCTGCCCGCAGCACCAGCAGCGCCAACTGGGTGCCGTCGGCACCCAGCTCCGACCGGTAGCGGTCGACAATCTCACGTTCCCGGGAGAGCACCAGCCGGGTGCCGCCTGAGGCGATCCGCACCGCGCCCACCTGCTTCGACAGCTCGGCCCGTTCCTGCCAGAGCGCGATCAGAGCGTCGTCGATCTCGTTGATCCTGTTCCGGATGGCCAGGATGCGATCGGCCGCCTCCGGCGCGTCCGTCCCGGTCTGGTGCCGACCGTCGGATCGCCCCGCCGAGCCGGTCGCGCCCGGTTGGCTCGCCTCCTCGGCGGTGCCGGCCGGTGGCGTCGCGCTGCTGTCGGCGGTGTGCGCAACGGCGTTGGTCCCCATGTCCTGCCTCCTGGACTGTCCGGCCCCGGTGGACGCGGAGCCGGAACGCGAAGTGCCCCGGGCTCTCGCGAGAGCCCGGGGCACTTGTAGGTCTGATGATCAGGCGCGACCTACGGCAGCCGGACTCCCGGAACCGTAGCTAACGAAAAATCGTGCCTGGCGGATCACGCTACGAGTATGCCCAGGCCGGTGACGCCAGCGCAAGAATCCGCCATCCTCTGGGAAGACACCCAGCGCGCCGACGGCCTGAGCGTGGCGGGCCTGAGCGTGCGATCCGGGCTGGCGGGCGGCGCGGGCGGCGCAGGGCTGTCGGTCGTGCGGCATAGACTCGCCGTGCGATGCATCCACTCTTCGAAACCCCAGCGGCCCCATCCGCACCTACCCCAGATCGGGACGGTCCGTCGGCCGGACCGCCCCCGGTCGAGCCCGGTGTGGCCGGCCGAGGGCCAGTTGAGCCAAATTTGGCCGGTGCCGCGCTGCTGACCGGGCTCAACGGCCCGCAACGGGAGGCAGTCACCCACGCCGGTGGCCCGCTGCTGATCGTGGCCGGTGCCGGTTCCGGCAAGACCAAGGTGCTCACCCACCGGATCGCCTACCTGCTCGCGGCCCGGCAGACCCACCCCGGTGAGGTCCTGGCGATCACCTTCACCAACAAGGCGGCCGGTGAGCTGAAGGAGCGGGTCGGCAACCTGGTCGGGCCGCGGGCCCGGATGATGTGGGTCTCCACCTTCCACTCCGCCTGCGTGCGGATTCTGCGGGCCGAGCATGGGCACGCCGGGCTGAAGTCGACGTTCTCCATCTACGACGCGGACGACTCGCGGCGGCTGATGCAACTGGTCGCCCGGGAGCTCGACCTCGACCCGAAGCGCTACCCGGCCCGGGGGCTGGCCACCCAGGTGTCGAACCTGAAGAACGAGCTGGTCGACCCGGAGACGTTCACCGACCGGGCGGCCGGCCCCAACGAGCGGGCCCTGGCCGAGGCGTACACGCTCTACCAGCGCCGGCTGCGCGAGGCGCACGCGCTCGACTTCGACGACCTGATCATGACGACGGTGCACCTGCTGCAGGCCCACCCGCACGTGGCCGGCAGCTACCGGCGGCGGTTCCGCCATGTGCTGGTCGACGAGTACCAGGACACGAACCACGCGCAGTATCAGCTGGTCAAGGAGCTGGTGGGGGACGGTTCGGACGACGTACCGCCGGGGGAGCTCTGCGTGGTCGGCGACGCCGACCAGTCCATCTACGCCTTCCGGGGCGCCACCATCCGCAACATCCTGGAGTTCGAGCGGGACTTCGCCCAGGCCCGCACGATCCTGCTGGAGCAGAACTACCGCTCCACCCAGACGATCCTGACCGCCGCCAACGCGGTGATCACCAACAACGCCGGTCGCAAGCCGAAGCGCCTGTGGAGCGACCAGGGCGACGGCGAGCGGATCGTCGGCTACGTCGCCGACACCGAGCACGCCGAGGCGGACTGGGCGGCCCGGCAGATCGACCGGTTGTGCGACGACGGCGCGGCCCGCCCGGGCGACGTGGCGGTCTTCTACCGCACCAACGCCCAGTCCCGGGTCTTCGAGGAGGTGTTCATCCGGGTCGGCCTGCCGTACAAGGTGGTCGGCGGGGTGCGCTTCTACGAGCGCAAGGAGGTCCGCGACGCGCTGGCCTATCTGCGGGCGGTGGTCAACGCCGACGACACGGTGAGTATCCGGCGGGTGCTCAACACGCCGCGTCGGGGCATCGGCGACCGGGCCGAGGCGTGCGTCGAGGCGCTGGCCGCCCGCGAGCGGATCTCGTTCGGTGCCGCGCTGCGGCGGGCGACCGAGGCACCGGGGATCTCGACCCGGGCGGCGAACGCGATCGCCGACTTCGTGGCGCTGCTCGACGGGGTACGGGAGCAACTGGCCACCACCACCCCGGAGGAGGCGTTGGAGTCGGTGCTGCTGCGCTCGGGTTACCTGACCGAGCTGGAGGAGAGCCTGGATCCGCAGGACGCCGGCCGGGTGGAGAACCTGCAGGAGCTGGTCAGCGTGGCCCGCGAGTACACCGAGCGGGTCGAGGCGTCCGACGAGCCGGCGACTGTCGCCGGCTTCCTGGAGCAGGTCGCGCTGGTCGCTGACGCCGACCAGGTGCCCGACGACGACCCGGACCACCAGGGTGTGGTCACCCTGATGACCCTGCACACCGCCAAGGGCCTGGAGTTCCCGGTGGTCTTCCTGACCGGCCTGGAGGACGGCGTCTTCCCGCACCTGCGGGCTCTCGGCGACACCGGGGAGCTGGAGGAGGAGCGGCGGCTGGCGTACGTGGGGATCACCCGGGCCCGGCAGCGCCTGTTCCTGTCCCGGTCGGTGACCCGGGCTGCGTGGGGGCAGCCGGCGTACAACCCGCCGTCGCGGTTCCTCTCCGAGTTGCCGGCCGAGCTGGTCCGCTGGGAGCGGACCGAGGCGGCGTACACCTCCTGGTCGGGCACGGGTGGCGGGGTCGGCGGGCGGTCGGCCGCCGCGGACCGGTCGCCGGTCGCGCGCGGCGGCGGCTTCGCCGGCGGTACGCCGAAGGCCGCCCGCCTCGCTCAGCGACTCGGGGTGGATCCGAGCCGGCTGAGCACCGCCAGCGAGCTGCCCACCGCGCCCAAGGTGACGGTGGGGGAGCGGATCAACCACCAGCGGTACGGGCTGGGCCGGGTGCTGGCGGTGCAGGGGCACGGGCCGGGAGCCAGGGCCCAGGTCGACTTCGGTGACCAGACGATGTGGCTGGTGCTGCGGCACGCGCCGATCGAGAAGATCTGACCCGGCCCGTACCGCAGCGGTCAGCAGCCCAGGTCGACGCCGCGTTCCCGCATCCACGGGGCCGGGTCCACCTGGCTCCACAGCCCGCCGACGTGCACCTCGAAGTGCAGGTGCGGGCCAGTGGAGTCGCCGGTGGAGCCCTCCGCGCCGATAGTGTCCCCGGGGGCCACCTGGTCTCCGACGGCGGCGCTGGTCGCGGAGAGGTGCGCGTAGTGGGTGAGCACACCGCCGCCGTGGTCGATCACCACCGAGATCCCGTACCCGGTGTACGCCCAGCCGGCCACCTGCACCGTTCCGGCGCCAGCGGCGAGCACCGGGGTGCCGGCCGGCAGGGCCAGGTCGATCCCGGCGTGCAGCACGCCCCAGCGCTGGCCGTAGCAGGAAGTGATCTGGGCGCCGGGCATCGGGGTGACCCAGTCGGCCGCGCTGGCCGCTGTACTCGGCTGCGCCGCTGCGGTCGTGGCCGAGTCACTGCCGTCACTGCCGTCGCTGCCGGCGTCGTCGGTCTGCCTCGCGGTCTCGTCATCGGTCCCGGTCGGCGCGGCGCCGTCGGCTGCTTCGGTCGGGTCCGCCGGTTGCTCGGTCTCCTCGGCGCGGCTGGTGCTGCTGTCGGTGGGCGCCGGGCCGAAACCGGTCTCGTCCCCGACGCTTTCCGGGGTGGCCGTCGGCTGACGGGTGCTCCGGTCGGCGCGTCCCGCCGAGTCGGCCCGGTCGGCGAGGATCGAGGTCGTCGCCGGATCGGTCGCGGTGGCGTCGGGGGCGGAGTTGAGTGCGGCGGCCGCGCCGCCGATAGCGAGGGCCACGACGGCCAGCACGGTGAGGGCGGTGGTACGGGTCCGGCGGCCGAACTCCGCCACCTGGGCGTGCTTGCCGGGCGGAACCAGCCGGTGCAGCCCTGGTGACCGACGCTGGGTCGAGGGCTCGCTGCGCTCCGTGGGCTCAGGGTGCGACACGGGGGTGACCTCCGTGGTAAGGGGCACGGACCCGGAAATGGTGGTGTGCCAGGCACAGAGGGTGGGTACCGGGTAGCCGGAGAAGTCGGCGGGGACCGCCCGGAGGCCGGACTTTCGTGACTCTCCGTGGTCGGATGGGCTATTTGCTGGCCCGACCGAAAGTGGTGCGGATCACAAGATCCAGTGTGACGTAGGGCACCTTTTCGCTGATCTGAGTGACCGACTGCACAAAAAACCGCTCAGACCGTACAGTCTGAGCGGTTTTCGTCCAGTCACCTGGAGTGTCAGGGCTCGACGACGCCACCGTAGATCGCCTCGACCTGCAGCTTGAGGTCCACTCCCTTGCCCCGCAGCCAGGTGATCGGGTCCTGCGGCTCCGAGTCCACGTGCACCTCGAGGTGCAGGTGGGCACCGTAGGAGTGGCCGGTGTTGCCGACGTCGCCGAGCAGATCACCGGCTTCCACCCGCTGACCGGCGGTGACCCGCAGCCGGGACGCATGGCCGTAGACGGCCTCGGTCCCGTCGTCGTGCTTGACGATCACGCAGTAGCCGTAGCCGCCGTTCCAGCCGGCGAGGGTGACCGTGCCGGCGTGGATCGAGTGGAACGGGGTGCCCTCGGCGGCGGCCAGGTCGACGCCAGCGTGCAGCTTTCCCCAGCGCATGCCGTACGGGGAGGTGAAGGTGTAGCCGCGCAGTGGCAGCATCCACACGTCCGGAGCGGCCTGGGTCATCGAGGTGGCCGGGGTCCGGTCGGCATCCCGGGAGGCGCGCTCGGCATCCTCGGCCCGCTCGCTGATCTGGCTGTCCAGGTCGAGGGCCTGGTCGTCGATCTCCAGGGCCTGGTCGCTCAGCGCGACGCTGTTCTCCAGGTCGGCCAGGGCCGACGGGCTGAGCGTCTTGGCGTCGGGCATCGCGCTCGCCCCGAGGGCGACGACACCCGCGCCGACGACGGCGGTGGTCATGACCGCCGCGTAGCGGCTACGGGGTGGAGTCGGTACGCGGCGACGACCCCGATATCGATCGGGCTCTGACGACAGGCGCTGGCGCACGCACACCCTCCATTGGCGGGTAGTTCGGCGGCGGTGCGAGCATCCGGGGACCTCACTGCGGAACCTGGGATTAACGCTCGTTGGCCGGGTTGGTTCTGGCCGGAGCCAGAGGACAACCGTGGACACGGTAGCCAACCCCTAGGGTCGCCACAACCCGACTCGCGAAAAATTGTTGACGTCCTGCGACCGTCCGTAGTGTATTGCCCGATTTCGTAACCTTTTATCAGGCCGTTCGTTGGTAACTGCTGGTTACATTGAGCAATGCTTATCGTGCGTTCAGTCAGGGTGGATTCGGGGTTGTGGCTCAGGGTCGGCCGGGCTGCCGGCGATGTGCCGAGGTTGGTTAACCTTCGTTAAGGATCGACCGGTCGGCAGGAGGCGCGCAGCGATGGAGACTCGGATCCGGGTGGTGGTGGCGAAGCCTGGTCTCGACGGCCACGACCGAGGCGTCAAAGTGGTGGCCAGGGCGTTGCGGGACGCCGGCATCGAAGTCATCTACACCGGTCTGCATCAGACACCGGAGCAGATCGTCGAGACCGCCATCCAGGAGGATGCCGACGCCATCGGGCTCTCCGTGCTGTCCGGCGCGCACCTGACGCTGTTCCGCGGAGTGCTCGACCTGCTGCGCGAGCGGGATGCGGAGGACATCGTGGTCTTCGGTGGAGGCATCGTCCCCGACGAGGACATCGCGGCACTCAGTGCGCTCGGCGTGGCCAGGATCTTCACCCCCGGGGCGAGCACCGCCGACATCGTCGACTGGGTCCGCGGCAACGTCCCCGCCCAGTGAAGAGGGTGAGAGGCCGGACGCACCCCTCACACGTCCGGCCTCTCCATGCACGATGCCCCGCCGCCACCCCTCGACCGACAGGGCATCGGCCGCTTCCGTCGGCCCCGCGCTGCGTTTCCGACACCTCACTCAACGACACCTGTCACCGGGGGTTACGTCGCCGGCACACCTTATTTTCGGGGCGTGCCGGTGGTCGCGACCGGGTCGCCGTACGGCTGGGTGGGCGGCACGCCGGATGTGTGCAGTTGCGCACACCGCCCGCCCGCCTACTGGCGTCCCAGGGCCGGGTGGTTAGGCTGCGCCAATGGCCGGTCACCGCTCGTGACCGGGAAATCATTTGATTCTGCACGCTGGCGGCGGCGCGACGGCGCGCCGCGGAGACGGAACGGGACGCGCAAACGTGGACCTGTACGAGTACCAGGGGCGCGAGCTGTTCGAGCGACACGGGTTGCCCGTGCTCGCCGGCGGCGTCGCCACCACCCCGGAAGAGGCCCGCGCGATCGCCGAGCGCCTCGGCGGCCGTGTCGTGGTCAAGGCCCAGGTCAAGGTCGGTGGTCGAGGCAAGGCCGGCGGCGTGAAGCTGGCCGAGGACGCCGACGAGGCGGTCAGCCACGCCACCAACATCCTCGGTATGGACATCAAGGGGCACACCGTCGGCAAGGTGATGCTGACGGTGACCGCCGACATCGCCGACGAGTACTACCTGTCGTACCTGCTGGACCGGGCCAACCGTACCTTCCTCTGCATCGCCAGTGTCGCGGGCGGGATGGACATCGAGCAGGTCGCCGCCGAGACACCGGACCGGGTGGCGAAGATCGCGATCGACGCCAACGTCGGGGTGGACGAGGCCAAGGCCGCCGAGATCGTCACCGCCGCCGGCTTTCCGGCCGAGCTCACCGACCAGATCACCGAGATCGCGGTCCGCCTCTGGCAGGCGTTCATCGCCGAGGACGCCACCCTGGTCGAGGTGAACCCGCTGGCCCGGACCCCCGAGGGTCGGGTGCTCTGCCTCGACGCCAAGGTCACCCTGGATGAGAACGCCGGTTTCCGGCACCCCGACCACGAGGCGATGGTCGACCAGTCCGCGGTCGACCCGCTGGAGCAGCGGGCCAAGGAGAAGGACCTCAACTACGTCAAGCTCGACGGCTCGGTCGGCATCATCGGCAACGGGGCCGGCCTGGTCATGTCCACCCTCGACGTGGTGGCGTACGCCGGCGAGGCGCACGGCGGCGTCAAACCCGCCAATTTCCTCGACATCGGCGGTGGCGCCAGCGCTGCGGTGATGGCCAACGGGCTGGAGATCGTGCTCTCCGACCCGGACGTGCGGACCGTGTTCGTCAACGTCTTCGGCGGGATCACCGCCTGCGACGAGGTGGCCAACGGCGTCGTCCAGGCGCTGGCCCTGCTCGAACAGCGCGGAGAGACGGTGACCAAGCCGCTCGTCGTCCGGCTGGACGGCAACAACGCCGAGGCGGGCCGGGCGATCCTCGACTCGGCCGCCAACCCCCTCGTCGAGCGGGTCGACACCATGGACGGAGCGGCCGAGCGGGCCGCACAGCTCGCCGCAGCGGCGTCCGGCCGCCCGGAAGGACAGTGATCGAGATGGCGATCTGGCTGACCAAGGACTCCAAGGTCATCGTGCAGGGGATGACCGGCTCCGAGGGCTCGAAGCACACCCGGCGGATGCTCGCCGCCGGCACCACCGTCGTCGGCGGGGTCAACCCGCGCAAGGCCGGACAGCAGGTCGAGTTCGGCGACACCCGGCTGCCGGTGTTCGCCAACGTCGGTGAGGCGATGAAGGAGACCGGGGCCGACGTCACGGTCATCTTCGTCCCGCCGGCGTACTGCAAAGCGGCGGTGATCGAGGCGATCGACGCCGAGATCCCGCTAGCCGTGGTGATCACCGAAGGCATCCCGGTGCACGACTCGACCGCCTTCTGGGCACACAACACGGCCAAGGGCGGCAAGACCCGGATCATCGGTCCGAACTGTCCGGGCATCGCCTCCCCAGGGGCCTCGAACGCCGGCATCATTCCGGCGGACATCACCCCGGCCGGCCGGATCGGCCTGGTCAGCAAGAGCGGCACGCTGACCTACCAGCTGATGTACGAGCTGCGTGACATCGGCTTCTCCACCTGCGTCGGTATCGGCGGCGACCCGGTCATCGGCACCACCCACATCGACGCGCTGGCCGCCTTCCAGGACGACCCGGAGACCGACACGATCGTGATGATCGGCGAGATCGGCGGCGACGCCGAGGAGCGGGCCGCTGAGTTCATCAAGGCGAACGTGACCAAACCGGTGGTCGGCTACATCGCCGGATTCACCGCCCCGCCCGGCAAGACGATGGGCCACGCCGGTGCGATCATCTCCGGCTCTGCGGGCACCGCCGACGCCAAGAAGGTCGCGCTGGAGGCGGCCGGAGTCAAGGTCGGCCGTACGCCGAGCGAGACCGCCCGGCTGATGCGTCAGGTGATCACCGGCGGCTGACCGGCCACAGCCGACACTGAGCGATCACAGCCGACACAGGGCCGTCGACCGGGAGACCGGTCGGCGGCCGTCGTCGTCTGGTCAGCCGATCGGGTAGTTCCCGGTCGCCCAGAGACTGGCCCCACCGATGATGTTGAGCACGCTCAGCACGATCGCCACCCAGCCCAGCACCGGGGACTTGCGGAAGCGGTTGGCGTCGCGGATCGACAGTGCGCCGAAGACGATGCCGAGGATGCCGCAGCAGAGCAGGCCGATCACGATACCGAGCACGCCCCACAGGGTGCTGCGGTCGCTGCCGGCCGACGCCGCGGCCGGTGGGTACTGGGTCATCGGCAGGGTCCCCCGTCAACTCGACAACCGCCGTCGTCGACGGCGCGGTCCAGCACCGAGCGTACGGCCAAATGACCGGAATGTCGGCAGGTTCGGTAGGTGACCGGCCAGGCCACGGCGATATTGCCGCCGGATCAGTGCGCCCACGTGCCAAAGTAGGCACGATGGCAGCCCACCCCCCGGACCCGCCACGACCGCCGGACGGTACCGCGTCGGTCGACGCCGTTCGGCGCTCAGGCCCGGGCCGCGTCCCCGGTGCTGCCCGCCGTGGCCGGGCCCCGCTGGCCGTCGCGGCCTCGGTGACCACCCTGTGGGCCGCGGTCGTGTCCTACCTGCCGGTCGCGGTGGTGATGTGGCTGATCCGGCTCGCCGAAGGCGACTCGTCGATCCTCGGCGCGGCCCGGATCGGTCTGGCCGCCTGGCTGCTCGGACACGGCGTACCGCTGGACACCTCGACCGGCCCGCTCGGGCTGCCGCCGCTGCTGCTCAGCGCGCTCGCCGCCTGGCGGATCTACCGGGCCGGCGTGCACACCACCCGGGCGGTCGGTGCCCGGCAGCGCGGATCCGCCGGCCGGGCGATCGTCGTCGCGTTTGCCGTCGCGACCGCGTACGGCGCGCTCGGTGCCGCCGCCGCGCACGTCGCGAGCAGCGCTACCACGGCGGTCGAACCGCTGCGGGCCGGGGCCACGCTGGCGGCGTTCGGCGTGGTCGGCGCGTTGCTCGGGGCCGGCCAGACCACCGGAACGCTGCGCCGACTGACGGCGCGCTGCCCCGACCTGCTGCGGCACGCGGCGCGGGCCGGGCTGGTCGCCGCGCTGCTGGTGCTCGGCGCCGGCGCCGCCGTGGCCGGGTTGTCCGTGGCGATCAGCGGTGGGGACGCCGCCGACACCATCGGGGTGTACCGGGCCGGGGTGGCCGGGCAGGCCGGGATCACGCTGCTCAGCACCGCCTACGCACCGAACGCCACCATCTGGGCGACCGCCTACCTACTTGGGCCGGGCTTCGCGCTCGGATCCGACACGGCGGTACGGACCACCGAAGTCACCCTCGGCAGCCTGCCAGCGATCCCGTTGTTCGCCGGGCTGCCCAACGGCCCGGCCGGCGGGCTCAGCGCGGCGCTGCTCGCCCTGCCGGTGCTGGCCGGGATGACCACCGGGTGGGTGCTGGCCCGCCGCTGGTCGGCGGGGTCCGACCGGGGTGGTGCCGGGCTGCCCGGCTGGCCGGTGCTGATCGGCGCTGCCCTGCTCAGCGGGCCGGTGGCCGGACTGTTCCTGGGCGGTGCGGCGGCCGCGTCCGGCGGTCCGCTCGGTGCCGGGCGGCTCGCCGACGTCGGGCCGGTCGCCTGGCAGGTGGCGGTGGTGTCGAGCGCGGTACTCGCGGTCGGGGCGGTGGTCGGCGCGGCGGCGGCGCGGGCGGTGGCGGCACCTCCGGCGGACCGGTCCGCGCCCCGCCAGCGGCGGTCCGCCGCTGCTCGGTCCGCCGCCGCCGCCCGGTCCGGTGCCGGGCAGGGACATCTGGGCAACGGCACAGGGCGCCCCGGACGATCCGGGACGCCCTGACCGGGTCGCGTCACAAAGCCTGGCTCAGATGCTGTTGAACCCGCTGCCGACATCCAGCAGAACGCCGAGGATCGAGTTCGCGATGCCGAGCACCACCCCGATCGCGCCGCAGATCAGCCCGGCCATCGCCTGGCTGCGGTTGTCCGCCAGCCCCTGGTCGACCTTGTTCTTGCCGAGGAAGCCGAGCACCGCGCCGGCGATGCCGGCCGGGATGCCGAGCAGCGGGCAGCACACAGCCAGCACCAGCGAGGCGATGCCGACGATCATGCCGATCAGGCCCAGGTTGTTGTCCTTCTGCTGGCCCGGCATGCCGTAGCCGCCGGCGGGGTACGGCTGGCCCGGCACCGGCTGCTGCGCGTACGGGTCACCGTAGGGCTGCCCCGGCGGCTGCTGCGGGTACGGCTGCCCCGGTGGTTGCTGGCCGTACGGGTCCGAGTAGGGCTGCCCCGAGGACGGCGGCTGGCTGTAGCCGGGCTGACCGTACGGGTCGGAGGGTGGCGACGAGGTCGGGTCCTGGGGCTGCTGGGGCTGCTGGCCATACGGATCTTGGCCTGGGTAGCCGGGCTGCACAGAGAGCTCCTTCATGACGACGACGCTCAGGGCGGTCGGAGATCGTGTTCTTGCCCGAGCGTCGGGCAGCGTATCTGGTCAGCGCAAATCCTGCCGCCCGTCGCGCCCGCCCGTTCCGTTGGGCGCGACCTGGGCGGGACCTGGACGGGGCCTCGTCGGCGGCCGGGTAGGGTGCTCGGGTGACCTCGTCTCCGGCCAGACTCGTGGTGCTCGTCTCCGGTTCCGGCACCAATCTGCAGGCGCTGCTCGACGCCACCGAGGACCCCGCGTACGGCGCGGTCGTCGTCGCTGTCGGCGCGGACCGGGACGGGATCGCCGGGCTGGACCGGGCCGAGGCCGCCGGGGTGCCCACCTTCGTGGCCCGGGTCGCCGACCACGCCAGCCGGGCGGACTGGGACGCCACGCTGACCGCCGAGGTCGCCGCGTACCAGCCGGATCTGATCGTCTCCGCCGGCTTCCTGAAGCTGGTCGGCGCCCGGTTCCTGGCTGCCTTCGGGGACCGCTACGTCAACACCCACAACTCGCTGCTGCCCGCGTTCCCCGGCATGAACGGACCGCGTGACGCCCTCGCCTACGGGGTCAAGCTGGCCGGTGCCACGCTCTTCTTTGTCGATGCCGGCGTCGACACCGGACCGATCGTCGCGCAGGTCGCGGTCCCGGTCGAGCCGGACGACGACGAGGCCAGTCTGACCGAGCGGATCAAGGAAGCGGAACGGGCGCAGCTCGTCGAGTACGTCGGCCGGTTGGTCCGGCACGGCTGGACCATCTCGCATCGAAAGGTCACCATCCGATGAACCCGAGCATCGACGGCCGCCGCCCGCTGCACCGGGCGTTGATCAGCGTCTACGACAAGACCGGCCTGGTCGAGCTGGCCACCATGCTGCACGCCGCCGGGGTGGAGATCGTCTCCACCGGGTCGACCGCGACCACCATCGCCGCCGCCGGCGTGCCGGTGGTCCGGGTGGAGGACGTGACCGGCTTCCCGGAGTGCCTTGACGGCCGGGTCAAGACGCTGCACCCGCACGTGCACGCCGGGCTGCTGGCCGACCTGCGCTCTGCCGACCACACCACGCAGCTGGCCGAGCTCGGCGTCGCTCCGTTCGACCTGCTGGTGTCCAACCTGTACCCGTTTCAGCAGACCGTGGCCTCCGGCGCCGACCCGGACGGCTGTGTGGAGCAGATCGACATCGGTGGCCCGGCGATGGTGCGGGCGGCGGCGAAGAACCACGCCAGCGTCGCGGTGGTCACCTCGGTGTCGGCGTACCCGCTGATCGAGCAGGCCCTCGCCGAGGGTGGCTTCACCCTGCGGCAGCGGCGCGCCCTCGCCGCCCGCGCGTTCGCCGACATCGCCGAGTACGACGTCGCGGTCGCCGACTGGTGCGCCCGGACCCTGGTCGGCGCGGACACCGACCAGCCGGTGGACTGGCCGGAGTTCGCCGGTACCGCGCTGCGCCGGGCCGCTGTGCTGCGCTACGGCGAGAACCCGCACCAGCGGGCGGCCCTCTACCTGGACCCGGCGGTACCGGCCGGGCTGGCCCGGGCCGAGCAGTTGCACGGCAAGGAGATGTCGTACAACAACTACGTTGACGCCGATGCCGCCTGGCGGGCGGCGAACGACTTCACCGCCCCGGCCGTGGCGATCATCAAGCACGCCAACCCGTGCGGCATCGCGGTCGGTGTCGACGTCGCCGAGGCACACCGCAAGGCGCACGCCTGCGACCCGGTCTCCGCGTACGGCGGGGTGATCGCGGTCAACCGGCCGGTCACCGTCGAGCTGGCCAACCAGGTCGCGGAGATCTTCACCGAGGTGGTGGTGGCCCCCGGGTTCGACCCGGCCGCGGTCGAGGTGCTGGCCCGGAAGAAGAACCTGCGGCTGCTGCTCGCCCCGGCGTGGCAGCCGGCGGCGGTTGAGTGGCGGCAGGTCACCGGCGGCCGGCTGGCGCAGACCGCCGACCGGATCGACGCCGCCGGCGACGATCCGGCGAGCTGGCGGCTGGCCACCGGTGAGCCGGCCGACGCGGACCTGCTGGCCGACCTGGGCTTTGCCTGGCGGGCGGTACGCGCGGTGAAGAGCAACGCGATCCTGCTGGCCCGCGACGGTGCGACCGTCGGGGTCGGGATGGGCCAGGTCAACCGGGTCGACGCTGCCGAGTTGGCGGTACGCCGGGCCGGTGCCGGCCGGGCCGCCGGTGCGGTGGCCGCCTCCGACGCGTTCTTCCCGTTCCCGGACGGCCTGCAGGTGCTGATCGACGCCGGGGTACGCGCGGTGGTGCAGCCCGGTGGTTCGATCCGGGACGACGAGGCGACCGCGGCGGCGAACGCCGCCGGGGTCGCCATGTACCTGACCGGCACCCGGCACTTCTTCCACTGACCGGCTGGCCGTCGTCGTGTCGCTGCAGCAGCGCGTCGAGGAGCGGATCGTCGGGGCCGACTGGGCGCTCGACGAGTTCGACCGGGTGCACTTCGACCGCTGTGAGCTCGTCGACGTCGACCTGACCGAGGCGGTGCTGACCGGCTGCGTCTTCACCAACTGCGTACTGGCGAACGTGCGGGTCAACGCGGCCCGGCTGACCCACTGCGCGCTGCTGCACTGCGTGATTCGACGGTCGTCGTTCTTCGACGCGACCTTTGCCGACTGCAAGCTGACCGGCACCCAGTTCCTCGACTGCACGCTGCGCCCGCTGCACGTTGACGGCGGGGACTGGGGGTTCGTGCTACTGCGCGGCCTCGACCTGACCGGGACGAAGCTGTCCGGGCTGCGGCTACGGGAGGCCGACCTGACCGAGGCGGACCTGAGCCGGGTGGATCTTTCCGGGGCGGACCTTGGCTATGCCCGGTTGACCAGCGCGAAGCTGCGCGGCACGGATCTGCGTGGGGCGGATCTGGCCGGGGTCGAGCTGCGCGGCCTCGACCTGACCGGGGCGCGGATCGACCTGGCCCAGGCGGTGCAGGTCGCGGCGGCGTACGGCGCCGACGTGCGGCCCTGACCGGCTGGTCCGCGCGAGGTGCCGACCGGGGTGGATCGGGCGACGTGAGACGATCGGTGACGTGACGGCGACAATTCTGGACGGCAAGGCGGCGGCTTCCGCCATCAAGGACAACCTTCGTGCCCGGGTCAAGGCGCTCGCGGAGCAGTCGGTGGTGCCCGGTCTCGGCACCGTGCTGGTCGGTGAGGATCCCGGCTCCCATGCGTACGTCAACGGCAAGCACCGCGACTGCGCCGAGGTCGGGATCGCCTCGATCCGGCGGGACCTGCCCGTCGACGCCAGCCAGGAGCAGGTGGAGGCGGTGGTCGCCGAGTTGAACGCCGACCCGGCCTGCCACGGCTACATAGTCCAGCTGCCGATGCCGAAGCAGATCGACACGCAGCGGGTGCTGGAGCGGGTCGACCCAAACAAGGACGCCGACGGGCTGCACCCGGTCAACCTGGGCCGGCTGGTGCTCGGCTTCGACGCGCCGGTCGCCTGCACTCCCCGGGGCATCGTCGATCTGCTGCGTCGTAACGAGATCCGGCTCCGGGGTGCGGAGGTGGTGGTGATCGGTCGGGGTACCACCGTCGGCCGGCCGCTGGGGCTGCTGCTGACCCGGCGCAGCGAGAACGCCACGGTGACGCTGTGCCACACCGGCACGCTCGATCTGGGCGACCACACCCGGCGGGCGGAGATCGTGATCGCCGCCGCTGGCGTGCCCGGTCTGGTCACCGCTGAGATGATCACGCCGGGGGCGACGGTCATCGACGTCGGCATCACCCGGGTGCTCGGCGAGAACGGCAAGGGCCAGTACACCGGTGACGTGGCGCCGGACGTGGCCGAGGTGGCCGGTGCGCTGGCACCGGTGCCCGGCGGGATCGGCCCGATGACCCGGGCGATGCTGTTGACCAACGTCGTCGAGCTGGCGGAACGCGGCCTCGCCGACCGGTGAGCCGGTCGGCCAGTCGACCGGTGTGGCGGGCGGCGACGTCGGCGTGGCGGGCGTGAGGTGGGTCTCCGGGCGCGCCCCTGACCCGCTCCGCCGTTACCTGGCTGATACGGTCCCGACAAATTCGCCCGGTAGCAGGGAGTGAGACGACAATGGGCAAGAAGGTCACCGTCGTCGGGGCCGGCTTCTACGGCTCGACGACCGCGCAGCGCCTGGCCGAGTACGACGTCTTCGACACCGTCGTGCTGACCGACATCATCGAGGGCAAGCCCGAGGGACTGGCCCTCGATCTCAACCAGTCGCGGCCGATCGAGGGCTTCGAGACCAAGGTCGTCGGTGCGACCACCGGGGTGGACGGCTCCGGCTACGAGGTGATCTCCGGCTCGGACGTCGTCATCGTCACCGCCGGCCTGCCGCGCAAGCCGGGGATGAGCCGGATGGACCTGCTGGAGGTCAACGCCAAGATCGTCCGCGGCGTCGCGGAGAAAATCGCCCGGTACGCCCCGGACGCGGTGGTCATCGTGGTGTCCAACCCGCTCGACGAGATGACCGCGCTGGCGCAGATCGCCACCGGGTTCCCGCGCAACCGGGTGCTCGGGCAGGCCGGCATGCTGGACACCGCCCGGTTCTCCCACTTCGTCGCCGAGACGCTCGCGGTACCGGTGGCGACCGTACGCACGCTGACCCTCGGCTCGCACGGTGACACCATGGTGCCGGTGCCGTCACGGTGCACCGTGAACGGCAAGCCGCTGACCGAGCTGCTGCCGGCGGACAAAATCGAGGAACTGGTGGTCCGGACCCGCAACGGTGGTGCCGAGGTTGTCGCCCTGCTCAAGACCGGGTCGGCGTACTACGCGCCGTCGGCGGCGGCGGCCCGGATGGCCAAGGCCGTGGCCGAGGACTCCGGCGCGGTGATGCCAGTGTGCGCCTGGGTCACCGGGGAGTACGGAATCGACGGCGTCTACCTGGGCGTGGAGGCTGAGCTCGGGGCCGAGGGCGTCCGTCGGGTGGTGACCACCGACCTGACCGGTACGGAACTGGCCGCGCTGAAGGAGGCCGCCGAGGCGGTCCGGGCCAAGCAGGCGGACGTGGCCGACCTCTGAGCCGTACGGGCGTGACGATCGGGGCGGGCATCCAGGTGCCCGCCCCGACGTGTGCCGCGCCTCGTTCGTCCCGCCCGCTGCGCACCGGGTTCGGCAATCCAGTACGCTCGTACTGCTAATACGAGTTTCCGAGAGGAGCGCCGGTCGATGGCGAAGATCAAGGTAACCAACCCGGTCGTCGAGCTCGACGGCGACGAGATGACCAGGATCATCTGGAAGCAGATCCGGGAGCAGTTGATCCTGCCCTACCTCGACGTCGACCTGCACTACTACGACCTGTCGATCCAGTACCGCGACGAGACCGACGACCAGGTGACGGTGGACGCCGCGAACGCCATCAAGCAGCACGGCGTCGGCGTCAAGTGCGCGACCATCACCCCGGACGAGGCCCGGGTCGAGGAGTTCGGCCTGAAGAAGATGTGGCGCTCCCCGAACGGCACCATCCGGAACATCCTCGGCGGCGTGGTGTTCCGCGAGCCGATCATCATGTCGAACGTCCCCCGGCTGGTGCCCGGCTGGACCAAGCCGATCATCATCGGCCGGCACGCGCACGGCGACCAGTACAAGGCCTCTGACTTCGTGGTGCCCGGGCCGGGCACGGTGACCATCACCTACACCCCGGCCGACGGCAGCGCCCCGGTCGAGATGGAGGTCGCCAACTTCTCCGGCGGCGGCGTCGCGATGGGGATGTACAACTTCGACGAGTCGATCCGTGACTTCGCCCGCGCCTCGCTGCGCTACGGTCTGGACCGCGGTTACCCGGTCTACCTGTCGACCAAGAACACCATCCTCAAGGCGTACGACGGTCGGTTCAAGGACATCTTCGCCGAGGTGTACGAGGCCGAGTTCGCCACCGAGTTCGCCGCCGCCGGGATCACCTACGAGCACCGGCTGATCGACGACATGGTCGCCGCCGCGCTCAAGTGGGAGGGCGGCTTCGTCTGGGCCTGCAAGAACTACGACGGTGACGTGCAGTCGGACACCGTCGCCCAGGGCTTCGGCTCGCTGGGGCTGATGACGTCGGTGCTGATGACCCCGGACGGTCGTACGGTGGAGGCGGAGGCCGCGCACGGCACGGTCACCCGGCACTACCGGCAGTGGCAGAAGGGCGAGAAGACGTCGACCAACCCGATCGCGTCGATCTTCGCCTGGACCCGGGGCCTGGCCCACCGCGGCAAGCTGGACGGCACCCCGGCGGTGACCGAGTTCGCCAACACGCTCGAGCAGGTCTGCATCGAGACCGTCGAGGCGGGCCAGATGACCAAGGACCTGGCGCTGCTGATCGACCGCAACGCTCCGTGGCTGACCACCGACGAGTTCATGGCGGCTCTCGACGGCAACCTGGCCAAGCGGCTGAGCGCCTGAGTAGCTGAGCGCCTGAGCTCGCGGCCGGCACCGTCACCGGTTCCTCCGGCGGATCGTTGAACAGGGTGGACGTGGTGCCAGTCGCGTCCAAGGGGATCTTCCGGTGGCGGTCGCCCTGAGCAACATGACGCCAACGGTCGATCCTCGGCTGTGAACCAGCAGCCTGCCGTCCCTTCCCTGCGGGGGGTCCTGTCCCGGGCCCCCCGCAACCATGTCCGGTCTGGTCAGGCGTCGCGCAACAGTGCCGCCGCCTGTTCGGGCCGGACGTCGTTGATGAACACACCCATCGCCGATTCCGAACCGGCCAGGTACTTCAGCTTGTCCGCCGCCCGCCGGATGGTGAACACCTGCAGATGCAGGTAACCCAGCTCCCGTTCGTGACGTACCGGGGCCTGATGCCACGCCGCGATGTACGGTGTGCCCTGCCGGCTGTCGAAGAGCCGGTCGAAGCGGCGCAGCACGTCCAGGTAGAGCGGCCCGAAAGCGTCCCGTTCGGCGTCGTCCAACGCGGCGATGTCCGGCACCCGGCGGTGCGGTGCCAGGTGCACCTCGAACGGCCAGCGCGCTGCGGCCGGCACGTACGCCGTCCACCGGTCGTTCGCCGCCACCACCCGCACCCCGGCCGCCCGCTCGGCGGCCAGCACGTCCGCGTACAGGCTCCGCCCGCCGGTCGCCTCGGCGTGCCGTCGGGCGGCGGCCAGCATCGACCGGGTACGCGGCGGCACGAACGGGTACGCGTAGATCTGCCCGTGCGGGTGGTGCAGGGTGACCCCGATCTCCACGCCCCGGTTCTCGAAACAGAACACCTGCTCCACCGCGTCCAGCGCGGACAACTCGGCGGTCCGGTCGGCCAGCGCGTCAACGACGGTGCGGACCCGGGCCGGGGTCAGCGAGGCGAACGAGGTGCCGTGCTCGGCGGTGAAGCAGACCACCTCGCAGCGCCCGAGACCGGGCCGGGGCGGGGTGAACGGCGTACCACCGGGGTAGCCGGCGGTCCCGTCACCCACCCGGTCGCTCAGCGCCGGAAACCGGTTCTCGAAGACCACCACGTCGTAGTCGTACGCCGGAATCTCGCTGGACCGGCCGGGTCGCGACGGGCAGAGCGGGCACTGGTCGGTCGGCGGCAGGAAGGTCCGGGTCTGCCGGTGCGCGGCGATCGCCACCCACTCGTCGGTCAACGGATCGTGGCGAAGCTCCGAGGCGGGTGGCGGGGGCGGCAGCTCCCGCCGGTCCGGGCCTTCCCGGACGGCGTCGTCCCGCTCGTCGAAGTAGATGAGTTCCCGCCCGTCGGCGAGCCGTACCGCATGGCGTTTCACGACGCTGAGTTCCTATCGGTGTGGGACGGCGATCGACAGCTCGACGCCGTGTCCGGCCAGGACGTCGCGGGCCGGTGCGGGTAGTCCGGGGTCGCTGACCACGACCTGGGCCGTGGCCAGCTCTGCCATCGAGGAGATGCCCACGACGTCCCATTTGGTGTGGTCGGCCAGCACCACCAGGCGGGCCGCCGCCGTGATCAGGGCGCGGTTGGTGTCGGACTCCATCAGGTTCGGGGTGGTGTAGCCGGCCCGTTCGCTCATCCCGTGCACACCGAGGAAGAGCAGGTCCACGTGCAGGTCGCGGAGGGCGGTCACGGCCACCGGCCCGACCAGCGCGTCCGACGGGGTACGCACCCCACCGGTGAGGATCACCGTCTGGTCACCCCGACCGTCCCGGTAGAGCACGTCGGCCACCGGGATCGAGTTGGTCACCACCGTCAGCCCGGGGACGTCGACCAGCCGGCGGGCGAGCTCCACCGTGGTGGTGCCGGCCGACAACGCCACCGCCCCGCCGGCGACGACCAGCTCGGCGGCGCGTGCGGCGATCGCCGCCTTTTCGGCCTGCTGCCGGGCGGACTTCGCCACGAACCCGGGCTCGTCGGTGGCCCCGGGATCGACCGGGGTGGCCCCGCCGTGCACCTTGGCCAGCAGCCCCCGGTCGGCGAGGACGTCCAGGTCCCGGCGGATTGTCATGTCCGAGACGCCGAACTCGACGGCCAGGTCGGTGACCCGTACCCCGCCTGCGGCCCGGACCCGGTCCAGGATCGCTGCCTGGCGCTGCGGCGCGAGCATCAGCACCACGTCCTGCTCCCACCTGCTCGCACTCAATCCAACAGATGCGAACACTATCGCGCAGGTACGGCCGAACGGAAGTGCGCCCGGCCAGGTAGGTGCCTGCGCAGGGTCGGGTCAGCGGAACGCCTCCGCCACCGCGCTGCGCCAGACCGGCGGACGGCCGAGCCAGGCGGCGAGGCGCGCGTCGTGCGGGGCGTAGTGGTCGGCCAGCTCCCGACGGGTACGCGCACCGGGCGGCTCGACCGGCAGTCCGTCGAACGGTGCGCCCGGTGCTCCGTCGACCAGGGCCGGCGGTTGCGTCGGCGGCGGTAGCCACGGCTCCTCGTTGAGCCTCGGCAGGCCGAGGAAGTCCAGTACCTCGCCGTACACCTTGGCCGGCGTGGTCCACAGCCGTTCGGCCTCCACCAGGCAGATCCGCTCCCGGCCAACCTGAGAGGCCAACCGATCCAGGTAGGTGGCGTACTCGCCGCGCTGCCGGTACGCGTGGTGCTGGTGGGCGAAGCTGCGGTACCCGGCCTCCACCCCGAGGCGTTCCTCCTGCCCGCGTAGCCGGGCGGACTCCAGCGCCAGCGCCCGGGCGAACGATGGCTCCGGCTCGTGCCCGGCAAGCCGTTCCACCCGGAAGTGCGACCACGCCCGGTCCACCGGATCGCGGACCAGCACCAGCAGCCGCACGTCTGGTAGATCCCGGGCGATCCGCAGCGCGGCGTACGGGTGGTAGAGGTAGTAGGTGCTGGTCTCGAATGCGCTGGCGGTGCCGCCGTGGCGTCGCTGCAACCGGCGGGCGGTGCGCTGGCGGGGAAAGTGCCCCCGGTACCAGTCGATGCCGCGCTCGTACGAGGTGTCGAAGAAACTTACTCCGTCACGCCGGGCCGCCCGCAGCACCAGCGGATGAGCGGCCAGCATCCGGTGCAACCCGGCGGTCCCGCACCGGTGCCCGCCGCAGATCAGGAACGACGGCAGCACCCGCCTCGGGGCCGTCCACCGCCCGTACGACCAGGACCGGGTGGGCACGATCCGGCGTAGCGGCTCCGGGATCCGACTGCGTAACGGCATGTCGCCCTCTCCTGTCCTGCCTGGACGGCTGTGCTGTCGGGCCAGCGCGAATCGCTGTTTACCGGATAACGCTGCTGCTACCCGGACAAGAGTGGCTTCTCGCCCGACTTGCCGTCATCTGCAGAAAAGGCGACAAAGGAGGATTTTGTGGGTCAGGCCGGCTTCAGTCGCGGCTCCACCCAACCCGTTTCGGTGAGGTGTTGCAGCACCGTCTGCACGCCCTGCTCGATGCTTATCTCACTGGTGTTCAGCACCAGGTCGGCATCAGTCGGCTCCTCGTACGGATCGTCAATCCCGGTCATCCCGGTCAGCTGACCGGCCCGCGCCTTGGCGTACAGCCCCTTACGGTCGCGGGCCTCGCAGACCTCCAACGGGGTCGCCACCCAGACCAGCAGGAACCCGGCCCCGGCGTCGTTCGCCATCTGCCGGGCCACCGCCCGGGCCTGGGCGTACGGTGCGATCGGGCAGCAGATCGCCACCCCGTGGTGCCGACCGACCTCGGACGCGACCCAGCCAATCCGACGGACGTTACGGTCCCGGTCCGCCTTGGAGAACGTCAACCCGGCGGAGAGTTCGCGGCGTACCACGTCCCCGTCGAGCAGCGTGACGGTCCGGTCGCCGCTCTCCCGCAGCGCGTCCGCCACCCCCCGGGCGATGGTCGACTTGCCGGAACCGGACAGCCCGGTGAAGAACACCACCAGGCCACGATGCCGGCGCGGCGGCCGGGCCCGGGCCAGCTCCCGCGCCACCGCCGGCGGGGTGTGCCACTCCGGCAACGGAAAACCCCGGTCCAGCAGGTCGTCGATCTCCTCCTGATCGAGCGCCAGCCGCCGGTTGCGCGGCGGGATGTCGTCGCGCCAGCGCCACTGACCGTCCCGGTTGTCGTAGGCCAACTCCCGGGGCACCAGCACCCTCGGGCCGCCGCCGGAGAGCATCTCGCCGGTGGACAGCAGGTGGGTGACGCCGTACGCGGCCGCCACCCGGGCGCGCAGCAGCGCGTCCCGGATCTCGTCACCGTGCCGGGTCAACGGCACCGCTACCAGCGTCGCTGGCGGCATCCGGTCCCGGGCCGCGAAGACACTGCGGACCAGCACCTCCGGCGGCAGCCCGCTGACCCCGCCGTCGGCGACCGGGATCAGGATCAGCAGATGCGCGGCGAGGGTACGGGCGGCGTGCGCGATCTGGGCCAGCTGCGGGCGGTGCAACGGGCGGTCGGCGATCACCCCGAGCACCCGGCCCGGGGGCAGCAGCGCACGTACCTCCGCCGGGCTGCGACGCAGCCGCTGGAACGGTCCGCCGGTGCCGTCGCCGAGCCGGCGCACCCGGCCGCCGACCGCCGAGAAGCCGTCCCGGCTCGGCCAGGCGTCGACGATGTCCAGCGCGGCCACCGGAGCACCCTCCGGGTCGGTGAGCACCAGCACCCGCAGCAGCGGATTCGTCAGGTCGAGCCCGGCGACCAGGTCGGCCGGCACCTCCAGGGTGACCGGCACCGGCCAGGCGGTGCCGTCGGCCAGCCGGCCGCGACTACGCAACGAGGCAAGATCGGCGCGGGTGTGGAAGCCGGTCAGCGGGGCGTACGCCTCGGACAGGATCAGCTCAAGGTCGGCCAACTCGAACGGCCGCGGCGTGTACGCCGGCGCGTCCCGCAGCACGTCGTCAGGCAGCACCCAGCCGTCGGTCATCACACCCCCAATGGATCGAACTCACAGTTTCGCAGCCGGCCGGTCGTCGGTCGAGACTGGCACGGCGAGTTCTGCCACCATCGCGGGATGTCGACCATCGTCACCCGATGTCGACGTCTCGTCCGGGGCCGAACCAGAGCAACGCTTGCTTCCGGGTCCGGCGGTGTCACCCCTAATGGCAGGGCATGGGTAGCTCCTCAGGGAACCTCCAGGGGGAAACCCCATCCCACGACGTGCCGGCAGTCCATACGCTGACCGGGTGACTCTCATCGCAACCGATGCGCTGACCAAGACGTACGGCGGGCGGGTGACGGCCCTGGCCGACCTGACCGTCGAGGTCCAGCCCGGCATCGTCGGCCTCGTCGGGGCCAACGGCGCCGGCAAGTCGACCCTGATCAAGATCCTGCTCGGCCTGCTCGCCCCGACCAGCGGACAGGTCCGGGTACTCGGACTGAACCCCACCACCGACGCCGACGCGGTCCGCGCCCGGGTCGGCTACATGCCGGAGAACGACTGCCTGCCGCCGGACCTCAGCGCCGCCGAATTCGTCACCCACCTGGGGCGGATCAGCGGTCTGCCGCGCGCGGCGGCCCGGGAACGGGCCTCCGAGGCGCTGCGCCACGTCGGGCTCTATGAGGAGCGCTACCGGCAGATCGGCGGCTACTCCACCGGCATGAAGCAGCGGGTCAAGCTGGCCCAGGCGCTGGTGCACGACCCCGACCTGCTGCTGCTGGACGAGCCGACCAACGGCCTGGACCCGGCCGGCCGGGACGCCATGCTGGCCCTGGTGCACCGGATCGGCGCCGAGTTCGGCATCTCGGTGCTGGTCTGCTCGCACCTGCTCGGCGAGGTGGAACGGATCTGCGACTCGCTGATCGCCATCGACGGCGGCCGGCTGCTGCGTTCCGCTCAGCTTTCCGACATGACCACCGCCAGTGACGTGCTGGCGATCGAGGTCAGCGAGGGCACCGAGGCGCTGGCTGCCCGGCTGGCCGCGGCCGACCTGCCGGTCAGCCGGGAAGGTCAGCTGCTGCTGGTGCCCGCCGAGACCGGCTCCGACGTGTACGACCGGATCCTCGCCGCAGTCGTCGAACTCGACCTGCCGCTGCACCGGCTCGACCAGCGCCGGCACCGGGTCGCCGAACTCTTCGCCACCACGGAGGACTCCCGTGTCAACGTCTGACCAGCTCACCGCCGCCCGGGGCGCCGGGCCGACGCCGGCCGGCCCGGCCGTCGCGGGCACCACCTCGAACGGCGCGCCGGGCGGCGTCATCCACGACATCGGCTACCAGCGCTACACGGGGGTCCGGCTCGGTCGCCGGCACGTCGTCGGCGCGCTCTACGCGCACAGCCTGCGCACCGCGTTCGGGCTCGGCCGCAGCGCCAAGGCCAAGATCTTCCCCTGGTTCATCGTCGGCGTGGTGGTCGCCGCCGCCGCCGGCCTGGTGGCCGTCCGCGCCCAGATCGGCCAGGTGCTGCTCAGCTACGCGCAGTTCGCCGACACGATGAGCTGGCTGGTGATCTTCTTCGTCGCGGTGGTCGCCCCCGAACTGGTCTCCCGCGACCTCGGCAGCGGTGTGCTGCCGCTGTACTTCTCCCGGCCGCTGCGGCTCGTCGACTACCCGCTGGCCAAGTTCGCCGCCCTGGCCACCGCCGTGTTCGTGCTGCTCGGCGCGCCACAGCTGGTGATGTTCCTCGGCGGCGCGTTCACCACCGACGCCGGCTGGTCCGGGGTGTGGGACGAGGTCACCGACCTCGCTCCAGGCCTGGCGTACGCCGTGCTGTGGGCCGGTGTGTTCAGCGCCATCGGGCTGGCGGTCGCCTCAGTCACCGGCAAGCGGGCATTCGCCGCCGGTGGGATCGTCGCAGTCTTCCTGATGACCACCCCGATCGGCGGGGTGCTCTCGGTGCTGCCGTCGGTCACCGCCAATCAGCTCGCCGGTCTGGTCGCCCCGTCCAGCCTGGTGCAGGGCACCGGGATCTGGCTGTTCCGGGACGCGCTGGTAACCGAAGCCGGCACGGGTCTGGACACCGGCGGTTTCGGCCCGCTGTACGGGCTGGTCACTGTCGTCCTGATCGCCGGCTGCATCGCCGCCCTGATCGCCCGCTACCGGAAGGCGGCCCGTCGATGACCACCTCGACCTCGACCCCGAGCTCCACCCCGGCCGCCGCGGCCCCGGTTACCTCCGCCGCCGGCACCGGCACCGCCGGCCGCCCCGCCGCGATCGAGCTCGCCGGGGTGTCCCGCTGGTACGGCAACGTCGTCGCGGTCAACGACGTCAGTATGGCCCTCAACGCCGGAGTCACCGGCCTGCTCGGCCCGAACGGCGCCGGTAAGACCACGCTGCTGCACATGATGGCCGGTTTCCTGCCGCCGTCGCGGGGTGCCGTCACCGTCGACGGTGAACCGACCTGGCGCAACCCGGGCGTCTACCGCAACCTCGGGCTGGTCAGCGAACGGGAGGCCGTGCACGGCTTCCTCACCGCCTACGAGTTCGTGCTGGCCAGCGCCCGGCTGCACGGGTTGCCCGACCCGGCGGCCGCCGCCCGGCGGGCGATCGAGCTGGTCGAGATGACCCCGGCGCAGGACCGGCGAATCGGCACCTATTCCAAGGGGATGCGCCAGCGCACCCGGGTCGCCGCCGCCCTGGTGCACGATCCGACGGTGCTGCTGCTCGACGAGCCGTTCAACGGCATGGACCCGCGCCAGCGGATGCACATGATGACGCTGCTGCACTCGCTCGGCGACGCCGGCCGGACCATCCTGTTCAGCTCGCACATCCTGGAGGAGGTCGAGCAGGTCTCCGGCACCGTCCAGGTGATGGTCGCCGGCCGGCTGGCCGCCTCCGGCGACTTCCGCAGCATCCGGCGGCTGATGACCAACCGGCCGCACGTGTTCGCCGTACAGTCCAGCGACGACCGGGCCCTGGCGGTGGCACTGCTGCGCCACGACTCGGTCACCGGCGTCGACCTGACCAAGGGCGGTGGGATCACCGTACGGGCCGGTGACTACGGCAGCTTCACCCGCGCCCTGCCCCGGATCGCGCTCACCGAAGGGATCCGGGTGCACCGCCTGCTGCCGTCGGACGAATCCCTGGAGAGCGTCTTCTCCTACCTCGTGGAGGCCTGAGAGCCGTGAACTCGACCGTCATGTGGATCACCGCGCGCGGGCTGTTCGGCCGCCGCCGGTTCCTGCTCCTGCTGCCGCTGCCGGTGCTGGTGATCGCCCTCGCCGTCCTGTGCCGGTGGTTCGGTGTCGCGCCGGGCAACTGGGCCCAGCCGGTCCTGATCGCGCTCGGCCTGGCCGTGGTGCTGCCGGTGGTGGCGCTGATCGTCGGCACCGGGGTGCTCGGTTCGGAGATCGACGACGGCACCATCGTGCACGTACTCAGCAAGCCACTGCCGCGCTGGCAGATCGTGCTGCCGAAGCTCGTCGTCGCGTTCGGTGTCACCACGCTGACCGTCGCGGTGCCGCTGTACGTCGCCGGGGTGCTCGCCGAATCGGTGCGCCTCGGCCTCGCCCTGGCCGCCGCGAGCGCCGCCGGAGCGCTGGCCTACTCGGCGCTGTTCGTGGCGCTGAGCCTGGTCACCCGCCGTCCGGTGCTGCTCGGCCTGGTTTACGTGCTGATCTGGGAAGGGCTGCTGGGCAACATCGTCTCCGGCACCCAGGTGCTCTCCGTCCAGCAGTACGTGGTCACCTTCGCCGACCGGCTGGCGGCCACCACACTGTTCGACGGCCAGGTGTCGGTCACCGTATCGGTGATCATGACCGCGGTGATCGCGGTGCTGTTCACCCTGCTCGCCATCGATCGGCTCCGCTCGTTCAGCGTGGCCGGCGAGACCAGCTGAACCGACCGTACCGAGCGGTTCGCATCGGGGGGTGCCCGTGCCGGCCGACCAGTCTCCCCGCTGGTTGGCCGGCCCGGCCACGTCAGCCCGTGTTGCGCATGCCGGCGGCGATGCCGTTGACCGTGGTCAGCAGGGCCCGCTCCAACGCGGTGTTGTCGCTCGGCGCCCGCCGGGCACCCGGTGCGGTCGCCACCGTCCGCGTCGCCGCCCCCGAGTCGCGGTACTGCCGCAGCAACGCCACCTGCAGGTGGTGCAGCGGCTCCAGGTAGGTGTCCCGGACCGCGAGGGTGCGCTGCAGCACGTTGTTGTTCTGCAGCAAGCTCGACGACCCGGTGATTGCCAGCACCTCGCGTACCGTCCGCTCGTACTCCTCGGTGATCTTGTCGAAGATCGGCTGCAGCGGACCCGGCACCAGCGTCTCCACGTAGCGCCGCGCGATGCCCAGATCGGTCTTGGTCAGCATCATCTCGACGTTCGACAGGAACGTGCGGAAGAAGTGCCACTGCTCGAACATCTCGCCGAGCACGTCGGACAGGCCGGCCTCACGGGCGGCGGCCAGCCCGGAGCCGACCCCGAACCAGCCGGGCACGATCTGCCGCGACTGGGTCCAGCCGAACACCCATGGAATCGCCCGCAGCCCACCAAGCCCGGCGCCGGTGTTCGGCCGCTTCGCCGGCCGGGAGCCGATGTTGAGCGCGCCCAGCAACTCGGTCGGGGTCGCCGCCCAGAAGTACGCCGGCAGGTCCGGGTCCTCGACCAGCGAGCGGTAGCAGGCGTACGCCGAGTCGGAGACCACGTCCATCGCCGCGTCCCAGTTCTCCAGCAGCTCCAGCGGCTGGCGCGGCTCGGTGTGCAGCAGCGTCGCCTGCAGCACCGCCGCCACGGTCAGCTCCAGGTTTTCCCGGGCCAGGGCGGGGATCGTGTACTTGTCGGAGATCACCTCGCCCTGCTCGGTCACCTTGATCGAACCGTCCAGGGTGCCGTACGGCTGGGCCAGAATCGCCTCGTGGGTCGGCCCACCGCCCCGGCCGACGGTGCCGCCTCGGCCGTGGAACAACCGCAGGCGTACGCCGTGCCGGGCCGCGACGTCCCGCAGCGCCCGCTGCGCCCGGTGAATCTTCCACTGGCTGGTGGTGATGCCGGCCTCCTTGTTGGAGTCGGAGTAGCCCAGCATCACCTCCTGCACCTCGCCACGCGCGGCAACGATCGCCCGGTACGCCGGCAGCGACAGCAGCTCGTCGAGCAGGTCGCCACCGGAATCCAGCTCGGCCGGGGTCTCCAGCAGCGGCACGAAACCGACCCGGGCCAGCCCGTTGTGCACGTCGACCAGGCCGGCCTCGCGGGCCAGTACCGCGGCGGCCAGCACGTCGTCACCGCCCAACGTCATCGAGATGATGTACGACTCGACGACCTCCGGGCCGAACCGCTGCTGCGCCTCGCGGATCGTGCCGAAGACGTTGAACGTCTTGCGCGCCGACTCGGTCAACGGAACATCCATGCTGGACAGCGGACGCCGGCCGGTCAGCTCGTCGGCCAGCAGCTTTGACCGCTCGGCCCGCGACAACGAGTTGTAGTCGGTGACTTCGCCGACCCGGGCGTACATCTGGGCCAACACCGCGTGGTGCGCCTCGGCGTGCTCGCGCACGTCCAGTGTCGCCAGGTGCAGACCGAACGCCGACACCGTGCGGATCGCCGACGCCAGTTTGCCGACCGCGGTCAGCTGACCCGAGTTGCGAGCCAGCGACGCGCGCATCAGCTCCAGATCGGACAAAAGCTCGTCGGAGCCGCGGTAGTCGCGGCCGGGCACGTGCGCGGTGCCCCGGTTGAGCCGCAGCCGGGTGTTCGCCAGCTTCGCCTTCACACACCGGGCCTTCAGCCGGTACGGCTCCTCCGCGTTGGTGCGCCGGAACCGGGGCGCCACCTCCGGCAACGCGTCCAGGTCCTTGGCCAGGCTGGCCGACAGGTCCAGCGATACCCCGCGCAGCCGCCGGGACACCGACACCTCGTTGATCAAAGCGTCCATCGCCTCGTCGGTGGCCTGGATGCCGTGCTCGTGCTGGATCATCAGCACGTCGCGGGTCACCGCCGGGGTGACGTACGGGTTACCGTCCCGGTCGCCGCCGATCCAGCTGCCGAAGGTCAACGGCCGTGACGTCGGTGAAGTTTCAACGCCCAATTTGCGCAGCGTGTCGGCGAGGTCGTCGAGTACCTGCGGGGCGGCGTCGGCGTACAGGTCACGCAGGTAGTAGACGGCGTTGCGGGCCTCGTCGGTCGGGTCCGGGCGGTCCAGCCGCAACTCGTCGGTCTGCCAGAGCAGGTCCAGCAGCTCCGCCAGCCGGCGGCTGCTCGCCGAGGCGTGCTCGCTGGCCCCGTACAGCACCGCCTCGGACATCTCCACGTCGAGCTCGTCGGCGACCGCCCGCAGCTTCGACAGGATCGACCGGCGGGCCGCCTCGGTCGGGTGGGCGGTGAACACCGGGCGGACCGCGAGCCGGCGCGCGGCGGCGGCGATCTCGTCGGCCGACACTCCGCGTGCGGAGATCAACGTCGCGGCCTTGTCCAGCCAGCCACCCTCGGTGGCCCGGCGGCGGCGCAGGTCCCGGGCCCGGTGCACCTGCTCGGTGATGTTCGCCAGGTGGAAGTAGGTGGAGAAGGCGCGGGCCAGCTTCGTACCCGTGGTGACGTCCATCGCGGCGAGCCGGGCCGCGGCGGCCTCGGCGTCACTACGCACCTGGGTACGGATCTCCTCGACCAGGTCGAGCAGCGGCTGGCCCTCCTGCCGGGCCAGCGTTTGGCCGAGCAGGGTGCCGAGCCGGCGGATGTCGGACCGCAGCGCCGCGTCCGGTCCGTCCTGATCCTGACCGCTGCCAGCAGCATCGGTGCCGGCCTGCGCGCTGCCGGCCTGGGTGGCGCCGGGTTGCTGGGCGTTTGCGGGTTGGGTGGCGGCGAGTTGCTGGGCGTCGGGCATCGGGTTTGCGGACAGCTCAGTCACTAGGCGCTCCTCACGCGAGTACGAAGGACGGCGCTGTCCGACAACTTGGATGTTATCGGCGATCCCCCCGGCCACGGGGAAACTGGTGAGTCTTGTCTCAACGTTCGGCGTACCGTCCCGAAATGTCCCTTTAAAACCTCTCTCGCTGCTTGCGCCTACTGCGCTCTTCGGAGCTTCCGCCCCTCTTGTCGGCTGTCCGGGTGAGGTTGGGTCCGCGCTCTGCAAGATCATGTGAGCGCTATGGACGTCTCAGGGTCGCCGAGACGTCCATAGCGCTCACATGATCTTGGCGTCAGCTGTGGTCGGCGACCGTCCGGCGATCGCCCGGCGGACACTATGAGCGAGGTGTTCTTTTTGTCGGAGCACCTCGTCGGCCGTGCAGCGCACCACCAACCAGCCGGCCGCCTGCAGCGCGTTGTAGCGAGTCACGTCCCGGCGGAAGGTCATGCGTTCCCGGTGGTGGTCACCCTCGTATTCGATGGCGATTCGCCACTGCGGGTAAGCAAGGTCGACGCGGGCGATGAAGCGGCCTCGCGATGCGGGGTGCGCTGCCGGCGACGCCACCCCCGGCGGCGGAAGGCGCACCTCGTACTGTGGGGTCGGGCGAGGCAGGCCGGCGTCGTGCAGTAGGAGCCGGAGCCGTGACTCCATCGGCGACTCGGCCAGCGGCTCGGCGAGCGCGACGAGTTCGCGCAGTTGAGAAACGAGGCGCGCACCCGCCTTGGTGTCGAGGTAGCGGGTGAGGGCCTCGCGGCTCAGCAGGCGCCGGTGCAACATGGCGTCGAGTGCGGCGAGTGCGTCGGCGCGGGGCAGCAGCCTGCCCAGATCGAACGCGGTGCGCACCTCGGTGGTCATCGGTATGTCGTTGAACAACGTCGTGACGTCGGTCGGAGCGAGCGTGGCGTAGGTGACCGCGATTTGTCGGTTGGGTTTCGGTCGAGTCGATCGGGGCAGGGTGACGTGCACCGGGCTGCGGCGGGGAAGCAGGTCGACACCGCAGAGGTACGCGGCGCTCAGCCCGCTGATCGCCCCGCCGATCGGCAGTTTCACCGCGACCGCCTCGCACCACATCCGGTGGTCGTCGGGGTCGTACGACGCTGCCTCCACGTAGACGTCGGGAAGCAGCCGTTGCCAGGCAGGGCCGCGGAGCATTCGCCAGGTGATTCGGCCGGCAGCCACCGCTCGGCTACCGGAGAACGGGGCGAACCTCAACTCGCGGGGGACTCTGGCGGCGATCGGCATCGGCAGAGCCTGCCGGCCAGGAACGACTTCCCGCTGCCCCGGCGGCCGGTTACGTCACCGATCCGACTGTTCCCGCACCAAGACGCCTTCGCGCATGAGCCGTCGGCTCGTTACCGGTCCGACTGCTTCCGCACGAAGACACCGGCGCCGGGTGCGCCGTCGACGAGCCCGCGTGCCTTCAGCCAGTCGATCGCGGCGCGGACGACCTGGCGGGAGACGTCGAACTCAGCGCACATCTCGGTGCCGGACGGCAGCTTCGCGCCGGGCGGGTACTCGCCCGACTCGATCCGCGAGGTCAGCGTGTCGATCAGGCGTTGCTTCTTCGTGTAGGCAGGCATGGGCATGACTTCCGTGGCAGGTATGCCCATGTGATCACGGATCTTGTCCGAGCGTCAATGTCAAGAACCGACAGGGCTTGACCTGACATGACAGGTAATCCTAGATTGAGCAAGTCGACCGTGGCAGGTCGAAGTGGTGAGATCTGTAGGCGGCCCGGGTGGAGTTGGCGCTCCAGGATCCCGGGCCTTGACCGGGAGAGGACCCCGGCCCATGAGCAATCTACCGAAGCGCGCCCATCCGCCGTGGTGTCTGCGCGGCCCCGACTGCGCCACTACGCCCGACAGTGCCGCCTGGCACTCGTCTCGCCTGCTGCGAGTCGCCGCGACCGACGTGCACCCGTGCGTGGACGTCGCTGTCGGCCGCTGGCAACTCGATCCGGCCGGAGCACCGCAGGCGGCCCGCAGGCAGCGGACCGGCGCGACCTGTCCGGCAGCGGCGCTGGCTGGTGGCGTACTGCTGGAATTTCGACTCGGTGACGACGTCGACCAGTGGCCGCTCGACGGCGCGCAGGCGCTCGCCCTGACCTGGCTCATCCCGCGACTGCTGCGCGACGACGTCGCGTCCCGGCTCCGCCGTGCAGCCTGACGGGTGCCGGCTGACGGGGCGGCCGGTGACGGTCAGGCCGGTAAGCCGGTCGGCGGCCGTAGGTTCAGTACGGGTCAGTCGACGATGGCGTACGCGCGGACCGGCGCGGTGTCCAGCCCGGCGAACATCGGCGGTACGGCGCTGAACCGGAACCCGTACGCCGGTAGCTCGCCGAGCCCACGTAGGTGCTCGACGATCGGGATCCCGGCGGCCAGCAGGATGCTGTGCGCCGGCCGGGCACCGTTGGCCGAGGGTGCGGTGTCGTCGATGTTGATCGAGTCGATGCCGACCAGGGCGACTCCGGCCGAGGCCAGCAGCTCCGCCCCGTCTGCCGTCAGGTACGGGTGGTCCGGGTCGGCGTACCGCTCGGTGCCGAAGTGCGCCGACCAGCCGGTGTCCAGCAGCACCGCCCGCCCCGCCACCGCGCCGCCGGCGGCCGTGCCGTCGTCGGCAGCCGCGTCGCCGGCGACGGCAGCCCCGGCCAGGTGCGGGCGCAGCAGCGCGGCGTCCACCGCTCGCACCGAGGACGGCACCCGGACCACCACGCCGGGCAGATCAGCCAGCTTCTCCAGCGGCAGTCCGGCCAGGTCCGCCCCGTCGGACCAGCGGTGCGACGGGGCGTCCAGGTACGTGCCGGTGTTGCCGATCATCGTGATCTGGTTGATCCGGAACGTGGTGCCGGCCGCGTACCGCTCGGCCGAGGCCTCCCGGCTGAGCCACTCGGTGATCGCCGGAGCGGGTAGTCCCGGATAGGTGACCATGCCGTCCCGGACGACGTGGCTGAGTTCGACGAACCGTTTCTTGGTCGGTGTGCCCATGTCCGGCGAGGTTAGTGGGTGAGGGCGGATCGGTGGGCGGATAGGCTGGTAGGCCTGACCCCCCGCCCGGACCGGGCGTGGGGTTGTCGTCGCGTGCGCGCCGCCGAAGCGCGCACCACAGCAAGGCGTATCCCACCGCGGAGGTTGTAACCATGACCGCGCTCGCCGGCCTGCTCAGCGCCGCCCTCGCCGATCCCGCCCTGACCCGGGTACGGGATCTGGCCAAGATCGCCACGCCGGAAAAGGACGGGTTGGACGTCACCGCGCCGCCGGCGCTGCGTCCGTTCACCGTCGCGGCGGTGGCCGCCGAGGCGCAGGCGGGCGGGGCGGGGCGACCGGTGCTGGCGGTCACCGCGACCAGCCGGGAGGCCGACGACCTGGCCGCCGCCCTCGGTGACCTGCTGCCGGCCGGCCAGGTGGCGGTCTTCCCGAGCTGGGAGACGTTGCCGCACGAGCGGCTGTCGCCCCGCTCGGACACTGTCGGGCGGCGGCTGGAGGTGCTGCGCAGGCTCGCCCATCCGGTTGCCGAGTCGGCGCGCGGGGTGACCGGTGCGCTGCGGGTGGTCGTGGCCCCGGTCCGCTCCGTGCTGCAGCCTCAGCTCAAAGGGCTCGGTGACCTGGAACCCGTCCAGCTGGCACCGGGCCGGGCGGCCAGCCTGGAGGAGGTCGTCGACCGGCTGGTCTCGATGGCGTACGCACGGGTCGACCTGGTCACCAAGCGCGGTGAGTTCGCGGTTCGCGGCGGCATCCTGGACGTGTTCCCGCCGACCGACGAGCACCCGTCCCGGGTCGAGTTCTGGGGCGACGACGTCGAGGAGATCCGCACCTTCGCCGTCGCCGACCAGCGCACCATCGAAGCCGTCGACCGGCTGTGGGCACCGCCGTGCCGGGAACTGCTGCTCACCGACCCGGTACGCCAGCGGGCCGCCGAGCTGGCCAAGCAGCATCCCGAGCTGGGCGAGATCCTGGACAAGCTGGCCGAGGGCATCCCGGTCGAAGGCATGGAGTCACTGGCCCCGGCCCTGCTGGACGGCACCGACAGCATGGAGCTGCTGCTGCACTGCATGCCGGCCGGCACCCACGTACTGCTCTGCGACCCGGAGCGGATCCGCACCCGGGCCCACGATCTGGTCCGTACCTCGGCGGAGTTTCTCGAAGCCAGCTGGGCTGCGGCCGCCGTCGGAGGCCAGGCCCCGATCGACCTGGGCGCAGCAGCCTTCCGCACCCTCGCCGAGGTACGCGCGGTGGCCGCCACGCTCGACCAGCCGTGGTGGACGCTGTCCCCGTTCGGCCTGGCCGAAGCCGACACGGCGACCGACACCGACACAGCAGGCGCGCAGCCATGGGAGGACGCGCTGGCCCCGGTGAGCGTCAGCCCGGACACTGGCGACGCGGTGGCGTTGGCCGCCGTCCCGGCACCGCTGTACCACGGGGAGACCGCTCGGGTCGTCGACGACCTCAAACGCTGGACCGGCGACGGCTGGTCGGTGGTGCTGGTCTTCGAGGGGCACGGGCCGGCACAGCGGTCAGTCAGCGTGCTGCGCGACGCCGGTCTCGGCGCGACGCTCGTCGAGACCCTGGCGACCGCGCCCACCCCCGGCGAGCTGGTCGTCACCTGCGGCAGCCTCGGCAACGGTTTCGTCGCCGAGCGGGCCCGGCTGACGATCGTCACCGGCGCCGACATCAGCGGCGGTCGGGGCGCGTCCACCAAGGACATGCGCAAGATGCCGAGCCGGCGGCGTAACACCATCGACCCGTTGGAGCTGCGCGCCGGCGACCACGTGGTGCACGAGCAGCACGGCATCGGCCGCTACGTCGAGCTGGTGCAGCGCAAGGTCAACGGCGCCGACCGGGAGTACCTGGTCATCGAGTACGCGCCGGCCAAGCGCGGCCAGCCCGGCGACCGGCTGTTCGTCCCGACCGACCAGCTGGACCAGCTGTCCCGCTATGTCGGCGGGGAGCAGCCGACGCTGCACAAGATGGGCGGCTCGGACTGGCAGAAGGCCAAGACCCGGGCCCGCAAGGCGGTCCGGGAGATCGCCGCCCAGCTGATCCAGCTGTACGCGGCCCGCAAGGCCGCCAAGGGGCACGCCTTCGGCCCGGACACCCCGTGGCAGCGGGAGCTGGAGGACGCCTTCCCGTACACCGAGACCCCGGACCAGCTGGCGGCGATCGACGAGGTCAAGGGCGACATGCGGCAGTCGACCCCGATGGACCGGCTGATCTGCGGCGACGTCGGCTACGGCAAGACCGAGATCGCGGTACGGGCGGCGTTCAAGGCGGTGCAGGACGGCAAGCAGGTGGCGGTGCTGGTGCCGACGACGCTGCTCGCCCAGCAGCACTTCAACACGTTCGCCGAGCGGATGGCCCAGTTCCCGGTCGAGATTCGGCAGCTGTCCCGGTTCGCCACCCCGAAGGAGACCGAGCAGACGCTGACCATGGCCGCCGAGGGCACCGCCGACATCGTCATCGGTACCCACCGGCTGCTGCAGTCGGCCACCCGTTTCAAGGCACTCGGGCTGATCATCGTCGACGAGGAGCAGCGGTTCGGGGTGGAGCACAAGGAGCACCTGAAGTCGCTGCGTACCTCGGTCGACGTACTGACCATGTCGGCGACGCCGATCCCGCGCACCCTGGAGATGGCGATCACCGGCATCCGGGAGATGTCGACGATCGCCACCCCGCCGGAGGAGCGCCACCCGGTGCTGACCGCCGTCGGGGCGTACGACGACAAGCAGGTCGCCGCCGCGATCCACCGTGAGCTGCTCCGCGACGGCCAGGTCTTCTACCTGCACAACCGGGTCGAGTCGATCGACAAGGCTGCGCGGCGGCTGCGCGAGCTGGTGCCGGAGGCGCGGGTCGCGGTGGCGCACGGCCAGATGGGTGAGGACGCCCTGGAGAAGGTGATGGTCGGCTTCTGGGAGAAGGAGTTCGACGTCCTGGTCTGCACCACGATCGTCGAGTCCGGCATCGACATCCCGAACGCGAACACGCTGATCGTGGAGCGGGCCGACCTGCTCGGCCTGGCCCAGCTGCATCAGATCCGCGGCCGGGTCGGCCGGGGTCGGGAGCGGGCGTACGCCTACTTCCTCTACCCGCGTGAGAAGCCGTTGACCGAGCACGCCCACGAGCGGTTGGCGACCATCGCCCAGCACACCGAGTTGGGCGCCGGCATGTACGTGGCGATGAAGGACCTGGAGATCCGGGGCGCCGGCAACCTGCTCGGCGGCGAACAGTCCGGCCACATCGAGGGCGTCGGGTTCGACCTGTACGTGCGGATGGTCGGCGAGGCGGTGCAGAACTTCAAGGGCGAGTCGCCCGACGACGCCGAGGCCGCCGAGGTGAAGGTCGACCTGCCGGTCGACGCGCACCTGCCGCACGACTACATCGGGGTGGAGCGGCTGCGGCTGGAGATGTACCGCAAGCTTGCCGGGGCCCGCGACGCCGCCGCGCTGCAGGAGGTCGTCGCCGAGATGACCGACCGGTACGGCGAACCACCGGCGCAGGTCGGCAACCTGGTGGCGGTGGCGAGGTTCCGGCTGCTGGCCAAGGCGTACGGGCTGACCGATGTGTCGATGCAGGGCAAGCATGTCCGGTTCGCCCCGCTGGTGCTGCCCGACTCGAAGCAGCTGCGGCTCAAGCGTTACCACCCGGACTCGGTCTACAAGTCGGCCGCCGACCAGGTCAGCGTGCCCCGGCCGACGACCCGGCGGATCGGCGGCGAGCCGCTGCGCGACCAGGCACTGCTGGACTGGTGCGCCCAGTTGCTGCGTGACGTGCTCGGTGACCCGCCGACGACGGGTGCCGTACCGTCGACGGACAGTGCCCGGGTCGGTGCACCGGCCGGCAGGGGTGCGTGAGAGAGTGTCGTCCATGCAGCGTGTCCGTCGCCTGGCGTCGATCACCGTCATTGCCCTGGTCGGGGTCGCCGTACTGTCCGCCTGCCGGTCGCAGCCCGGGGTCGCCGCCTATGTCGGCGACGAGCAGTACACCGAGGAGCAGGTGACCAGCCTCATCGACGATATGGCCGACCAGCTCGGCGAGCAGGCCGGCCAGCAGGGTGCCCCGCCGCTGCCGACTCGGCAGCAGGTAGTCAGCGCTCTGGTGCTCGCCGACGTCTGCGCCCAGCTCGATGTGCCGAGCGGCGCGCAGCCGGTCTCCCCGGAGCAGCTGGGCCTGCCGCCCGCATCGGAGTACGGGCAGACGGCTTCGCAGGCCTGGAACTGTATCGTCGGCCTGCAGGCCGGCGGCCAGGTGCAGCCGACCCAGGAAGAGCTGTTCGACCTGGTCGAGAAGGGCCGGGCCGCTGGGGTGATCCCGGACGAGGTCACCGACGAGGAGGCCGCCGGCCAGCTCGACGGTGAGCAGTTGCGCTCCTCGCTGGCCGCCCGCGACGCGCTCGCCGACGCGGTCGCCGGGCAGGACGTCACGGTCAACCCGCGGTACCGTCCGCTGGAGTTTCCGGTGCTCAGCTTCCAGGCCCCTCAGGGCAACGTGGTCGCGGTCGGCATCCCGCTCGGTGGCGGCGACTCGGGCACGGTCTCCGAACGTCAGTGACCGCCCGGATCGTCCTACTGGTCACCTCGCCCCGGCTGCCGGCGGGGCTGCTGACCGCGCAGGCCTGGGACGTCGTACGCCGGTTTCCGGTGTTCGCTGGCTTGGACAGTGAGCTGGCCACGGCGGTCAGCGTCGCCGGTGGCACTGTCACTGTGCCGGTACCGGAGTCGGAGTCGGTTGAGGAGACGCTGCTGGCGGCGGCCGCCGAGCACGGTACGGCGGTGTGGCTGGCCGGTCCGGCCGGTGACGAGGACCTGGCCCGCCGGCTGGGTCTGCGGCTGGCCCGCGAGCCCGCCCTCGCCGAGCTGGAGCTGATGTACGGCTCCTGGGATCCGCCCGGCGCCCGGCTGCTCGACGCGGTCGAGGTCATGGACCGGCTCGTCGCACCGGGCGGCGATCCGTGGAAGCGGCAGCAGACCCACGACTCGCTGGCGCGGTATCTGCTGGAGGAAAGCTACGAGGCGTACGACGCGATCTCCGCCGGTGACCTGGCGGCGCTGCGCGACGAGCTGGGTGACGTGCTGCTGCAGGTGGTGCTGCACGCCAGACTCGCCCAGGAGCTGCCGGACGGCGAGCGCTGGGACGTCGACGACGTGGCCGGCGGCCTGGTGGCGAAGATGATTCGCCGCAACCCGCATGTCTTCGCCGGTGTCGCGGTGGCCGACGTCGATGAGATCGTCGACAACTGGGAGCGGATCAAGGCCGCCGAACGGGCCGCGTCGGGTGTCGCTTCCGGGGTGGGCGGCGCTCCGTCACCGATGGACGGGATCGTGCTCGCCCAGCCGGCGTTGTCACTGGCCGACAAGGTGCTGCGGCGGGCTGGACGCGCTGGGGTCGACGTACCGCTGCCGCAGCCGGACGCGGCCGACCTGAAGCCGGACGGTGCGGCGGATCCGTCGACGCGGCTCGGCGCGCGGTTGCTTGCGCTGGTCGCGCAGGCCCGAGCCGACGGCCTGGACGCCGAAGGCGCGTTACGCCGGGCAGCCCTCGCGTACGCCGCCGCCGTCCGCGCTGCGGCCGGGTGACGGCGGTGGTGTGGCATCACCGGTCGGCACCGTCACCGGTCGACGGCTCGGAGGCCTCCGGGCGCAGCCGGATGCCGATCAACTCCAGGGTGAGGAACGTGACGACGCCGAAGAAGAGCGCGATGTCGGCGACGTTGCCGATGAACCAGTCGAAGTACGCGATGAAGTCGACTACGTGGCCCTGCCCGAACGACGGCTTCCGGAACACCCGGTCGAGCAGATGGGTGAACGCCCCACCCAGCACCAGGCCGAGCGCCGTTGCCCAGGCCCGGGAGCGGGCCCGCCACGCGAACCAGGCGGTCACGCCGACACCGATCGCGGCGGCGATGGTGAAGATCCACGTGGTGTTCTCGCCGAAGGAGAACGCGGCACCCGGGTTGTAGATCAACTGGATGCCGAGGGCGTCGCCGACCAGCGGGATCCGCTCGCCCCGGGTCAGCGTCGCCTCCGCCCACATCTTCGTCAGCTGGTCGACGACGAGCACCGTGGCGGCGATGCCGAAGGCGAGCCATGGGGCGCGGCGGGTCCACCGTTGCCGCCGAGGCGCGCGTGCTGCCGTACCGCCGTCGGTCGGTTCGTGGATGCTCTCGTCGGTGCCGGCCTGCTCGTTCATGATCGGTGATTCTCCCACCGCTGCCCGGCAGTTGACAGCCGCGTCGACAGGCTCTGGCGAGCCTCGCCGAGGAGGAGTGGTCGGAGTACGCCACAGGTGGGTCGTACTCCTGATTCAGCTGGTCGAAGAGATGTACTCGCGGGCGTCGAAGAACTCCTGGGTCCGGAACTGGTCGAGGACATCGAGGACGACCGGTAAGGCGTAGCCGGTGGATGCCTGCGGTTCTGCCGGACGGCGAGCACCACGGAGACGGTGAGCGAGACGACCGACAGGATGATCGCCGTGATGTTGGTCAGGGTCTCCGCCTGCACGACTCAAGCCTAGGTGGACGGTGCAATTGGCAGGTCGGCTGATGTTGCGAATAGCTACCAAGAGCGTGGGAAGGGGATACCGTTGGGAAGATGTTCCGGCGGGCTTCCCGACTGCGGAGGGTTCGTGGTGTCGCAGTTGTGGTTGTGGTCCTTCGTGGTGGTCGCGCTCGGTGCCGTGCTGTACTTCGTCCGCTGGATGCGCGAGCCCAAGGGCGTCCCGGTCGTCGTGTACCTGCTCGCGATCGTCATCCTGATCTGGTCTGCCATCTGGCACGCGGTGATGGCGCTTGGAGGCGCCCTGACCGCGGCCGGCGACCACGCCGTGCACTGGGGGTACTACGCCGACTGGATCGTCACCGCCCCGTTGCTCGGCTACGCGCTGGTGCTGGTCGGAACGCATGCGTCGGCCGGCAGGAGGACCGACCTGGCGGCCCTCGTGGTAGTGACCAGCGTTCCCATGATCTTCTGCGGACTGGTTGGTGACCTGGCGCTCGAACCGGCCACGCGATACCTCGCCTACGGAGTCGGCGTCCTCGCGCTTGCGGCCAACTTCGTGGTGATCTGGGGGCCGCTGCGCAGAGCGGCAGCTCAGCAGCCGGACCAGATGCGGACTCACTTCAACCAGTTGGCCGTGCTGCTCAGCGCCCTGTGGCTCGGCTTCACCCTGGTCTGGCTGGTGGGACCAGCCGGTCTCGGCGTGTTCGACGAGCCCACCACGACAGCGGTGTTCGTGGTCCTCACGGTGCTGATGAAGATCGTGTGGAGCGCGCTCGACCTGAGGCGGCTGCGGTTGCTCGCCGACCGGGGCAACCTGCACGTCACGCATTGACTGCCGACCGTTGGCTGCTGAGTCGGGCCGGGTGGGTCGTTGTACCGGCGTTCGGCGCGGTGCTGCTGATCCATCTGGCTGTGCTGAACCACTCGACACCAGCGGTCGATTCGCCGCTGCCGTTGCTGGTGGGGCTGCTACTCGGCCTACCCCACGGCGCCGTCGACCATCTGGTGCCGGCCTGGTTGAGACCCGCCAGCGACGGCTGGCGGCCACGAGTGAGCCTGCTCGTCGGGTACGCCTGCCTCGCTGTCCTCGTCTGGTGGATTTGCCACCGCTTCTCCGGCCCGGCGCTCGTCGTGTTCCTGATTGTCGCGGTCGTCCACTTCGGCACCGGCGACGAGGCGTTCCACCGGCAACGGGACGCGCGACGAACACCGACTCGGCCGTACGCCGTGCTCGCCTACGGAGCGCCGCCGGTGCTGCTGCCGTTGACGCTCTGGCCGGACCACGTTGATCCGCTGCTGGAGAGCATCGGCGCCGGTTCGGCGTACCTGCTGAACAGCGAGGTCCGGGTGAGCGCCGTCGTGCTTGCCGGCGCGGCGGTGGTCGCCACCATGGTCAACGACCTACGGGCTGGCCGGCGCGGCGACGCCGGATACCTCGGGCTGCTGATCGCCGTGTTCGTACTGGTGCCGCCTGGGTGGGCGTTCGGCACCTACTTCGCGGCGGGTCACTCGGTGCGGCATGTGGCCCGGCTGCTGCTGGCCGACCCCGGAAACGCTGCCACCCTGGCCGCCGGCCGGCTCGGTCCGGCACTGCGGCGGTTCGCTGCCCAGGCGGCGATCCCTACCGGAGCCGTGCTGGCTGTCCTGGTGCCGTTCGCCGTTTCGGCCACGCCGCAGGTGGGGCTGTCCACCGGCTTCGCGGTGTTGGCCGGGCTAACCGCACCGCACGCCCTGCTGGTGCTCTGGCTCGACCGGCGCGGCGTCGACTACCTGGCGCGGGAGCTGCCGGGCCGGCAAGACTCGACCCAGCCCGATGGCGAGGCCGGCCGCGACGATCAGTACGCCGATGAACACGCCGGCACGGCGCGGCCGGGACCGGCCCGGCCGGGACCGGCCCGGTCGGGGCGGCGGTCGACGTTCCACTCCGAGCCGGCGCAGCCCGGTGAACCAAGCCAGGAACGCCACCACGGTCAGCATCACCGCCAGGTAGCCGAGCGCCGCCGACGGTGACCTGCCGGGCGGGGGCCGCCAGCGAGCCGGGGCGCGTAGCGAACCAGCGCGGCCAGCGGCAACGGTGGCAACGGCGTACCGCAGGGCCTGGCCTGGTGCTGGTCGAGCTGGACCGGACCCGGGCAGGGCTCACTGACCAGCTGACCGGTGCGCGGCGATCGCCGATCGGCGATCGCCGGCTCGCCGCCGGCACCCGACTGCCGTCCACCCGCAACTTGGCCGCCGAGCTGATGGTCTCCCGAAGGGGCGAGGCGTATGAGCAGTTGTCCGCCGAGGGCTGGTTGCTGGCCCGACGGGGTGCCGGCACCACGGTCGCCGCGACCCCGCCGCGCCCGGCGGCTCAGCACACCCCACCGGACCCGCCGCGAGGACCACTGCACGGACCGGCGGGGACCGGGGGACCGGGTGGCGGTGCTGCGGCTGCGTACCGGCCTGGCCGGTTACCTGAGCCGGGTCAGGGCCGCCCGGACCGACCCGGCCCGGCTGTTCGTCACCACCGGCGCCGTGCAGGCATTCGATTTGCTCGCCACCGCACTGCGGGAGCGCGGCGCGACGACGGTCGGCATCGAGGATCGGCGGAGTGGTGCTGGCCCCGCACCGCCGTCACGAGCTGCTCGATTGGGCCCGGCGTACCGGCGGGTTGATCATCGAGGACGGCTACGACGCCGAGTTCCGCTACGACCGGGAGCCGGTCGGTTGCCGGCAAGGGGTGGCACCGGACCAGGTGGCGTACATCGGCTCGGTCAATATGGCCCTGGTGCTGGAGCTGCCGGCCGGGGTCGACGACGCGGCGCTGGCCGTGGCCGCGGCTCGGCCCGGACCGGTGCTCGGCTATGCCGCGCATTCACCGGGCGAACTGGAGTCGCCGGTCCGGACACTCGCCGGGTTGATCGGCGCATAGCGTCGGTGGGATGGCCTAGGGTCGGTGGCATGGCGTCGTTCGTACCTCTGGCTGAACGCATCATCGACGCGCTGCTGGCCAGCGATCCGGTCCTGGCGTCGTCGGCCGGTGACCACCGCTACGACGACCGGTTGCCGGACCTGTCCGTCGATGGCGTCGCCGCCACCGCGACGATGCTGCTGGACGCTACCAACGCGCTCGCCGAGGTGGACGCGGACACACTGTCCGCCCAGGAGCGGGTGGATCACGCGATCCTGTCGTCGATCGTCGACCGGCGGCTGTTCGAGCTGACCGAGGTGCGTGCCCGGGAGTGGAATCCGCTGGTCTACAATCCGGGGCCGCTGCTGCACGGGCTGATCGCCCGCCCGTTCGCGCCGGCCGCGCAGCGGCTGACCAGCCTGGCCGGACGGCTCGGCGCCGTACCGGACGTGCTGGCCACCGCGCGCGAGACGCTGCGCGGCGTGCCGGCGATCCACGCGGAGACCGCCGCCGGCCAGTTCGCCGGCACCGCCGCGCTGGTCCGAGACCAGGTGCCGGGGCTGCTGGCCGAGGAGCCGGGGCTGCGGGACAAGGTCGAGCCGCTGGCGGCCGAGGCGGCGTTCGCGTTGGACGAGTTTGCCGGCTGGCTGCGCGACAGCCTGGACCGCGACGTCGACCGGCGGGACCCACGGCTGGGCCGGCGGCTGTGGGAGGCCCAGCTGTGGCACACCCTGGACACCGAGCTGACCGCCGCCGACGTGCTGGACCGGGCCTGGGCGAATCTGGAGCGGGTGACCGGCGAGATCCGGGCGGCGGCGGCGGAACTGACCGGTGGGCCGGCCACCGACGACACGGTACGCGCCGCGTTGGCCCGGCTGGCCGCCGAGCATCCGGACGACTCGTCCATTGTGTCGCTGGCGCAGACCGCGATGCGGGAGACCACCGAGTTCGTCGCCGCCCACGATCTGGTGTCGATGGTGGACGACCGGTGCGTGATCCAGGAGATGCCGGAGTTCGCCCGGGGCGTCGCGGTGGCCTACTGCGACCCGCCTGGGGCGCTGGAGCGAGCCGACGTGCCGACGTTCTACTGCATCGCGCCGACGCCGACGGATTGGCCCGCTGAGCGGGTCGAGTCGTTCTACCGCGAGTACAACGACCACATGGTGCGTAACCTGACCGTGCACGAGGCGATGCCGGGGCACTTCCTGCAGTTGGCGCACGCCCGCCGGTTTCTCGGCACCACCCGGGTGCGGGCGGTCGGCCGGTCCGGGCCGTTCGTCGAGGGCTGGGCGGTGTACGCCGAGGA
This sequence comes from Micromonospora sp. LOL_013, assembly GCF_048060315.1. Taxonomy (NCBI): domain Bacteria; kingdom Bacillati; phylum Actinomycetota; class Actinomycetes; order Micromonosporales; family Micromonosporaceae; genus Micromonospora; species Micromonospora sp. LOL_013. The sequence continues at coordinate 227,677 of NZ_JBHMIQ010000001.1, forward strand.
GATGATGGTCGACGCCGGGTTCGGTGGCCTGCCGGTACGGCTGCAGCAGTTGAAGATGCAGCTGCGGATGACCATCAACGCGATCCTGGACCAGCTGACGCACTGCGCGGAGCTGCCGCAGGCCGAGGCGATGGCGCTGATGACCGGTCGGGGCTTCCAGGAGGAGGGCGAAGCGGCCGGCAAGTGGCGTCGAGCGTTGCTGACCTCCACCCAGCTGTCCACGTACTTCGTGGGCTACGCCGAGGTGGCGCAGGTGGCGGCGGCGCGGCCAGCCGGCGTACCGGCCCGGCAGTGGCACGACGCGATGCTGGCGCACGGCTCCCCGCCGCCGCGGCATCTGCCGGCGCTACAGGAATGCGGGCCGGTGCTCCGGCCTTCAGGCCGGGGGTGAAGGCCCGCGCTGGGCGGCCCGCCAGGGCCCGAGTAGTGCTCTGACCTGGCCGGTTTTGCTGCTCAATGTACTGCTTCACGATGCCCGGTGGCGGCGGCCGACGGAGCCGGCAACGTACGAGCCCGACCAGAGCTTGTTGCCCGGTGGTAGTGGCGCACTAGGTCGGGAGGTGCGGATACCGTCGAGTTGTGGCATAGGCCAACTTGGTGTCGTGTGTTTCGTGCGGCTCCGGTAGCGGTTCCGGGGCTGTCCGGCGCCCGGCCAGCGGGTCGCGCTGGCGAAGGTGTTCGGATGCGCGCGGGTGGTGTTCAACGACGGGCTGCGCGTCCGGCGGGCCGCCCGTGGGCAGGGCCTGCCGTACGTGTCGGGACGCCGAGTTGTCGTAGTGGGTCATCACGTGGGCCAGGGCGACTCCGGAGCGGGGCGTGGCTGGGCGAGGTGTCGGCGGTGGTGTCGTGGCAGGCCCTCGCGGACCTGAACACCGCGTACCGCAACTTCTTCACCCGTGATTCCCGGTTCACGGTGCTGGACAACGGTCGTCTGCGGCCGCCGAAGATCGGCGGCCGCACGGTCCGCTGGGGCTGACGCACTTCGCGGTCATGCCGGACGGCACGAAGGCCGCCGTTTAGGGCGGCAAGGCTCTCAATGCCGATCTGACCGGCCGCCGCCCCGCTGGTGTTCGATCAGCCAGCGGGAGATCGAGTACGTTGCCGGCAGCTCGGCCGGCAGGTCGTTCAGAGCGAACCACCGGGCCTCGGCGATCTCCCGGCCGTCGACGACCGGTTCGGCGTCCGGCCCGGCGCGGGCGGTGAAACCGGCGAGCACCACGCCGGGGCCGGACATCGCCCACGGCTGGCTGCCGAAGTAGGCGATGTCGTGCACAGCCAGCCCGACCTCCTCGTCGACCTCCCGATGCACCGCCTCCTCCAGGGTTTCGCCGGCCTCGACGAAGCCGGCCACCAGCGCCCAGATCGCGGTGGCGCCGTAGGCGTGCCGGACCAGCAGCAGCTCGGCTGCGCCGACGTGGGTGGTGCGGGTGATCGCAGCCAGGACGGCGGGGGAGAGCTGCATCGGTACGTACAGATTGCAGCCGGGACAGCGGCGGGCATGCTCGCCGGGAACGTCGGCCAGTTCGGTGGCGCAACCGCCGCAGAACCGGTGGGTACGCCGCCAGGTGATCACCTGCAGAGCGCGTCCGGCGAGCGCGGCGAGTGGCTCACCCAGCTCACCGGCCATCGCCGGCCAGCTCCGCCAGCCGCCGAGCTGATCGTCGACGGCGGGCAGGCCGGCTGCCCACACCCGGGCGCCGTCCAGGCTGCCCAGCGGCACCCACTCGGTGCTGGCCGGTAGATCGGCCACCGACGGTAGTCCGCCGTTGGCGCCGACCAGCAGTCGGCGGCCGGCCACCACCAGGCACGGATCGGCCGGGTCGGCGCCCCGGCCCACCCGGGCATCGGGAACGAATCTGCTGGGCGGGGTTGGATCGCTGGGCGGGGTTGGATCGGCCACGGGCGGCCCGTTACGCGGGGCCGGGTCGACGGTCGACGGACCGCGCTCCGTGGGGGAGCGTGAAGGCGGTCTCGTCGGCAGTGTCACTGTACCGGCTTATCGCGAATTCGACGGTCTGTCCATCGACCACCCCGCTGAAACTGCCCAGCGCGCCTTCGGTGGTGACACACACGTCGAATCGGGACGCCGCCGCCCCCTGCACCTGGCTGACCTGCACACAGGTGGCGTGTCGGCCGGCGATCGTGGTGTCGTTCTGGCTCACCACGGCCGCCGGATCCAGCGCGGTGGCGTTGAGTAGCGTGATCACCACCGGTGGGGTGACCAGGCCTCCGGCGTTGGCGTCGGTGAACAGCTCCGGATCTGGTTGGGCGGACGGGGACGGCCCGCTGGTCAGGGTGCAGACCGGCGGGGAGTCGTCGGTGTCACACTCGGTGGTGGTCTCGTCGGTGACGATCAGCTTGCCGCCCGGGTAGACGTACGCCGTACGTTGTGGGGTCTGCGCCTGCACAATGCTGGCACTGGCCCCGCCGACCAGCTGGTACTCGGCCGAGTAGGTCAACGCCCTGGCCCCGTCGAGTCGGGCGGCCAGCTCGTTGACCAGGTCGGCCGGCTCGATGGTCTGGCCGGCGTCGGCGATGGTCTGGCAGCCGGCGACCAGCAGCAGCGTGCCGGCGGCGGTGGCCGCTGCGGCGCGGCGGAACCGGTTCTCCGTTGCACGCATGGTGACAGGGTGACCGATCCTGTCCACCTACCGCAAACCGATTGACATCAATGTCAGTAAATGAGATCGATGCCAGATCCGGGTGGTTCCCGACGCGTACATCCCGCGTTTCGGAAGCCAGCGCCCGCAACGTCACCGTCGCCCGATACGCTGCCACCGGAACGGTCGGCCGCACCGTCGCGGCCTTGCGGGACTTGATCACGAGGAGCGACACAGTGGCTACCATCGAGGGAATCGTCGCCAGGGAGATTCTCGATTCGCGCGGCAATCCGACCGTCGAGGTCGAAATCGGGCTTGACGACGGCACCATCGCCCGCGCTGCGGTGCCGTCCGGCGCGTCCACCGGGGCCTTCGAGGCGATCGAGCTGCGTGACGGCGACGCGGACCGTTACTCCGGCAAGGGCGTCGAGCAGGCGGTGGCCAACATCGAGGAGCGCATCGTCGACCAGCTGGTCGGTTTCGAGGCGAGCGAGCAGCGGCTGATCGACCAGAAGATGCTGGATCTGGACGGCACCGCGGACAAGTCCGGGCTGGGCGCGAACGCCATTCTCGGCGTTTCCCTGGCGGTCGCGAAGGCCGCCGCGAACAGCGCCGAGCTGAGCCTCTTCCGGTACCTCGGTGGGCCGAACGCCCACCTGCTGCCGGTGCCGATGATGAACATCCTCAACGGCGGTGCACACGCCGACTCCAACGTCGACGTGCAGGAGTTCATGATCGCCCCGATCGGCGCGCCGACCTTCCGGGAGGCGTTGCGCTGCGGTGCCGAGGTCTACCACAAGCTCAAGTCGGTGCTGAAGAAAAAGGGCCTGGCCACCGGCCTCGGTGACGAGGGTGGCTTCGCCCCGGACCTGCCCACCAACGCCGCCGCGCTGGACCTGATCGCCGAGGCGGTCGGCGCCGCCGGCTACCAGCTCGGCACCGACATCGTGCTGGCGCTCGACGTCGCCGCCACCGAGTTCTACCGCGACGGCGCGTACGTCTTCGAAGGCGCCGGCAAGACCTCCGACGAGATGGTCGCCTACTACACCAAGCTGGTCGGCGAGTACCCGATCGTGTCCATCGAGGACCCGTTGGGCGAGGACGACTGGGCTGGCTGGTCGGCGATGACCGCCGCGCTCGGCGACCGGATTCAGATCGTCGGCGACGACCTGTTCGTCACCAACCCGGAGCGGATCGCCCGGGGCATCGCCGAGCAGGCGGCGAACGCCGTTCTGGTCAAGGTCAATCAGATCGGCTCGCTGACCGAGACGTTCGACGCGGTCGAGCTGGCCCACCGCAGCAACTTCCGCTGCATGATGAGCCACCGGTCCGGTGAGACCGAGGACACCACGATCGCTGACCTGGCGGTAGCCACCGGCTGCGGTCAGATCAAAACCGGCGCACCGGCCCGCTCCGAGCGGGTGGCCAAGTACAACCAGCTGCTGCGGATCGAGGAGGAGCTGGCCGACGCGGCGCGCTACGCCGGGGCCGGTGCGTTCCCGAGGTACCGTTCCGCCTAGTAGCGTCCCGCCGGTTCGACCAGCCCGGTCCTGGTGACCGGGTCCGGTCCGACCGGTCCCGGCGCGCCGACGGTTCGACCAGCCGTCGGCGCACCCGACCGGTCCCGTACAGCCAACCGCCTGGGAGGGGTGTGACGACGGTGCCGCAACGGCGCACACCGAGTGGTCAGGGCCCGGCCCGCCGGCCGGGACAGCCCGGCCGGTCCGGCTCGCGCGGGCCACTGCGGCTCGCCGGCCGCGACAGCGGCTCCCGGGCCGACCAGCGCGGCAGAGCGACCCGGTCGGCGGGTGCCGACCGGGTCGTAGCGCCCCGCTCCGCTGCGGGCCGCTCCGGTGACCCGGGTCGCCCGGCCAGCCGGCGGCCGGCCGCCGGCCGCCGGGTGCCCGGCGGCCCGGTCAAGCGGACCACCGCGCCGCAGCCCAACCGGTTCACCGGCCGGGCGACCGTGCTGCTGGTGGTGCTGGTCGCTCTGGCGCTGGCGTACACCTATCCGGTGCGGGTCTACCTGGCCCAGCAGTCCGACATCGCCCGCATCGAGCAGGCCCAGCAGGCCCAGCGCGAGCGGATCGCCGAGCTCAACGCGCAGGCCGAGCGCTGGCAGGACCCGGACTTCATCCGGATCGAGGCGAAGCGGCGGTTCTACATGGTCTACCCGGGTGAGGTCCCGCTGCTGGTGCTGCACGATCCGGACGGTGCCGCCCGCGACTCAGGCGAGCCGGTCGAGCCGGCCGGTGAGCGCGACGGCCCGGCCGGCCCGTGGTACGACACGCTCTGGTCGAGCGTGCAGGCCGCCGACGCGGAGGGCATCTCTCGGTGAGCGAACCGGTGAACGAATCGGTGAGTGAAGCAGCCGACGAACGTGATCTCGCGGCGGTCGCCGCGCAGCTCGGCCGGCCGCCGCGCGGCACCCGGGCGGTCGCCCACCGCTGTCCGTGTCAACTGCCCGACGTGGTCGAGACGGTGCCCCGGCTCGCCGACGGCACGCCGTTCCCGACCCTGTTCTATCTCACCTGCCCCCGGGCGACATCGGCCTGCAGTCGGCTTGAATCGGCCGGACTGATGCGTAAGTACGCCGCCGAGCTGGCCGAGGATCCCGAGTTCGCCGCCGACTACCGGGCGGCGCACGAGGACTACCTCGCCCGGCGGGAGGCGATCGGCCACGTCCCGGAGATCGCCGGAGTGTCGGCCGGCGGCATGCCGGGCCGAGTCAAGTGCCTGCACGTCCACCTGGGTCACGCGCTCGCCGTCGGCCCCGGCGTCAACCCGGTCGGCGACCGGGTGCGGGAGCTGATCGGCCCCTGGTGGGCCGGCGGCCCCTGCGTACCGCCGTCGGAGTCGGACTAGGTGACCGGCGTGACGGATCCCGGATCCGAGGCCGGCCTGGTCGTCCGGCGGGCCCGGACCCGCGACGTACGAGGCATCCGCCGGCTGATTGACCTGTACAGCCCGGACCGTCGGCTGCTCAGCAAGGCTACGGTCACGCTGTTCGAGGACGTCCAGGAGTTCTGGGTCGCCGAGCAGCCGGCGGACGGGGTGATCGTCGGCTGCGGCGCGCTGCACGTGATGTGGGAGGACCTGGCGGAGATCCGTACCGTCGCGGTCGACCCGCAGTGCCGGGGCCGGCGGATCGGGCACCGGATCGTGACGGAGCTGCTCGCCGTCGCCCGTCAGCTGGGCGTGGCCCGGGTGTTCGTGCTCACCTTCGAGACCAGGTTCTTCGCCAGCTTCGGGTTCGTCGAGATCGACGGGGCCCCGGTGCCGGCCCAGGTCTACGAGCAACTGCTGCGTTCGTACGACGAGGGCGTCGCCGAGTTCCTCGGGTTGGAGCGGGTCAAGCCGAACACTCTCGGCAACACCCGGATGCTGCTGCACCTGCGCTGACGTGCACCGCACCCGCGCCCGACGGCGTCGGCCGCCGGCCCGGCAGCGGCTACGCACCCGGTACGGTGTCCGGTGTGGCGACGCGGGTGGCGGGCATCGACTGTGGCACCAACGCGGTCCGGTTGCTGATCGCGGACCTGCCGGACCCGTGGCAGCCGGCAGAATCCCGGCCCGGCCCGGTCACGGGAGCCGGTTCGCCGGCCGGGTCGGTCGCCGCGCCGCTGACCGACGTGGTTCGTCGGATGGAGATCGTCCGGCTCGGGGAAGGCGTCGACCGGACCCGCCGGCTCGCCCCGGCGGCCATCGAACGGACCCGGCAGGCCCTCACCGGGTACGCCGCCGAGCTGGCCGCGCACGGCGTCGAGCGGGTGCGGATGTGCGCCACCTCGGCCAGCCGCGACGCCGACAACGCCGCCGAGTTCGTGGCGATGGTGCAGGCCACCCTCGGAGTGACCCCGGAGGTGGTGACCGGCGACGAGGAGGCCCGGCTCACCTTCGCCGGGGCGGTCGGTGGGCTGGCCGCCACCGCGCCGGCACCGTACCTGGTGGTGGACATCGGCGGCGGGTCGAGCGAGTTCGTCGTCGGCACCGACACGGTGCACCGGGCGGTGTCGGTGGACGTCGGCTGCGTACGGATGACCGAGCGGCACCTGCGTGCCGATCCGCCGACCGCCGCCCAGATCGCCGCCGCCGGACGCGACATCGCGGCGGCGGTCGACCGGGCGCTGTCGGTGGTGCTCGGGCCGGACCGGTCCGGCCCGCCGCCGACGCTGGTCGGGCTCGCCGGGTCGGTGACCACGGTGGCCGGGATCGCGCTGCGGCTGGACAGCTACCGGGCGGACCGGCTGCACCACGCCAGGATCAGCTACGACCAGGTGGCCGAGGTGACCGCCGACCTGCTGGCCATGCCGGTCGGGCAGCGGCTGCGGATCCCGGTGATGCACCCGGGCCGGGCCGACGTGATCGCCGCCGGCGCCCTGGTGCTGCGGATCGTCATGGAACGCGCCGACGTGTCGTCGGTGGTGGCCAGTGAGCACGACATCCTGGACGGGATCTGCCTGAGCTTGCGGTGACCGGCAGACGTACCGCAGCTCACCAAGAGGCGTACGCCACCCTCCGCGCGCCTTCCCCGGCCCCACGGCGCGTGTCAGGCTACCGGACACGTGCCCCACTGCGCGCCAGCCAACGATGACTGACCGACAGGAGGACCCCCATGGGCGAGATGGTGAGCTACCGCAGCAACGGCGGGACCAGCGAGGGATACCTGGCCCTGCCACCGGCACCCGGGGAGGGCGGCGCGGCGGGCGCCGCACCTGCGGTCATCGTGATCCAGGAATGGTGGGGGCTGGTGCCGCACATCACCGCGGTCGCCGACCGGCTAGCCGAGGCGGGGTTCGTGGCCCTCGCTCCCGACCTCTACCACGGCGTACAGGCGACCGAGCCGGACGACGCCCGCCGGCTGCTGATGGGCCTGGCGATGGACCAGGCGGCCAAGGACATCGCCGGCGCCGCCGAGTACCTCGCCGGCCGGGCCGAGTCGGCGGGCGACACCGTCGGTACGGTCGGCTTCTGCGCTGGCGGTAGCCTGGCGCTCTGGTCGGCCACGCTCACCGGGCGGATCGTCGCCACCGCCGGGTTCTACCCGGCGTTGCCGTGGGAGCGGATGCGTCCCGACTGGGCGGGCTACGCCGGCAAGTCGGCGATGATCCACTGCTCGGAGCAGGACGGCACCTCCGCCGCCGACGGGATCCAGCAGGCCAAGGGCTACATTGAGGCGGCCGGCGGCGGCTGCGTAATCTACGACTACCCTGGCACCCGGCACGCGTTCTTCAATGACGACCGGCCGGAGTCGTACGACGACGACGCGTCGAAGCGTGCCTGGGCGCGGACCTTGGAGATGTTCCGGACCCGACTCGGCTGACGTCACGGCCGGCCGGCCGGTCTCGGTCTCGGTCTCGCGGTGCGCCGTCTGCTGGCCGACCGACGTCGGAAGGAGCCGTGGTGACCGGTACCGCAGCCCACGTGACCAGCGCGGCCCACGTGACCAGCGCGGCCCACGTGACCAGCGCGGCGGCGCGGGTGCCGGACCTGCCGACGCTGGACCACACGATTGCCGGCTGCCGGGCCTGCCCGAACCTGGTCGCCTGGCGGGAAGAGGTCGCCGCGACAAAGCGCGCGGCGTTTCGTGACCAGACCTACTGGGGCCGTCCGGTGCCCGGCTTCGGGCCGCCGGACGCCCGGATCGCGATCCTCGGGCTGGCACCGGCGGCGCACGGCGGCAACCGCACCGGCCGGGTCTTCACCGGCGACCGCTCCGGCGACGTGCTGTTCGCCGCCCTGCACCGCGCCGGGCTGGCCAACCAGCCGACCAGCGTCGCTGTCGATGACGGTCTGCGGCTGTCGGACACCCGGGTGGTGGCCGCCGTCCGCTGCGCCCCGCCAGCGAACCGGCCCACCCCGGCCGAACGGGACACCTGTGCGCCCTGGCTGCACCGGGAGATCGCCCTGCTGAGACCGACGCTGCGGGTGGTGGTCGCGCTCGGCGCGTTCGCCTGGGCCGCCTGGTGGCCGGCGATGACCCGGGTGTACGGGCGACGACCGCCCACACCCCGGCCGGTGTTCGGCCATGGGGCACACTGGTCGGGCGGCGGGGCGGTGCCCGACGTGCTGGGCTGCTACCACGTCAGCCAGCAGAACACGTTCACCGGACGGCTCACTCCTGCCATGCTCGACGAGGTGTTCACCGAGGTGAATCGCCTGGCGGGGCGGATTTGACCGGGCCGAGACGACCACTGGAGGACCCGAGGGGGCACCCGCCGGCAATGGATTCCGCGGCTATCCGCAGGCTGTGGCCACTCGCCGCCGTCGCCGTACTTCTCGCGCTGACCGCGGTCGCGGCGGCGAACTCCACCCTGCCGGTCGGCCGCACCGACGCCACCGTCGAACGGGACATCCCCGCGCTGCCGGACTACCAGCAGCCGCAGACGGCGTCGACGTACCAGCCGCCGCCGGACGACTTCGCCGCCGCCGACCAGCAGCAGCTTCCGTCCTGGGTTCCGCTGCTCGCCGGGGCGCTGTGCGGCCTCACCGTGCTGGTTGTCGCCGGCCTGCTGCTGTGGACCCTGCTGCGTGACGTGGTGCGGCGCCGGCCCCGGCCGAACCCGGTCGGTATCCGCCGGCGGAGCACCACAGGGCCCGGCCCGGCCAGCACCGCCGAGGTGGTCGCCGCTGTCGACGCCGGCCTGGTCGAGCTCTCCGCCGCCGACGCCGACCCGCGCCGGGCGGTGATCGCCTGCTGGGTACGGCTGGAGCAGGCCGCCGCCGCGGCCGGCACCCCCCGCCAGATCGGCGACACGTCGACCGACCTGGTCACCCGGCTGCTCGCCGGGCACGAGATCAGCGCCGAGGTGCTGTCGGCGTTCGCGGGCGTCTACCGCGAGGCCCGCTACGCCCGGCACGACGTCGACGAACGGACCCGGGAGCAGGCGCGGTGGGCGCTGCGTCGGTTGCGTACCGAGCTGACCGCCGCGGTCGGCCCCGGCGAAGGCGGGCCGGCCGGTGAGTGACCCGCAGACCAGCATCGACGACCTGCTCTACCACGACGAGGAGGCGCCGCCCCGCGAGCGTCGCGCCCCCGGCCGGGTCCGGTCCTGGCTGACGGCGCTGGCGCTGGCCGCCGCCGGCACCGCTGCCATCCTGCTCGGGCTGCGGCTGTTCGGCCTGACGGTGCCGATCGAGGCGGTCTTCGCTGGCTGCCTCGCGCTGGTGGTGCTGCGCCGCACCGTACGGTCGGTCGCCGCCCCGCCCCCGGTCAAGCTGCGCCGGGTCGGCTCCGACCCGGAGGACGGCAGCTACGTCTTCGGTGGCGAGGACGGCCTGCGGGAGGCGGTCGGCCGGTGGGAGCGCCGGCTGCGGGCCGGTCAGGGCGACGCGGGCCGGTTCGCCGAGGTGACCTTGCCGGTGCTCGGCGAGCTGGTCGACGAGCGGCTACGGCACCGGTACGGGCTGACCCGGGCCACCGACCCACAACGGGCCCGGGAGATCTGCGGGGACGAACTGTGGAACTTCCTGAACACCCCGGCTCGGCGTAAGTCGTCGGCCAAGGACTGCGCGGTGTTCGTCAGCAAATTGGAGAAGATATGAACGACGTGGTGGCAGCCCCGACCACCGAGGTCAGCCGGCTCGCGCACGCCGTACTGGACTCGGTCGGCACCGTGCTGGTCGGCAAGCGGGACGCGCTGGAGTTGGTCCTCGCCGGCATCCTCGCCGGTGGGCACGTGCTGCTGGAGGACCTCCCCGGGCTGGGTAAGACGTTGACCGCCCGGTCGTTCGCCCAGGCGTTGGGGCTGGACTTCCGTCGGCTGCAGTTCACCCCCGACCTGCTGCCGGCCGACGTCACCGGTTCGTTCCTCTACGACCAGCGCAGCGCCGACTTCACTTTCCGGGCCGGTCCACTGTTCACCAATTTGCTGCTCGCCGACGAGATCAACCGGACACCGCCGAAGACCCAGTCGGCGCTGCTGGAGGCGATGCAGGAGAAGCAGGTGTCGGTCGAGGGGGTGACCTACCGGCTGGAGGCGCCGTTCCACGTGCTGGCCACTGCCAACCCGATCGAGTACGAGGGGACCTACCCGCTGCCCGAGGCGCAGCTGGACCGGTTCCTGCTGCGGGTGTCGTTCGGCTACCCCACCCACGAGGAGGAGTGGGAGGTGCTGCGTCGGCGTATCTCCCGCCGCCAGGAGGAGACCGAACTGGCCGCCGTGGTCGACGCGGCCGGGCTGCGGGCCATGCAGGCGGCGCTGGAGAACGTGGTGGTCGAGGACTCCATCGGCCGGTACATCGTGGCCCTCACCGCAGCCACCCGGGACCACCCGTCGGTCCTGGTCGGAGCGTCGCCCCGGGGTTCGCTGGCGCTGCTGCTGCTGGCCCGGGCCAGGGCGGTGCTCGCCGGCCGGGACTTCGTCGTGCCGGAGGACGTCAAGGAGGTCGCCGCCCCCGTACTGGCACACCGGATCACCCTGCGGCCGGAGATGTGGCTGCGCCGGGTGGATCCGTCGTTCGTGGTCGGCGAGGTACTGGCGCAGACCCCGGCCCCGGCCAGCGGCGCGCTGCCCAGCTACGGCGGCGGGTTCGGCCCACCGGGCAACGCGGCGGCCGGCCGCCGCGGGGCACCGTGACCGGCGGCACCTGATGACCGCCACGCGATGGCAGCCGACCCGGGCGCTGGGCCGGGCGGTGCTGATCACCGGGCTGCTGCTGATCACCGGGGTGATCCTCGGTCGGGTCGATCTGGTCGCCCTGGCCACCCCGTTCGCGCTGGGCACCGCGTACGCGCTGCGCCGCCGGCCGGTCGCCGCGCCGGTGCTGGACCTCGGGGCGGTCGACGCCAACCTCGTCGAGGGCGGTCAGGTCGGTGCCCGGGCCGCCACCGCCAACCCGGCCGACGCCGACTACGACCTGGTGGTGGTACGCGCGTTGGTGTCGCCGTGGCTGCGCATCGACGAGGTCGGGGTGCTGGCGCCGATCTCGATCGACCCGTCACCCGGCGGCGGCCAGCTGCTGGTGCTCGAACGGTTGGCGGCGGCCCGACCCCGGCCCAGCGGTGGGGTGCCGGACCGCCCGTTCGGCCTGGCGGTGCCGACCGGCTCGGCGGCCGGTTTCGAACTGTCCGGGGTGGCGCTGCGCTGGGGCCGGCAGCCGGTCGGGCCGGTCGCCGCGCGGGCGATCGCCTGCGACGGGCTACTGTCCTGCCGGCCGGTGGTCGCCGAACCGGTCCGGGTGCCGGTCTACCCGGTGATCGACCCGTTCAACGCCGACGAGGCGATGCCCCGCGCCGCCGGGCTGGTCGGCGGGCACCGGTCCCGCCGGCCGGGGGAGGGCGGTGAACTGGCCGGGGTGCGCATCTTCGGCCCCGGCGACCGGCTGCGCCGCATCGACTGGCGGGTGTCGCTGCGGGCCCGACAGCTGCACGTCGCCGCGACCCTGTCCGACCGTGACGCCGAGGTGGTGCTGCTGCTCGACGTCCTCACCGAGGTCGGCCGCTCCGGTGGGGTGTCCGGTGGTGCGTCGGTGCTGGACACCACGGTCCGGGCGGCGGCCGCGATCGCGGAACACTACCTGCACCGCGGTGACCGGGTCTCGATGCTGGAGTATGGGCCGACGGCCCGCCGGCTCCGCCCGGCCACCGGCCGCCGGCAGTACCTGACGGTTCTGGAATGGCTGCTCGACGTCGAGGTGCGGCCCACCCCGTACGAACCGTACGACCAGGTCTTCGGCCCGCAGCTGCTCTCCTCTGACGCGCTGGTCGTGGTGCTGACCCCCCTGGTGGACCCGCGTTCGGCGGAGATGCTGGCCCGGATGGCCCGGTCGGGCCGGATCGTCGTCGCCGTCGACACGCTGCCCACCACGGTGGCGCCGCCGCCCCGGCAGGGTCAGTGGACCGAGGTGGCGTACCGGCTGTGGCGGCTGGACCGGGAAAACACCGTCGGGCAGCTGCGCGAACACGGCGTACCGGTGGTGAACTGGGCCGGGGCTGGAAGCCTCGACCAGGTGCTACGGGACGTGGCCCGGCTGGCGTCGGCGCCGAAGGCGGTGCTGCGATGATCACCGCGACCCGGGACCGGGTGGCGGCGGTGCGCACCGGATTCACCCGGGTCACCCTCGCGCCGGTACTGCTGCGGGGCGTGGTGGCGGTCACCGCGCTGCTCGCATTCGGGCTCGCGTACCCGGCCGAAGTCTTCCTCGGCCGGGCCGGGCCGGTGCTGCTCGCCGTTGCGCTGCTGCCGGCGTTGGCGCCGCGCGGGCACGCGCCGACGGTGACGATCCTGGTCGGGATCGGCGGCTGGGTGCTCGCCACCACCTGGTACGGGACCCCGGTGCAGCTGTGGCGGCTGTCAGCGGTCGGCGCGCTGCTGTACCTGACCCACAGTCTCGCCGCGCTGGCCGCCGCCGTGCCGTACGACGTGGTGCTGGCCCCCGAGGTCGTGGTGCGCTGGTCCACCCGGGTGGCGGCGGTGCTGCTCGCCTCGGCGGTGCTGGTGGTGCTGCTGATCACCGCAGCCGGCCGGACCGCCGGCCAGCCTTTCCTGCTCGCGGTGCTGGCCGGCTTGGTGGTGGCGGTCGGCGCGGTCGCCCTGCTCGCCACCCTGGGCCGGCGCCGCTGACGTCCGGCGGCGGCCCAGCCGGCTGGCGTGCGGCGGCTCACACGGGCGTGCTCGGTCACATATCTGGCTTTCGAGGCGGCGTCAAGAGGCAACCGGGAGGAAGATGGGCTATGTGAACAGGCAACGGATTCTTGTCGTCGGTGCCGGGCATGTCGGTCTTTACGCCGCCCTGCGCCTGTCCCGCAAGATGCGCCGGGGCGAGGTCGAGGTGATCGTGGTCGACCCGCAGCCGCACATGACCTACCAGCCGTTCCTGCCGGAGGCGGCGGCCGGCAACATCTCACCCCGACATTCCGTCGTGCCGCTGCGCCGGGAACTGCGCCGCTGCCACGTGATCGCCGGGGCGGTGACCAGGATCGAACACGCCCGTAAGGTCGCCGAGGTGCAACCCATCGTCGGTCCGCCCCGGGAGATCGGCTACGACCATGTGATCGTCGCCCCCGGTTCGGTGTCCCGTACCCTGCCGATCCCCGGCCTGCGGGAGCACGGCATCGGGTTCAAGACCATCGGCGAGGCGATCTACCTGCGCAACCACGTCCTGGAACGGCTCGACGTGGCGGCGGCCACCGCCGACGAACAGGTCCGCCGGACCGCGTTGACGTTCGTCTTCGTCGGCGGCGGCTACGCCGGCATCGAGGCGCTTGCCGAGATGGAGGACATGGCCCGGGACGCGCTGCGCTACTACCCCGAGCTGAAGCCGACGGACATGCGCTGGGTGCTGGTCGAGGCGACCCAGCGGGTGCTGCCCGAGGTCGACCGGGACATGGGCGCCTACACGGTGCAGCGGCTGGTCAAGCGGGGGATGGACATCCGGTTGGACACCCGGCTGGAGTCCTGCGCCGACGGGCTGGTGCGGCTCTCCGACGGCGACAGCTTCCCGGCCGACACGATCGTCTGGACGGCCGGGGTGAAGCCGTCTCCGATGCTCGACGCCACCGATCTGCCCCGCGACGAGCGGCGGCGGATCAGCTGCCGGCCGACGCTGCAGGTCGTCGACGGCGACCGGACGGTCAACGGGGCGTGGAGCGCCGGTGACTGCGCCGCGGTGCCGGACCTGACCGGTCCGCCCGGGGCGTACTGCTCGCCGAGCGCCCAGCACGCGGTGCGCCAGGCCCGGACGATGGCCGACAACATCCTGGCGGTGGTCCGTGGGCGGCAGCCGGTCGAGTACCGGCACAAGCACGCCGGCAGCGTGGCCAGTCTCGGCCTGCACAAGGGCGTCGCCCAGGTGTACGGGATCAAGATGACCGGGCTGCCGGCCTGGTTCATGCACCGTACGTACCACATGAGCCGGATCCCGTCGCTGAACCGTAAGGTGCGGGTGATCGTTGACTGGACACTCGCGCTGGTGCTCAAGCGTGAGGTGGTGGCGCTCGGGCAACTGCACGACCCGCGTGAGGAGTTCCTCGGGGCGACCCCGCAGCTCAACCAGCCAGGTGCCGCGCCGGCCCGGGTCAGCTGACCGGCCAGGTCCAGGCGTCGGCCACCCGCTGGCCCGGCCCGAGCAGGTCCTCGGTGGTCTGCCGCAGCTCGGCGGCGTGCGTGGTGCCGTCCATCAGCACCACGCAGTCGGCACCCCAACGGGTCAGGTCACGACGGGACCGGGCACGTTCCTCGTCGGTGATTTCCGGCACCTCGCCGGTCCGGGCCACCTCGGCGAGGATCTTCGACGTCGGCAGCTTGAACGTGCCCATCGAGGCGTCGCCACCCGGGGCGTACGGGCCGATGAAGAACCCTTCCGGCATGCCGAAGTCGATCGTCGTCGCGGTGGCCCAGGCCATCGGCCACGGCTGCGGCGGGGTGGCGGGCGGCACCGGCACCAGCACGCCGCCGGACGGTACGCAGCTCCGCCAGTGGCCGCCGACGATGAACTCCGGCAACGGGTCGCGGTCCATCGCCGGCAGCGGGGCCGGCACGACCGGGAGCAGCGCCACCGCGACGACGGCTGGGACGGCCAGCCGGGCCGGTCGCCAGCCGAGCCGCAACGCCCGGTCGACGGCGAGGGTCAGGATGACGGCGATCAATGGGATCACCGCGAGGGCGAACCGCATCGGCAGCGCGCCGTCCACCACCGGCATCCCGTCGAGCAGGGCGTACGGCCCCGGTACGCCGGTCTTGGCGCCGTCGACGACGATCCGTGGACCGAGTGAGAGCCCCGCCATCAGCAGCGTCCCGGCGGCGCAGGCGACGACCACCGGCCGCCGGATCAACCAGGCGGTGGCGGCGGCCGTGACCAGCAGCAGCGGCCAGCCGAGGAAGGTGTTGTACTCGGCCGGTCCGGTGGTCAGCTCGGCGGCGGCCGCCGAACCGGCCACCGACAGCTCGGACACCGCCGGCCAGCTGGCCAGATCGGCCGAGAAGTACGCCGGGTCGAACACGCCGTCGGAGACGCTCTGCGGCCCGGCGAACTGGAACCACAGCGGGTACCCGAGCAGCACCACGCCGACGGCCACGGCGACCAGCATCCCGGCGACGAAGTTCGGCAGGATCCGCCACACGTACCGGGGTGCGGTCGCGGCGAACGCCGCCGCCATGATGATCAGCGTGACCGCGGTGAGGAAGAGTACCTCCTCGCCGACGAACACCTGGACCGCGACGACCACCCCGAGCCAGCCGCCGGAGGTGACGATCCGGCGGCGGTCGGGCCGGCCGGCCGGCCCGAGGATCCGCCCGTCGGGTGTCGAGCCGGTCGGATCGGCGGCCCGCATGATCCGGATGAGCAGCCACATCATGACCGGGATCAGCCACAGCGCGGTCATGTGCAGGTGGCTGTTGCTCTGCGAGACCATCCCGGGGGCGAACCCGCAGAACGCGCCGCCGGTAGCGGCGGCCAGCCGGCGAGCGCCGAGGGGCCGGGAGAACAGGAAGTAGAACGCGATCGCGCTGGCGGCCAGGTTGCCGGCGACCAGCAGCGCGAAGCTCACCGGTGCGCCGAAGAGCACGGTGACCGGGGCCATCAGGAAGCCGAGCGCGATGACCGTCGTGTTGGCCATCAGATTCACCCCGTCCGGGGCGTTCAACCGGTCGCTGAGCAGACCGAAGTCGCCGAACAGGACCCGCGCGTCGCTGGCCAGGAACCACTCGTACAGGGTCTGGTCCTCCGGGTTGAAGGCCAGCAGGTGGGCACCGGGCGCGGGCCAGAGCCGGTGGGTCAGCACGCCGGCGAACAGGACGAAGAACAGGCACACCACGGCGTCCACCCGGTGTCCGCGAGCCGCCGCGGCGATCCGGGACCACCGGGAGCCAACCGTCGATGGTCGGCCGGGCCGGGGCGGAACGGGGCCGGTGTCCTGCGCTGCGGTTGCTGAGCGGCTCACGGTTCGCACCCTAGTGCCGTGGGCCGGCCGGGCTGCGTCCGGCTGGGCACGACCCGCTACCGTGACATCTGCCGTCGCGTACCAACGCGTGGCGTGTCGGCGATCGGTCCGACCGGGCGCAGCCCGGCCGACCCGCCGGCCCGGGTGGTGGAATGGCAGACACGGCTGCCTTAAAAGCGGCTGCTGAAAAGCGTGCGGGTTCGATTCCCGCCCCGGGTACCTCGGTGTCCCCTGGCGCCGTTCGGGGCCCAGTGCCAGCGGCCGGAGTCCGCCTGTGACCGGCGGTCCTGCACAGCGTCGATCGAGCCGTCTACCCTTGACCTCACACCATCGTGTGACAACCCCCTGAGGGAGGCTGGACAGTGAAGACATCCAACCCGGTCCTGGCCCGGCTCGGCCAGGCGGCCGAGCGGGAGCGGGCCACCGGGTACGCCCCTGCCGGTCCCTACGGGCAGCCCGGCACCGGGCAGCCATATCCGACGCAGGCCGGCTACCCGGCCGCGCCGCCGACCGTCGCGCCGATGACGGTCGACGACGTCGTCGTCAAGACCGTCACCCTGCTCGGCATCACCGGGCTGTCGGCGGCGGCGGCCTGGATCCTGGTCCCCGACTCGCTGCTGTTCGGCGCCTGGATCGGCGCCGCGATCGTCGGTCTGGTGCTGGGGCTGGTCATCTCGTTCTCCCGGGTCGCGAACCCGGCGCTGGTGGTCACCTACGCCGTCGTCGAGGGTGTCTTCGTCGGCCTGGTCAGCAAGTTCTTCGAGGTGGTTGCCGGCTACCAGGGCATCGTCCTGCAGGCGGTGGTAGCCACCTTCGGCGTCTTCTTCCTGATGGCCGCCCTCTACAAGATGAAGGTCATCCGGGCCACCCCGAAGTTCACCCGTGGCCTGATCGCCGCGATGGTCGGTGTCTTCGCGGTCATGATGATCAATCTGGTGTTGTCGCTCTTCGGCGTCGACACCGGGCTGCGTAGCGGCGGTCCGGTCGCCATCATCTTCAGCCTCATCTGCATCGTGGTCGCCTCGCTGAGCTTCGTGTTGAGCTTCCACGAGGTCGAGGAGGGCGTCCGGCTCGGCCTGCCGCAGCGCTACTCCTGGACCGCGGCGTTCGGCATTCTGGTCAGCCTGATCTGGCTCTACATCGAGATCCTGCGCCTGCTCAGCTTCTTGCAGGGCGACGACTGACCGTCCGTCCGCGCCGCGCCGCACTGTCGGCGCGGCGCGGCCGTCGTCGCGGGCACTAAACTGTGGCGGTGGCCGCAGCGCATCTGACCCGCCTGGTCGACCTCCTGGTCCGGCAGGTGGCCCACTGGGAACAGCCCCGATGGGCGGCGGGTGACGGCCACCGAGCGGACGAGTTCCACGACCTGGTGCAGTACCTTGCCGACCTGGGCGCGGCTGCCGAAGGGCGGCCCGGCCGGCAGGTACCCCGGCTGAGCCGGGACACCGCGCTGCCCGACCAGCTGCGGGTGGTCGCCGCCGACCTGATGCGGGCGGCACCTGACCTCGCGGTGCTCGAATCGGCGGCGGCTGCGGCGCAGCGGCTGCGCGGCCGGCTCGAAACGCTCTGACCCGCCACCGGCAACGGCCCGTCGACCGACGCCTGACCCAGGCCGGCACGGCAGTGGTCCGCGGTGGGTCAGCGGTGCGGGGCGGTGTTCGCCGCCGCGAGTACCGCCGGAAGTAGCGCGTGCGCCCAGATCCGGTACCCGTCGGCCGACGGGTGGTAGCCGTCGTGGCAGTAGGTGTTGGGGTCGGCCCGGAACACCGCCCCGGTTTCGCCGGCCAGGTCGACCACCCTGGCGCCGGCGTCCCGGCCGGCGCGGGCCTGGGCCTGGGCGGTCCGCCGCCCGAGCAGCCCGGCGAGCTGACGCAGCGGCGGCGCGATCGCCCGGGCTGCGCCGAGATCCGGGCAGGTGCCGACCACCACCTCCGTACCGGCGCTACGTAGCCGGCGTACCGCTGCGGCGAGATGAACCGCCGACTCGCCGGGCCGACGCAGCGCGGCCGCGTCGTTGGTGCCGATCAGAACGACCGCGACGTCCGGCCGTTCGCCCAGCAGCGCCCGGGCGACCTGGGTGGCCAGGTCCCGTGAGCGGGAGCCGGCCACCCCGACGCTGGACAGCAGGACCCGGCGTCCGGCGACCGCCGATCCGCCCTCGTGCTCGGCGAGCAGCCGGGCCAGCTGGCCACCGACCGTGTCGGCCACCCGGTCCACCCCCACTCCGAGGGTCACCGAGTCGCCGAGCAGCACCAGCCGCAACGGCGCCCCGCCGGCCGGACCGAGCGCCACCCGGACGACCAGGCCCAGCTCCGGCTGGGCGTACCGGCGGTGACGGGCCAGCACCGCCTCCCCGACCAGCAGCGTGGCGCTGCCCACCGCACCGGCGACGAGCGCGGCGGCGGTGACCTGGCCCATCCGTACAGCGATATTTCTCGACGTCACGGCGGTCACCTTCCGTCGGTACGGTTGCGGTCGCGCACGGATCAGTCCTGCGGTCCGGCGGTGGACAGGCCCACCCGCTGATCGGAGGATACGGCCGACTTGCGGTGGTCGCCGTCCCGATCGCCGCCCGGCGGACCGAACAACCAGTTGAGCGCGGCGGTCTGCCAGGATCGGCCGGCGAATCTCGGCCTACGCCGCAGCCGGGCCCAGCGGCCGGCCGGACCGCGTTCCCGGCCGGCCACCCGGGTGCCGCGGACCTCGGTGCCGGCGTGGCGGACGGCCTCGTGCGCGGCCTGGGGCAGCGTCCGCACCTTCTCCCGGCCGGCGACGCCACCACGCGAGGCGGTGCTGGCACCGAGCGCGCCGAGTGCCGCCGGCAGCAGGACGGCGGCGGCCATGGCGTACCCCTCGGCCGAGGGGTGGAACCGGTCCCAGGAGTAGAGCCGGCCCGGTTCGGCGGCGAACCGTGGACCGAGCAGGTCGCCGAGGGAGACCGTCCAGCCGCCCGCCTCGACCACCGCGACGGTCTGCGCTGCGGCGAGTTGTCGGCTCCACCGACGGGCCAGCCAGCGCAGTGGCGGTTTGATCGGCTTGATCGCGCCCAGATCCGGGCAGGTGCCGACGACCACCTCGGCCCCGGCCGCGCGCAGTTGCCGTACCGCGTCGACGAGGTGCCCGACCGCGACCTCCGGCGGGGTGCGGTGGGTGACGTCGTTGCCGCCGATCAGGATGACCGCGAGGTCCGGCCGTAGCTCCAGCGCCGCCTCCACCTGCGGGACCAGGCCGACCGACCGGGCACCCACCACCGCCAGCCGGTGCAGCCGGACCGGTCGCCGCTGCCGGCGGGAGATGCCGGTGGCCAGCAGCGCGCCGGGGGTCTCCCGGGGGCGGTGCACGCCGTAGCCGGCGGCCGACGAGTCGCCGAGCACCACCAGGGTCAGCGGCGGCCCGGGCAGCCGGGAACCGTACATCCCGTCGCCGCGCGGCGGCGGTGCCTCGGCCAGCGGGATGATCCGCCGGGCCTGCTTTGCCTGCCCGTAGAGGGTGCCGGCGGTGGCCACCGCGGCCGCCGCGGCGGCACCGGCTCCGAACGCCACCAGCCGGAGGGCCCGCGTCGCCACGGTCCAGTCGGTCGGGCGTTTCCCCGCGCCACCCGTGCCCATCGCGCCCCCCGACTGCGACTCGCTGCTGCCGTCGTGCTCGGTCCTTCGAGATTATCTCGGCCCGCGGTTTCGGGCTCAGCCCGATTCTGGCCGGGGTCCACCGGCCTGGGGACGCGTGTCCGGCGACAGTTGCCGATCCCGGGCATCATGGAGGGCAGGGCGCCACGGATCGACGACCGGGGTACGGTCGGCGGCCGGTGGGCACACACACATCCGGCAGGCCCGGTGACGAGGAGGTGGCCGCGATGGCCAGGACACTCAAGCGGGCGGCGGCGTTCGCGGCGCTGGGGCGGGCACTGACCGCAGGCGCCCGCGGTGGTCCCTCACTGGGGCGGCGGTTGGCGGCGCTGCCCCGGATGATCCGGGCCACGATGCGCGGCGACTACGACGGCGGCCTGCGGCTGGCGTTGATGACCGCTGCCGTGGCCTACGTCGCGTCCCCGTTCGACCTGGTGCCGGAGGCGATGCTGCTGATGCTCGGCATCGTCGACGACGCGCTCGTGGTGACCTGGCTCGCTGGCAGCGTGCTTGCCGAGACCGAACGGTTCCTGGACTGGGAGGCCCGGCGCGAGTCGGTGGTGCCCGGTCAGGTGGTCGGCTGACCGGCCGTGCACCAGTAGGCTGACCCCGACATACTCCACCGCCGGCAGCGGGCTGTTGTCGGCTGACGACCTCAACCCGACGATGGCGCCTCGCCGGCGTCAGTAGAAGGGCACAACGAGGTGCGTTACCACGACAGCGTTGTCGATCTCATCGGCGACACCCCGCTGGTGCGGCTGCGCAACGTCAGTGCGGGGATCTCCGCGACGGTGCTGGCCAAGGTCGAGTACTTCAACCCGGGCGGCTCGGTGAAGGACCGGATCGCGCTGCGGATGGTCGAGGCCGCCGAACAGGCCGGGCTGCTCCGGCCCGGTGGCACGATCGTCGAGCCGACCAGTGGAAACACCGGCGTCGGTCTGGCGCTGGTCGCGCAGCTGCGCGGCTATTCGTGTGTCTTCGTCTGCCCCGACAAGGTCAGCGAGGACAAGCAGAACGTGCTCCGGGCGTACGGTGCCGAGGTGGTCGTCTGCCCGACGGCGGTCGCGCCGGAGGACCCCCGCTCGTACTACCAGGTGTCCGACCGACTGGCGGCGGAGATCCCCGGCGCGTGGAAGCCGGATCAGTACGCGAATCCGGCGAATCCGCAGTCGCACTACGAGGGCACCGGGCCGGAGCTGTGGACACAGACCGAGGGGCGGATCACCCATTTCGTCGCTGGGGTGGGCACCGGAGGGACGATCTCCGGGGTGGGCCGCTACCTGAAGGAGGTGTCCGGCGGCGCGGTGCGGGTGGTCGGCGCCGACCCGGAAGGCTCGGTCTACTCCGGCGGATCAGGGCGGCCGTACCTGGTCGAAGGGGTGGGGGAGGACTTCTGGCCGCAGACCTACGACCGGTCGATCTGTGACGAAATCGTGGAGGTCTCCGACCAGGAGTCGTTCGAGTTGACCCGCCGACTTGCCCGGGAGGAAGGGTTGCTGGTCGGTGGCTCGTGCGGGATGGCCGTCGCGGCGGCGCTGCGGGTGGCCCGCCGGGCCGGGCCGGACGACGTGGTGGTGGTGCTGCTGCCGGACGGCGGACGTGGCTACCTGTCGAAGATCTTCAACGACGAGTGGATGGCCAGGTACGGGTTCCTGGGGGTCGAGGCGGCTGAACCGACCGTCGGTGATGTGCTGACGGCGAAGCCGGGCGGCCTGCCGGAGCTGGTGCACGTGCACCCGACCGAGACGATCCGCGACGCGGTCGACTACATGCGCGAGTACGGCATCTCACAGCTGCCGGTGCTCAAGGCGGAGCCGCCGGTGGTGACCGGCGAGGTGGCCGGGTCGATCGCCGAACGGGATCTGCTGGACGCGCTGTTCAGCGGCAAGGCGCAGCTGCACGACATGATCGAGCGGCACATGGCGCAGCCGCTGCCCATGGTGGGCGGTGGCCAGCCGGTACGCGAGGCGGTGGCGCTGCTGGCCGGCACCGACGCCGCCCTGGTGCTGGTCGACGGCAAACCGCGTGGGGTGATTACCCGTCAGGACCTGCTGGCACATCTGGGAAAGTCCGGTCGATAGTCGCACAGTGTGTCCGGTTGATCGCTGGTAGCTGGGGTTGACTAGGGTCATGGAAGCGCTGCCCCGGCACGGTTCGCCACCGAGGCAGGCGACCATGGTGCTTCACCACCGCGGTGACCCTGGGCGCCCGCCAGCATCCCGGGGTCCCGCACTGTTGCCCGCCCACGCCGATCAACCGGCACGCCTCCGCCGGTTGAGCGCCTTCGGCCAGGCGTTTTCCCCCGGTTAGGGCGGGCAGTGCCGGGCGAGAGTGCGGGGCTGGACGGAACCCCCGCAGCAGCGGTCCCGTACTCTCGCCCGGCCGTCAGCCCGGTGTGCGGCGCGGCGGTCAGCCCGGTGCAGCGGCCGGTGTCGTCGGCCGAGCTGCGGCGACCGTGAGGTCGCGCGCGTAGCGCAGCTGCGGAGTCGGCACCGGCCCGAGCCAGCCGTCCCGGCCGACCCCGTCCGGGCGCCAGCCACCCGCTTCGTAGAAGTCTCGGGCCCGGTGGTTGGCTGCGTACACCCAGAGCACCGCGCGACGACACCGGCGTTCGCGCATCTTGTCGAGCGCGTCGCGGATCAACGCCCGGCCGACGCCGCGGCCCTGGTGCCCGGGATCGACGTGGATCGCGTACAGCTCACCGGTGGCCGGCTCGCCGTCCTCGTGCGGGCCGACGTAGGTGAACCCGATCAGCAGCCCCTGGTGTTCGGCGACGGTCAGGCGGTGCGTGTCACGTTCGTGGCTCCACCGCTCGATCCACCACCGCGCCGTGACGTCAGCGCCGTAGGTCTCCAGCGCGGCGTCCGGCACGATGCCCTGGTACGCACTGAGCCGGGACCGGTGGTGCAGGTGACCGACCGGGGCGATGTCGTCGAGGATGGCCGTGCGCAGGGTGACCGCCACCCGACCGAGCCTACCGGCATGAAACGACCCCCGGGGCTTCCGCGTCTTTGACGCGGGCCGGCTGGACTGGGCCGGCACCCCGGGGGTCGGGTGGCTGTCGTGGATTCGCCGCACCGCTGCCACACGGTCTCGACGATCGGAGCTGTCAAGGACAGCGGCTAGCGGGCAGCCACCTCACGAGTCCTATAGCTATACAACGCTGGACCACCTCCTTTCCCGTGTACGGCCACGCTAGCCGGCCGCTACAGCCGCCGGCAACGATTTTTCCGCCGCCGGGGCGACGGCGTGGACCCGCCCGGCCGGGGCTGCGGCGTCGCCCCGGCGGCGCGGCTCGCGGGCCAGTCCAGTCGGTGGAACCGGCGGTCGGTCGCACCCGGCTGGCCCACCACCCGAAGGTGACAAATGGTTACCTTGCCATTACTTTGAGTGGTTGATGATAATGATTGATTATGGTCTTAGTTTTGTCCGGCCTCGGGTATCGCGCCACTGGAGATCGGATGAAGTCTGCTCGGACTTGTCCAGCGCGGCCGACATCTGCCATCGTCTTTTCCAGGTGGTGTACCTACCCCTAGAACGTTGGTGTACATGGTGGTCCGTCGCTGGCATGCTGGTCGATGGGCCGCGAGGTCGGCGGGTTGTTACGCCGAATCGGGGTAGGTTCGGTCCAACGCGTCCACGCGCCATCCCCGCGGCCTCTGGTCAAGAGCGTCAGGGGCAGTCGAAGGTCAGGAAAAGCGCGGCTGAGTTTTCAGCAGGTCTTCAATACAGGTGGGCAGGCGGAATATGAGTGACATGGGTGAGACCCTGAGGAAGGCCCGGGAATCCGCTGGTGTCAGCCTGGCGAAAATGGCCGCGCTGAGCCACTTCAGCAAGGGTCATCTGTCGAACGTCGAGGCTGGGCGGCGGACAGCGACGGCCGATGTGGTGACCGCCTACGAACAGGTCTTGGGGGACCATATGCAACGTCGGGGTCTGATCACCGGACTCGCCGCCGCAGTGGTGGCACCGGCAGCCGTCTCCGAACTCATCCACTGCGGCTTCACGGCTGCGCTCGGTGACCCGGCGGCCGAGGACCAATGGCAGGAACGGGCCGCCAATCTCGGCCGGGACTACATGTCGGTAGGCGCCGGTGAGCTGCAGGACCGGATCGCCAGTGACCTAGTCGTGCTGCAACAGCAGCTCGGCACTCCGGTGATGTGGGGGCTGGCCGCCCGTTTCCTCAGCGTCTACGGCAAGACCACCGGGATGGCGCAGGAAGCAGTCCGGTGGTACCGACTTGCTGCGGTCAGCGCGGATCGCAGCGGCGACCGGACCGTGCAAGTCTGGGTCCGGGGCCGCGCCGCGCTGGCCCTCGGCTACGAGGGCGCTGCCCTCACGGCCGCGCAGGACCTGGCCGATCAGGCCCTCGCGTTGACCGACCGACCATCGCTCGGGCGGCTCAACGCGTTGATGGCCAAGGCGCACGTCGCCGGCGTCCGTGGCGACCGGATCAGCGCATTGACGCACCTGGACGAGGCCCGCCGGGTCTTCGACCTGACCGGTTCCGCCGAGCAGATCTCCGACTTCGCCGTGCCCGAGTGGCGGATGGCGATCTTCACCAGCATGCTGCTCTCCCGCCTCGGCGACTCGGCTGCGGT
This sequence comes from Micromonospora sp. LOL_013, assembly GCF_048060315.1. Taxonomy (NCBI): domain Bacteria; kingdom Bacillati; phylum Actinomycetota; class Actinomycetes; order Micromonosporales; family Micromonosporaceae; genus Micromonospora; species Micromonospora sp. LOL_013. The sequence goes on from NZ_JBHMIQ010000001.1 coordinate 252,386, forward strand.
CGACGCCCAGGAGTGGGCGGACCGGACCCGGCCGACCAGCCTGGCCCGGTTCGCCACCCACATCGAGCTGCACCGTGGGCTGATGCTGGTCAAGTCGGGCGACCGCGTCGAAGGGCTGCGGCACGCCCGATCGGCACTGGCGAGTCTGCCACCGGCCAAGCACAGCCAGTCGCTGCGGTTGATGCTGCGGGAGGTGGAGCGGGCCGCCGCCTGATCGGCGACGGCCGGCTCCGGTTCAGTATCGGCGACGGTCGGCTTGTCAGTCGGCGCTCCGGGCGACGCCCACCGGGCAGGTCATCCCGTTCGGCCCGTGGTTGCAGTAGCCGCCGGGATTCTTGTGCAGGTACTGCTGGTGGTGATCCTCGGCGTAGTAGTACTCGCCCAGCGGCCGAATCTCGGTGGTGATCCCGTCCCGGCCGGCCGCGGCCACCACCGGAGCGAACGCCGTCCGGGAATCGGCGGCCTCGGTCGCCTGCTCGGCGTCGGTGGTGTAGATCGTCGACCGGTACTGCGTACCGACGTCGTTGCCCTGGCGCATGCCCTGCGTCGGGTCGTGGTTCTCCCAGAACACCTTCAGCAGGTCGGCGTAGCCGATCCGGGCCGGGTCGTAAACCACCTGAACGACCTCGGCGTGCCCCGTCCCGCCGGAGCACACCTCCTCGTACGTGGGATTCGGCGTCTCGCCGCCGGCGTACCCGACCGAGGTCGACACGACCCCGGGCAGTCGCCAGAACAGCCGTTCGGCCCCCCAGAAGCAGCCCATCCCGAAGACCGCCACCCGGGTACCGGCCGGCCACGGGCCGGTCAGCGGCGTACCGAGCACGGCGTGCCGGTCCGCCACCGGTATCGGCCGGTCCCGGCCGGGCAGGGCCTGCCCAGGTTCAGGCAGATTCGCTTTCATCGGTCGCAGGAACACCGTGCGACTCCTCTCGTTCGTGGCCTCTCGGACAACACCGGCGGGGGCCGGCTCGTTCCCGTCGGGGTACCCGCAGGTCAGGCGGGCATCCGTCCCACCGGCGGTGGCGCTCGGACCGATGGCCTAGCCTCGTGCCATGACATACGGGTTCGACACGGTCGCCATCCACGCCGGGCAGGAGCCGGAGGCCCGGACCGGAGCGGTCGTGCCGCCGATCTACCAGACCAGCACGTACGCTCAGGACGAGGTGGGCGCGCCCCGGGCCGGGTACGAGTACAGCCGGTCGGCCAACCCGACCCGGGACGCGCTGCAGGAATGCCTGGCCGCGATCGAGGGTGGCCGGGTCGGGCTCGCCTTCGCCAGCGGTCTGGCGGCTGAGGACACGCTGCTGCGCACCGTCTGCCGGCCCGGCGATCACGCGATCATCCCGGATGACGCGTACGGCGGCACGTTCCGGCTGTTCGCCAAGGTCGCCGAGCGTTGGGGACTGACCTGGACCGCCGCGCGGATCTCCGACGTCGACGCGGTCCGGGCAGCGGTACAACCCGGCCGTACCCGGATGATCTGGGCGGAGACCCCGACGAATCCGCTGCTCGGCATCGCCGATATCGCCGGGCTGGCCGCCCTGGCCCGTGACGTCGCGGCGCGGCTCGTGGTGGACAACACCTTCGCCTCGCCATACCTGCAGCAGCCGCTGGCGCTCGGCGCCGACGTGGTGGTCCACTCCACCACCAAGTATCTCGGTGGACACTCCGACGTGGTCGGCGGCGCGTTGGTCACCGACGATCCGGAACTCGCCGCCGAGCTGGCCTTCCACCAGAACGCCATGGGCGCGGTCAACGGACCCTTCGACGCCTGGCTTACCCTGCGCGGAATCAAGACCCTGGGCGTACGGATGGAACGGCACTGCGACAACGCCGAGCGGATCGTCGAATTCCTCGACCACCACCCGGCGGTACGCCAGGTGCTCTACCCCGGACAACGCGACCACCCCGGTCACGAGACGGCGGCCAAGCAGATGCGCCGGTTCGGTGGGATGGTCTCGTTCCGGGCGGCCGGTGGTGAGGCGGAAGCGGTGCGAATCTGCAACCGGGCCCGACTGTTCGTACTCGCCGAATCGCTCGGCGGGGTCGAATCGTTGATCGAACATCCTGGACGGATGACCCACGCTAGCGCCGCCGGCTCGCCTCTTGAAGTCCCCGGCGATCTCGTGCGACTGTCTGTCGGAATCGAAACCGTGGACGACCTGCTGGCCGACCTGGATCAGGCGCTCGGCTGAGGATCCGTCGGCGAGATCCGACGGGCGGGCCCACTCCGGGCCGGCCCGACACCCGGGCGGGTCCGGCGACGGGTCCGCACAGCGACGCGAACCGCGTACCGGCTGCCTGGAGGTGCCGTGCACGACATCGTACCGACCTGGGTCGGGACCACCGCCCGGCAGATCGCCCGGGCCGTTCGCCGGGGTGACACCTCGGCGACCCGGGTCGTTGCCGACCATCTCGACTACATCGCCCGGGCCGACCCGGAGCTGTCCGCCTTCCGAGCGGTCCGTGGCGGCGAGGCCATCGTCGAAGCGGAGAAGGTCGATGAACAGGAGGACCTGGCGAACCTGCCGCTGGCCGGGGTGCCGGTGGCCATCAAGGAGAACACCCCGGTCGCCGGGCTGCCGACCTGGCGCGGATCGGCCGCCGCGCGGACCCCGGTCGCCGAACACGACCACGAGATCGTCCGCCGGATGCGCGGTGCCGGCGCGGTCGTCGTCGGGGTCACCCGGATGCCGGAGCTCGGGCTCTGGGCGACCACCGACGACGCCACGGCAATTAGCCGCAACCCCTGGCAGCTGTCGCGTACCCCGGGCGGTTCCTCCGGTGGCGCGGCGGCCGCGGTGGCCAGCGGCATGGTGCCGATCGCACACGGCAACGACGGATTCGGCTCGATCCGGATCCCGGCTGCCTGCTGCGGTCTGCTCGGGCTCAAACCGGGCCGCGACGTGGTTCCGCGACAGCTCGGCACCGAGGACTGGTTCGGCCTCACCGAGCACGGCATCCTGACGACCTGTGTGGCGGACGCCGCGACCGGCTTCGCGGTGCTCGCTGGCCGGCGACCGGAGAAGCTTGTCCAGCCGGGCCGGCTGCGGGTGGCGGTCTCGCTCACCTCGCCGGTGGCCGGGCTGCGGGCAGATGCGGCCAACCGGGACGCGGTGGCGGCGACGTCGCGCCGGCTCACCGAGGCCGGGCACGACGTGGTCGGCACCGAGCTGCACTATCCGGCCTCGCTGGGGCTGCGGGGACTGGCCACCTGGTTCGCCGCCGCGGCCGAGGACGCCGCCGCCGGCCGGGCCGGCGGCCGGGAACTGCAACCACGGACCCGTCGGCACGTCGCGCTCGGCCGGTGGGCACAACGGCGCGGGTGCGTCCGGGAAGCCGACCGCACCGCCTGGCAGGACCGGATGACCGGGTTCTTCACCGACCAGCGCGCCGACGTGCTGCTGACGCCGGCGCTGGCCAGTACCCCGCCGGCCGCGACCAGCTGGGCGCGCCGGTCCTGGACGGCGAACATGTGGAGCTGTGTTCGGTACGCCCCGTACGCCGCGCCGTGGAACATGGCCGGACTGCCCGCGTTGGTGGCGCCGGCCGGGCTGCGCCCGGACGGCTTGCCGGTCGGGGTCCAGCTGGTCGGGCCGCCCGGCTCGGAGCTGCTGCTGCTAGCGGTGGCCGGCCAGCTGGAGATGATGGCGTCGTGGCCCCGGCACGCCCCGTCGTGGCCGAGAGTGGACAGCCCGGTATGACGGAACTGGTCGGACTGCCGGACGTCCTCGCCGCCCGGGACGTTTTGTCGGACGTGGTACGGGTGACTCCGCTGGAGCCGTCCCGCCCGTTGACCGCCCTGCTCGGCGGGCCGGTCTGGTTGAAGTGCGAGAACCTGCAGCGGGCTGGCTCCTACAAGGTACGCGGCGCGTACCTGCGGATCTCCCGGCTGACCGAGCGGCAGCGTCGGCGCGGGGTGGTCGCGGCCAGCGCCGGCAACCACGCCCAGGGCGTGGCGCTCGCCGCCGGGCTGCTGGACATCGGCGCGACGGTGTTCATGCCGACCGGCGCTCCGTTGCCGAAGGTCACCGCGACCAGAGGGTACGGTGCCGAGGTCGAGTTCGCCGGCACCACCGTGGACGAGGCGCTGGAGGCGGCCCGGGAGTTCGCCGACCGGACCGGTGCGGTGCTGATCCACCCGTTCGACCATCCGGACGTCGTCGCCGGCCAGGGCACCGTCGCGCTGGAGATCCTGGAGCAGTGCCCGGAGGTCACCACCATCGTCACTTCGGTGGGTGGCGGCGGGTTGATCTCCGGGATCGCGGTGGTGGTCAAGGCACTGCGCCCGGACGTACGGGTGATCGGTGTGCAGGCGGACAGCGCGGCCGCGTACCCACCGTCGCTGGCCGCCGGTGCCCCGGTGCGGTTGGCCGACTACCGTACGATCGCCGACGGCATCGCCGTGGGACGCCCCGGTGACCTGACGTTCGCGCATGTCAGCAAGTTGGTCGACGAGATCGTGACGGTCTCCGAGGAGGACCTGTCGCGGGCGCTGCTGATGCTGCTGGAGCGGGGCAAGCAGGTGGTCGAACCGGCCGGCTCGGCCGCGGTGGCAGCGCTGTTGTCCGGCGCGGTGCGGCCGGCCACCCCGACGGTCGCGGTGCTCTCCGGCGGCAACATCGATCCGTTGCTGCTGTTGCGGGTGATCGAGTACGGCCTGGCCGCCGCCGGCCGGTACCTGCGGTTCACCGTACGGTGCGGCGATCGGCCCGGTGAGCTGGCCGCGCTGCTGGCGCTGATCGCCGAGCAGCGGGCGAACGTGGTAGACGTCGATCATCAGCGGCGCAACCCGCATCTGCGGTTGGGTGAGGTCCAGGTCGGCCTGTCGGTGGAGACCCGCGGCCCGGAGCACTCGACCGAGCTGGTCGAGGTGCTCCGTGATCGCGGCTACCAGGTAACGTTCGCCGCCGCTGACTGACCCACCGCCGCTGTAGCGGCCGCAAACTCAGCCGGCGAAGGGCTCGAACTTGTCGACAGTGACCTTGATGTCCGCGCCGCTCGGCGCGGTGTAGGTCACCGCCTGACCCTGTCGACTGCCCAGGATGGCCTGGCCGAGCGCGGACTCCGGGCTGTAGACGGTCAGCTCGGTCGTCGAGGAGATCTCCCGGGAGCCGAGCAGGAAGGTCTCGGTGTCGGCGGGGTCGTCGTCAAAGTGGATCGTGACGACCGTGCCGGGCGCGACGCTGTCCGCGTCCGGTGCCTCGCCGACCTTGGCGGTACGCAGCAGCTCCTGCAGGTAGCGGATCCGGGCCTCCTGCTTGCCCTGCTCCTCGCGGGCGGCATGATAGCCGCCGTTCTCCCGCAGGTCGCCTTCCTCCCGACGGGCATTGATCTCGGCGGCCATCGCCGTCCGTCCGGCGATCAGCTCGTTGAGCTCGGCCTGGAGCCGGTCGTAAGCGTCCTGGGACAGCCAGGTGGTGGGCGCCTCGCGGTCGGTCGTGGACACAGACGATCTCCTTGTGGGCTTGCGGGCGGTCGAGGTCGAACTACCAACGTACCAGCGTTCCGCACCGAGGTGCCGGGGTTGCAACGGCTCGGGTGTGCCGGCCGCCGGATCGCCACCCGCATCGGCGGGTGTGGCGAGGGTCACGGTCGGCTGGTCAGTCGGCGGGTCGGCAACGTGGCACCTCGCCCAGGAACGCGACTCGTTCGGTGGCCAGCCGGTACGTGGTGCGGACTTGTCGTTCGCCCGGTTCGGCCCGGACGGTCACCTCGGACCGGCCCACCTCCGCCCCGTCCCGCGACCGGGCCCTGACCAGGCACGTCGTCGCACCGCCGGGGGGCACCGTGACGGCGAAGTCGATGGTGATCCCGTCCTCGGTGGCCTCGGTGTAGGTGATCACCTCGGGCTGGTGCAGCGGATCGCCGTAGAGCGTGTAGAGCCGGCCGGCGATCGCCGTCCCGACCAGCACCGCCACCGCCGTGAGCAGCGCGACGAGCCACGGCCGGCGCGCTCGGGGCGCGCGTCGCCGTCCGTACCGCCCGGGTGGGAACATGACGGCGGTCGGGGCGGTTGTGGCGGACGTGTCGGTCACCCGGGACGGAACTCCTTGGCGGACGTGTCGGTGGGGTCGGCGAGAATGGTTGACGGGCCCCATTGTCGCAGCCGGGCCCGGACGCCGCCGGCAGGGGATGTCAGGCATGGGATGAGGGAGCGTTTTCGTTGGCTGAGCAACTGCGTCTGATGGCGGTGCACGCCCATCCTGACGACGAGTCCAGCAAGGGTGCCGCGACGATGGCCCGGTACGTCGCGGAGGGTGCCCAGGTGCTGGTGGTCACCTGCACCGGCGGGGAGCGGGGCAGTGTGCTGAACCCGAAACTCGACCGGCCGGACGTGTGGGAGAACATCGCCGAGATCCGCCGGGCCGAGATGGACGCCGCCCGGGCGATCCTCGGTGTCGAGCAGGCCTGGCTGGGCTTCGTCGACTCGGGTCTGCCCGAGGGTGATCCGCTGCCGCCGCTGCCGGACGGGTGTTTCGCCCTGGAGCCGATGGAGGAGGCAGCCGGGCCGTTGGTGCGGTTGATGCGGGAGTTCCGTCCGCACGTGGTGACCACCTACGACGAGGACGGCGGTTATCCGCACCCGGACCACATCATGTGCAACCGGGTGAGCGTCGCCGCGTTCGAGGCGGCCGGTGACCCGGCGCGATACCCGGGTGTCGGTGGTGAGCCGTGGCAGCCGTTGAAGCTGTACTACTGCATGAGCTTCACCAGGGCGCGGATTCTCGCGCTGCACGAGGGGATGCTCGCGATCGGTCGGGAGTCGCCGTACCAGGAGTGGATGGACCGGTGGGAGGGGCGCCCGGACAAGGGCGACCGGATCACCACCCGGGTCGACTGCGCCGACTACTTCCCGGTTCGCGATGACGCGTTGCGCGCGCACGCCACCCAGGTCGATCCGGACGGCTTCTGGTTCCAGGTGCCGATGGAGGTGCAGCGGCAGGCCTGGCCGACCGAGGATTTCGAGTTGGTCCGGTCGTTCGTCGATAGCCCAAAGCCGGAATCCGACCTGTTTGCCGGGATTCGCGAGGGGCTCGGCCACTCCTGATCCGCCGGGCGTAACGTGTAGTCGACGTCAGCGACGCAGAGGGGTCCGATCGTGCTGAGTGCTGTCCATGTCCTGGCGGTGAACAACTTCGGGGACACCCGCAGTGGTGGTCTGGCCGGGCCGATGGGGCTGTTCCTGCTCCTGGTGCTCGCCGCCGCGACGGTGTTTCTGATCAGGAACATGAACTCCCGGCTGCGTCGGCTGCCCGAGCGGTTCGACGACGCGGCGCCGGGCAGCGGGTCGGCGGCGGCGGAACGCAATGTCCTTGATCCGACAGAAGGCGACTCGCGTCCCGGATCCCCTTTGTAAGCGCTTACGTGCGCTCTCACCAGGGACTTTTCTCCCCTCCAGCGGGCCTCCGCCGGTAAACCGGCCCAGTGGCCCCTGTTGCCGGAATCGGCTTTGGCTTAGCCTTCCGCCGGGGACCTTCAGTTCCTCCGACCGCGCGCGGAAAGGGGCGACCATGGATCGCACAACTGTCGTCCCTGGTCGTACGGAACGGACGCGAGGGATGCTCATCATGGTCGGTCGTCCGCGCCGGGCGTCGGTCCACGGCCCGGCGGTCACCGGGAGTGATCCGTGACGCCGGCGCGGACGGAACCGGCTGCGACCGCGCACCAGGCGACGATCGAAACCCTGGACGGCGGGGGCCGGTGGCGGCTGCCCGTCTTCACCGTCGCCGTTCTGGTGGCCGCCGTCGCCACCATCGCCATCGGGCTGCTCACCGGGTCGGCCCCGCAGACGTCGGCGCTCCCGCCCCCGGCCGGATTCGCGATCGTCGCGGCGCTGCTCGGCGTCGCGCAACTCGCCCGACTGCGGTTCCGCATCGGGACCGGCACGGTCAGCTTCACCTGGGGCGAGGCCGCCCTCATCGTCGGGCTCTACGTCCTCCCGGCCGGCTGGCTGCCGGCCGCCGCCGCAGTCGGCGTTGGCATCGCCTGGACCCTGCTGTCGATCTTCTCCGAGCCCCGTACCGTGCCGGAGATCCTCCGGGTCACCGCGTCGTTGACCGTCGCCGTCGCGGCGGCCGGCGTCGCCGCCCGGGCGGTCGCCGACCCGTACGCCCAGCAGCTCACCCCACTGCTCGCCGCCGCCATGCTCCTCGGCGGGCTGGTCTATCTGCTGATCACCGCGGTCCTCGCCACGGTCGCCCTGTCACTGCGGCACGGTCGGCCGTTCGGTGCCACCCTGCTGCACGCGCTGCGCAACAAGCTGCTGATGTTCGTCGGCAACGTCCTGGTCGGGCTGGTCACGGTCGGGATGCTCGGTCACGATCCGCGCTGGCTGCTGCTGCTGCCCCCGGTGCTGTGGCTGCTACAGCAGACCTACGGCCACCGGTTGCGGATCGAGGACGAGCGTCGGGCCTGGCAGGAGTTCGCCCGGGCGACCCGGGCGCTCAACCAGCTCGACGAGCCGGCCGTCGTCGGCGCCGGAGTCGCCGGCGGGCTGGCCCTGTTCGGTGCCGAGCGGGTCGAGATCGACGTCCGGCAGGTCGACGGCAGGCTGTGGCGCTACGTCGGCGACGCCGCCGGCGGGCTGCGCCGGTCGGAGCCACCGGCCGATCCCGTCGACCCCGTCGCGGCGGCAGAGGACGTCGCGGACGACGCAACCGACCAGATGCTCGTCCACCCGCTCACGGTCGGCCGGACCGGCGTCGGTGAACTGCGGATCCACCTGCCGGCCAGCACCATGCCGAGGTCCCGGGACCGCGCCGCGCTCTCCGCCTTCGGTGACGCGCTCGCCGCAGCCCTGCACGACGCGGCGACCGAGCGGGCACTGCGCCACCTCACCGACCGGACCATGCACCGGTCGATGCACGATCCGGTGACCGAGCTGCTCAATCGGGCAGCGCTGCTCACCAAGGGGGACGCCGCTCTGCACCGGCTGGAGCACGATCATCCGGTCGCTCTGCTGCTGCTCGACATCAAGGGCTTCAAAGAGGTCAACGACACCCTGGGCAACGCCGCCGGTGACGAGCTGCTGCAGTCCGCCGCCCGGCGGCTCAGCAACCGACTCCGCCCCGGCGAGCTCCTCGGCCGGCTCGGCAACGACGAGTTCGCCCTGCTCCTGACCTCGCTGAGCCCGGCGGCGGCCGGTTGCGTCGAGCGGACCTCGCCGACCGGGGTGGCGATGCGCCGGGCCCGCGAGTTAATCGCGATGCTGGCCGAGCCGACCGAGGTCGCCGGCGTGCGGATGTCGGTCGAAGGCGCACTCGGCGTGGTGGTCGCCGGTGCCGGCACCGCCGACATCAACGAACTGCTCCGCCGGGCGAACATCGCGATGAGCCAGGCGAAGACGATCGGCGGTAGCGTCGCCGGCTACGACAGCGCGAAGGACGCCGCCAACACCGACCAGTTGGCACTGCTGGCCGAACTGCGCGCCGCGCTGGACGTCGACGACCAGCTCGAGCTGGCCCTGCAACCGGCGGTCGACCTCGCCACCGGCGGGCCGACCGGGGTGGAGGCGCTGATCCGGTGGCGGCATCCGCGACGCGGCCGGCTCACCCCGGTCCACTTCGTCAGAGCGGTCGAGGGCAGTGAACTGCTCGCCCCGTTCACCCGGTACGTCGTCGACCGGGCGTTGTCGGCCGCCGCCGAGTGGGCGGCGCACGGCATCGACGTACCGATCTCGGTCAACATCTCGGCCCGGAGCCTGCTCGACCCGCAGTTGCCGGCCGAGATCGGCGAGCTGCTGCGCCGCCACCAGGTCCCGGCCCACCGGTTGGTGCTGGAGATCACCGAGACGGTGGTGATGAGCGAGCTGGAGATCATTGACGAGGTGCTGGCCAGCCTCCGGGAGATGGGCGTCCAGCTCGCCGTTGACGACTTCGGCACGGGGTTCTCCTCACTGGCCTTCCTGACCCGGGTCACCGTCGACGAGTTGAAGGTCGACCGGTCCTTCGTGGTCCGGATGGCCGACTCGCCACGCGACGCCGCCATCGTGCGACACACCGTCCGGCTGGGCCGGGAGATGGGCCTGCGGGTGGTCGCCGAGGGGGTGGAGACCGCCGACCAGCGGGCCACCCTGGCCGCCCTCGGCTGCGCCGCCGCCCAGGGCTACCACTTCTTCAAGCCGATGCCCGCCGACAAGGTACTCGCGGTGCTCCGGTCCCTGGCGGACTCCGCGCAGGCCCAGATCTACCCGCTGCGCGCGGACGGTGCATCGTGACCGGCGGGCCCAGCGGTGCCGTCCGGGACTGGCTGGTCTTTGACTACGGTCAGGTCATCTCGCTGCCGCAGCCGTCGGCCGCAGTGGCCGCCATGGCCCAGCTGGCCGGTTTACCGCAGGCCACCTTCGACGAGGGGTACTGGCGGCACCGGGACGCCTACGACGCCGGCTGGCCGGCCGACCGCTACTGGAGCCACGTGGTCGGTCGGCCGCTATCCGCCGACGATCCGCTCGTGGCCGAACTGGACCGGGCCGACATCGCCAGCTGGTCGCAGCTGAATCCGCGTACCGTCGAACTCGTCACCGGCCTTGCCGCCGACGGACACGGCCTGGCGCTGCTGTCCAACGCCCCCGAGTCCATCGCCACGGCGATCGACTCGGCCGACTGGGCGGCGGTGTTCCACCACCGGCTGTTCAGCTGCCGGCTGGCGTTGACCAAACCCGATCCGGCGATCTTCGCGGCGCTGCTGCACCGGCTCGGCGCGCCCGCCGACCGGGTCACCTTCGTCGACGACCGCCCGGAGAACGTCCAGGCCGCCGCCGAGGCGGGCCTCACCGCGCTGCGATACCCGGACGTTCCGGTGCCGACCCGGCGGTGAGCCGCCCACCGACTGGCTATGGTCGGAACGTGCGACCCCCACCGTCGGAGTCGTGCCACGACCCCGAGGAGCGACCCAGCGTGAACCGGCTCGGTGAGGCAACCAGCCCGTACCTGCAGCAGCATGCCGACAACCCGGTCGACTGGTGGCCGTGGTGCCCGGAGGCGTTCGACGAGGCCCGCCGCCGGGACGTGCCGGTGCTGATCTCGGTCGGGTACGCGGCCTGCCACTGGTGCCACGTGATGGCGCACGAGTCGTTCGAGGACGACGCGGTCGGGCAGTTGATCAACGACAACTTCGTCGCGATCAAAGTGGACCGGGAGGAACGCCCCGACGTGGACGCGGTCTACCTGGCCGCGACCCAGGCGATGACCGGTCAGGGCGGCTGGCCGATGACCGTGTTCGCCACCGCCGACGGCACCCCGTTCTTCTGCAGGACCTACGTCCCGCAGGCGAACTTCGTCCGGCTGCTCCACTCGGTCGGTGCCGCCTGGCGCGACCAGCGCGACGCCGTGCTGCGCCAGGGGGCCGCGGTAGCCGAGGCGGTCGGCGGCGCGCAGGCGGTCGGCGGGGCGACCACGCCGTTGACCGCCGACCTGCTCGACGCCGCCGCGGCGACGCTGGGTAAGGAGTACGACCCGACGCACGGCGGGTTCGGCGGGGCACCGAAGTTCCCCCCGCATCTCAGCCTGCTCTTCCTGCTGCGGCATCATCAACGCACCGGCGCCGCCGACAGCCTGGAGATCGTCCAGCACACCTGCGAGGCGATGGCCCGGGGCGGCATCTACGACCAACTCGCCGGGGGCTTCGCCCGGTACGCGGTGGATGGCACCTGGACGGTGCCGCACTTCGAGAAGATGCTCTACGACAACGCGCTGCTGCTGCGGGTCTACACGCTGCTGTGGCGGCTCACCGGCGACCGGATGGCCGGTCGGATCGCCCGGGAGACGGTCCGCTTCCTCGCCGAGGCGCTCGCCGTACCCGGTGGCGGGTTCGCCTCCGCGTTGGACGCCGACACCGGCGGGGTCGAAGGCGCCAGCTACGTGTGGACGCCGCAGCAGCTGATCGAGGTCCTCGGCGAGGCCGACGGCCGGTGGGCGGCAGACCTGTACGGGGTGACTGGCGACGGCACCTTCGAACACGGCACCAGCGTGCTTCGGTTGGCCCGCGACGTCGACGACACGCCGCCGGAGCAGCTGGACCGGGTCCGGGCGGCGCTGCGGCGGGCCCGGTCGGGCCGGCCGCAGCCGGCCCGCGACGACAAGGCGGTGACCGCCTGGAACGGCCTGGCCGTCACCGCACTGGTCGAGTTCGCCACCGCCACCGACGCCCTGACTGGTGCCGACGCCCCGGCTGGTGCCGCAGCCGGTACCGACGGCGACGTTGAGCTGGCGGCCGAGCTGGCGGTCGCGACCGGGGCGTATCTGGCCCGTACCCACCTGGTCGGCGGGCGGCTGCGCCGGGTCTCCCGGGACGGTCTGGTCGGCGCGCCAGACGGGGTGCTGGAGGACTACGGCTGCCTCGCCGAGGCGTTCTGCGCGCTGCACCAGCTCACCGGGGAACGCCGATGGCTGGATCTCGCCGGCGAGCTGCTGGACGTCGCGTTGGCCCGGTTCGCCGCCGACAACGGCGGCTTCTACGACACCGCCGACGACGCCGAACAACTGGTCGCCCGGCCGGCAAACCCGACCGACAACGCCACCGCGTCCGGGCTGTCGGCCACCGCCGCCGCGCTCACCGGGTACGCGGCGCTGCGCGGCGCCCCGCAGTACCGGGCCGCCGCCGAGGCCGCGCTGGCCACCGTCGCGCCGGTGGTCGCCCGGCATGCCCGGTTCACCGGCTACGCCGCCGCCGTCGGCGAGGCGTTGCTCTCCGGTCCGTACGAGATCGCCGTGGTCACCGAGGACCCGACCGGTGACCCGCTGCTACGGGCGGCGCGGCGGCACGCGCCGCCCGGTGCGGTGGTGGTGGCCGGCCGTCCCGACCAGGCCGGCGTACCGCTGCTGGCGGACCGGCCGATGATCGGCGGGGCGTCGACCGCGTACGTCTGCCGGGGCTTCGTCTGCGACCGGCCGGTCACCTCCGTCGCGGACCTGGTCGCGCAGCTGGGTTAGGCTGTCGCCGCCATGGATACCCGTACCGGACTGCCCGTCGTCGGCATGGTGGGTGGTGGGCAGCTCGCCCGGATGACCCATCAGGCCGCGATCGCGCTCGGCCAGTCGCTGCGTGTGCTGGCCCGTACGCCGGAGGACGGCGCCGCCCTGGTCGCCGCCGACGTGCAGTACGGCGAGCACACCGACCTCGCCGCGCTGCGTACCTTCGCCAAGGGCTGCGACGTCGTCACCTTCGACCACGAGCACGTGCCGGGTGAGCACATCCGGGCGCTGGCCGCCGACGGGGTGCGGATCCACCCGGGGGCCGACGCGCTGCGGTGTGCCCAGGACAAGGCGGTGATGCGGCAGCGGCTGACCGAGCTGGGTGCCCCGGTGCCGCGCTGGCGGCGGATCGGCTCGGTCGACGAGCTGGCCGAGTTCGGCACCGAGGTCGGCTGGCCGGTGGTGGTCAAGACCGCGCGCGGCGGCTACGACGGCCGCGGGGTGTGGTTGCTGGACACGCCGGACGAGCTGGTCGCCGCCGGGCTCGACCCGGCCGGCCCGTCGGCCGACCCGGCAGTGGAGCTGATCGCCGAGGAGCGGGTGAAGCTGGTCCGCGAGCTGGCGGTACAGGTGGCCCGCTCGCCGTTCGGTCAGCTGGCGGTCTACCCGGTGGCGGAGACCGTGCAACGGGACGGCATCTGTGTCGAGGTGCTGGCGCCCGCTCCGGACCTGCCGCAGTCGCGCGCTCTGGCCGCCCAGCAGCTGGCTATCGACCTGGCCAGCGCGCTCGGCGTGGTCGGGCTGCTGGCGGTGGAGCTGTTCGAGGTGCCCGGTGGCCTGGTGGTCAACGAGCTGGCGATGCGGCCGCACAATTCCGGGCACTGGACCATCGAGGGGGCCCGTACCTCCCAGTTCGAGCAGCATCTGCGGGCGGTCCTGGACTATCCGATGGGTGACACCGGGCTGACCGCCCCGGCGGTGGTGATGGCCAACGTGCTTGGCGGCGCGGATGGCGGGATGGGCATCGACGAGCGGCTGCACCACCTGTTCGCGACCGACCCCGGCGCCAAGGTCCACCTGTACGGCAAACAGGTCCGGCCGGGCCGCAAGATCGGCCACGTGACGGCGCTCGGCGAGGACCTCACCGACGTCCGGATCCGGGCCGCCCGGGCCGCCCGCTGGTTACAGGAGGGCCGATGATCGGCGTCATCATGGGCAGCGACTCGGACTGGCCGACGATGCGAGCCGCCGCCGAGGCCCTCGCCGAGTTCGACGTCGAGCACGAGGTGCGGGTGATCTCGGCGCACCGTACCCCGCACGGCATGCTCGACTATGCCGGCGCCGCCGCCGACCGTGGCCTCCAGGTGATCATCGCCGGGGCGGGCGGCGCGGCGCACCTGCCGGGCATGGTCGCCTCGGCGACCCCGCTGCCGGTGATCGGGGTGCCGGTGCCGTTGAAGCACCTGGACGGGATGGACTCGCTGCTGTCGATCGTGCAGATGCCGGCGGGCGTGCCGGTGGCCACGGTGTCGATCGGTGGCGCCCGCAACGCCGGTCTGCTGGCGGTACGGATCCTCGCCGCCACCGACCCGGGGCTGCGCGCCCGGATGCTCGCCTACCAGCAGGAGCTGGTCGAGCTGGTCGCCGCGAAGGACGCCGCGCTGCAGGCGCAACGCGGCGGCACCACCTAGCCCCAGCCGAGTCGGCCCGGCCGGGTCTCGGCGGCCGGCCTCAGCGCATGCCGCGCAGGGCGCCCCGCACCCGCTCCTGGGTCTGCCGGCGCCACTCGCTGCTGGCCCCGAGCGCCAGCAGCACCAGCCCGACCGGGATCAGCACCAGCCACGGACCGAAGAAGGTCAACGCGTGCAACGCGGTCACCGCGCTGACCACCGTACCGACCACCACCGGGGCCTGCTGCTGACTCATCGCCCCGACCAGCAGGGTGCCGACCGCACCGAGCAGCAACAGGACCTGCCGGAAACTGTTCTCCCCCGAGCTGATCACCAGTACCAGGGTGGGCAGGAACGCCGCGGCCAGTGCCGGCCCGTACGCCGTCCAACTGCTGAGGTCCGGCCGGTGCCGCAGCTCGAGGACCCCGACCAGCAGGGCGAGGACGGCGAACGGCAAGGTGTACGCCTCGGTGAGCGCCACGTCGGTGATCCGCATCAGCATCCACCAGGCGGTGATCTCGCAGCCGACCGCCAGCCAGAACAGCACCCGGCGCTCCATCGCACGGCGGCCAGGCCGGGTGGCCGTCACCCCGAGCACCGCACCCCAGGCGGCCAGCAGCCCGGCCAGATGCGCGGCCGAGTTGTACGCCAGGGCCAGCGCGAGCAGCGCGGCCGCGTAGCTGCTCCACTCGACCACCGCCGCCTCGCGTACCGCCTCGGGGTGGCTGAGCCGGGGCAGTCGGGTCGCGGACAACAGCAGGCCGGCGCCGACGGCGAGTACGCCGAACGCCGACCAGCTCGGCGGGAAACCGGCGACGAGGCCCATGGTCAGCACGAACATCTGCGCCATCACCGAGGCGAACAGCCAGCCGAGGATCCGGGCCGGCTGGCTGCGTCCGGCGTACGCGGACACCGCTCCGACGCACACCGAGCTGCCCAGCGTGAAGACGGTCAGTTGATCGTTGGCCAGCGCCCCGGCGAGTCCGGCGCCACCGGCGGCGAGGCCGATCAGGAACAGCAGCCGGCGGGCGATGCGCAGCGGCCGGTGCCGCTCGGTGTCCGGCGGCGGTTCGGTCAACGCCAGTCCGACCATGGCGACCGCGAAGACCAGTAGCGCCGCCATGGTGCCCGCCGGCCAGCCGACGCCGAACGACATCGGGGTGATCAGCAGGGTGATCGCCACGCCGGGCAGTACCACCGGAACCGCCTGGCCCGGCTGGCCGGTGTTGAACCCGGTCGCGGCCAGCGCCGCCGCGACGGTGAGCAGCAGCGCCGCGAGCACGTTCGTCGGATCCACGGCGGCGGCCGGCGGGTCGAGCAGCCTGGCCGGTGGCCCCTGCCAGATTGCGGTCAGGGTGCGGTACGGCTCGACCAGTGCGGCGGCCAGCGTCGGCGCCACCGCCGCGACGGCCAGCGCGGTGGGCAGCGCGGCGGCCGCCAACGCTCCCTTGACCGGGCTGATCGCCCACTCCTGGCCGATCTCCAGCGGCCCCGGCTGGCTCCACCGGCCGCCGAGTCCGGACCATCGACGACTCGGCCGGGACAGGTCCACCGGCGGTGGGGTGGCGGCCCGGAGCAGTTCGGCGAGTACGCCGAGCAGTGCGGCTCCGGCGGCGTACATGCCGGTCGGCAGGCTGGTCGGGAGCGAGGCGAGGGCGGTGACCGTCGCGCCGGCGGCCAACCCGACGGTGGCGTACGGCAGGTAGTGCGGGACCCGGCGGCGGACCATGGCCAGCACGGCGACGCCGAGCGCCGAGGCGGCCAACGCCCCGGTCAGCACGATCTCCGTGGTCCAGCCGAGCGCGGCGGCCAGCGCGGCGACCCCTCCGGGCAGTGCCAGCAGCGCGGCCCCGGTCGCCGCGCCACCGATCTTCGCCAGGTGCGCCGGCATCGACTCCCGGTCGGGGACGGGCGGCCCGGTACCTGCCTGGTCGGCCTGGTCGGCCTGAGCAGATCGATCGGCCAGCGTCACGGTGGCGACGACCCGGGCGAGTACCGCCACCACCACGCACGTCAGTACCACGACACCGAGCGCGGCGGCGGTGGTCCACGGACGGACCAGGCTGGCACCGATGGCGTACAGGGCGACCGCCACGGCGACGCCGGCCCGGGCGGTGGCGGCCTGTGGATCGTTGGCGGCCACCGAGACGATCCCGTACCCGATCGCGACCAGGCAGCCGACCACGATCGGCGACCACCAGGGCAGGCCGAGCGCCGCCGGGGTGCCGACGGTGGCGAGCGCGACCAGCACGCCGCCGGCGTGGAACGACCAGGGTCGGGGCAGCGCGACGGCGGCGGCCAGCGCGAGTAGCACCAGGGCCAGCGGCACCTGCCAAGAGTTGGCGGCGACCTCGGTGGACCAGGCGGTCAGGTCCGCCTGCCAGAGCTGGCCCGGAGTGGCCAGTGCCTGGACGCCGCCGGCGACCGCCGTGTAGCCGGCGAGGACGGCGATGACCCCACCGCTGACCGCGGTGCCCAGGACCGGTCCGCGTCGCCAGTGTTCGGGCAGGGCGCGTACGGCGACCGCCACCAGCAGGGTCAGCGCCGCGCTGGCCACCAGTTCGGTGCCGGGTACCACGATCGCGCTGACCCTGGCCAGCGTGCCGACCAGCGCGGCGGTGGCCGCCGCCGCGGCGTAGTCGGGGCCGTCGAGCAGCCGGTCCGCCCGCCGGCCGGCGTCGATCGAAGGCGCCATGAGCAGCAGCCCCGCGGCGACCAGCAGTCCGACGGCGACCCACACGTCGGCGATGGCCGCCCCGGGCGAGCCGAACGCCGCGGCGGTGACCGCGAGCGCCCCCAGCCCGGTGCCGATGGTCAACGGTCGGGGGATCTGCCGTTCCGCCACCTGCGCCAGCGTCGAGTAGCCGAGCGTGCCGCAGACCGCGAGGAAACCGGCGGCCAGGATCGGGGCGGTCGTCTCCTGGACGGCCAGTGCGGTCGGCCCCGGCGGCGGCACCAGAGCGGTGACGAACGCCGCCACCCCACCGGGCAGGGCGAACGCGGCCCCGCCGGCGGCCCAACCCCCGACCGCGTCCCCGGCGGGCCGGCGGCGTACCTCCGGCAGCGTCCCGGCTACGGCGATCAGTACGCCGGCGGCGGCCAGCACCAGCAGGGCGGCAGCGGTGGAGCCGGGTCGGGCCAGCGCAGCGCCCGCACCGGCGGTGCCGAGCACCGCCGCGCAGATCACGTGCACCCGGGCGGCCCGGGTGGTGTCGGTGAGGAAACCGGTGCCGGCCACCGCGACGGCGGCGAGCACCGGCAGCCACGGCGCGGCGTACCAGGGCAGGGCGAAGGACGCCGGTACGGCCAGCGCGGTCAGCGTCACGCCGACGACGGTCGCCTCGCGACGCCAGTCGACGGGCATGGCGACCGCCGCCGCGATGGTGATCAGCAGCGCGGCCAGGGCGAGCTGCCAGTCGGCGGGCCCGGCGTAGTCCACCAGGCTCTGCTGGTACCCGGCCAGGTCGGCCTGCCAGGCGGGTAACGCGGCGCGGACCGGTGCCAGCGCCGCCCGCAGCGCACCACCGGCGACGAGTACGCCGAGCACGGTCAACGCGGCCGCCGCCGCGAGCTGCGGGCCACGGCGGACCTGCTCCGGCAGGGCCCGTACGCCGATCCCGGCGACGGCGACCACGGCAGCGATCAACAACAGCGCCGGGCCCGGCAGGGCGACCGCCGCGACCCGGCTGGCCGCGCCGATGACTGCCAGGGCGAACACGCCGGCGGCCAGGTCCGGCAACGGCGGGTGGCCCAGGGTGAAGCCGCCGACGAGCCCGACCCCGGCGGCGATCAGCAGCACCGCCGCCGCGACCAGCGTGGCGGGCACCGTGTCGGCGCGCAGCACCGCCACCACAGCGAACAGCAGCGCGGCGGTGACGGCCAGCCCGTGCATGGTCCAGATCAGGTCGCGTAGCCAGAGGACGGCCGCCGTGGGTGCCGGCGGCAGCCAGCCCGGCTGTCGGCCACCGTCGCCGCCACCGGGAGGCTCGCCCTCGACGACGGCGTCGGCCTCCTCCGGCGCGCTCTCCGGCCGGTCGGAGCCGGTGCCGGACGGTGCCGGCCCGCTGGCCCGGTCGCCGGGCCGGTTGCCGCCGTCCGGTCCGGCCGGCGCGTCCGGCCGGGGTCGTGCCACCGTTGGCGGCCCGGACCGCCAGCTGGCGCCGAGCTTTCCGGAGCCGCTCAGCAGCCGGACCAGCAGCAGGTCGAGCACGGCGACCGCGGCGAGCGCCGACGCCCACCCGGCCGGCCCTCGGATCAGGTCCTGACCGAGCAGCGGCACGACCGGCTGGATCGCGAGCACCATGCCGTACCGGGGCAGCCGCAGCCCGGTCGTGGCGGCGTATCCGGCGGCGACCAGCGCGGTGACGGCGAAGGTGAGGCCGGCGAACGCCGACGGGCTGACCGGGCCGGCCCGGACGGCGTCGGTCGCCCAGATCGCGTAGCCGTCGATCGGGACTAGGACCAGCGCCACGGCGGCGATCGTCTCCGCGGTGGAGGTGAGCCCGCGGGCGGCGACCGCGGGCGGGGCCGCGAGCAGCAGTAGCGTGCCGGCGAACAGCACGCTCAGCCGGGTGACGTCGGGCAACGCGCTGTTGGCGACGGCGGCGAACACCACCACCGCCATCAACGCGCCGAGGCCGAGCAGGACGTTCTGGATCGACTGGGCGGACGCCTCCGGTCGGGTGCCGTCCGACGACAGGACCTGGGTTGGATCGTCGTCACCGGCGGCCGGCGGGTAGCCGGGCGGGCCGGAGGCGGGACGCTCAGAGCCCGGTGGTGGCCCGGTCGGTGGCGCGTCGTCGTCGGCGGCTAGGTTGGGACTCTGCCGGGGGAACTTCGGCGGGGCGGTACCCTGGTCGGCGGTCGGCGGTCGACGCCCGGCCCGGCGGCGGACCGAGACCCGGGGCCCCGGGCCACGCCGACCGGCGGCACCGCCGGTGGACAGGATGTCCCGCTGGAAGATCGCCGCCTGCAGATCGCTGGCCATCTGCTTCTGCTCTTTGGCCAGCGCGAGTTCGCGGGCCTTCATCTCGGCGATGGACCGCTCGATGCGGGCCAGGTCCTCAGCGAACTGCGGCTGCTCGGCACCGCACCGCGGGCAGGTCGCCGCCGCCGGCACGGTTCGCCCGCACGAGGCGCAGCGGTACGGCGTACTCATGGCACCCTCCTCCACGCCCGGACCACACTGTGGACCACTTCCTACGAAGCATGCCTAAACCAAGCAACTGTTGAACAGCCCCAGGCGGCGTGGAGATCGGAGAAAAACCGGTCGTGGGTCCGTCACGGCCCCACAACCGGCCGGTTCGGCGCGGGCGGTGCCGGGCTCAGGGGCGGCCCATACCGCGGTACTGCCAGCCGGCGCCGGTCCACAACGTCGAATCGAGGCAGTTCCGGCCGTCGATCACCCGTCGGCCGGCGACCAGCTCACCCAACGCCACCGGGTCGGCGTTACGGAAGTCGGCCCACTCGGTCAGGACGCAGACCAGGTCGGCGTCGCGGACCGCGTCGACCATCGACGGTACGTAGGTCAGGTCCGGCTGGGCCCGCCGGGCGTTCTCCGTGCCTTCGGGGTCGAAGACCCGCACCTGCGCGCCGGTCTTGGCCAGCATCGCAGCCACCGCGAGCGACGGCGCGTCGCGGACGTCGTCGGAGTTGGGTTTGAAGGTCGCCCCGAGCACCGCCACCGTCGTGCCGGACAGATCCGGCCCGGCCGGCCCGGACCAGCGGCCCAGCAGCTCGGCCGCCAGCTGCACCACCCGGGACCGTCGCCGCTGGTTGATCAGATCCACCTCGTGCAGGAACCGCAACGCCTCACCCGCGCCGAGCTCCTGCGCCCGCGCCTGGAACGCCCGGATGTCCTTCGGCAGACAGCCACCACCGAACCCGACCCCGGCTTGCAGGAACCGGTTGCCGATCCGCGGGTCGTAGCCGATCGCCCGGGCCAACTGGGTGACGTCGCCGCCGGCCACCTCACACACCTCGGCCATCGCGTTGATGAACGAGATCTTCGTGGCCAGAAACGCGTTCGCCGCGACCTTCACCAGCTCGGCGGTGGCGAAGTCGGTCACTACCAACGGCACCTCCCGGTCCTCGGTGGCGGCCAGGTCGAACACCCCTTTGTGTGCGGCGTACAGCATGCCGTTGGCCCACTCGCTGCGTACCCCGACCACGATCCGGTTCGGCCGCAGCACGTCCTCGACGGCAAAGCCCTCCTGCAGGAACTCCGGACTCCACGCCACCTCGACGCTCAGGTCGGCCGAGGCGTGCTTGCCGACCAGTTGCTCGATCCACTCGGCGGTGCCGACCGGCACGGTGGACTTGCCGACGATCAACGCCTTACGGGTCAGGTGTTGGGCCAGGCCGGTGACCGCCGCCTCGACGTAGGACAGGTCCGCGCCCATCGCGCCGGCCCGCTGCGGGGTGCCCACACAGATGAAGTGCACGTCGCCGAAATCGGCGGCGGCGGCCATGTCCGTGGTGAACCGCAACCGCCCGGCGGCCAGGCTCCGCTTGAGCAACTCGTCCAGACCCGGCTCGTGGAAGGGCACCTCACCTGCGGACAGCTTGGCAATCTTGTCGGCGTCGACGTCGTAGCCGATCACCTCGTAGCCGAGTTCGGCGAAGCAGATGGCGTAGGTCGCGCCGAGGTAGCCGGTGCCGAGGAAGGTCAGGCGCGGGCGGGGGGCGCCGGACGGCGGGGTCACCGCCGCGATGGCCGGGACGGGCTGGATGTTCGGGTACGGGATGGTCACGCCTTGATTCTCCGCTCGCGCTGGCGGCGCTGTGGTCGCGTCGCACTCGGTGGTCCGGTGCCGGGGGGCTCGACACCAATCATCGTGGTTTTGACGTTCGCGGCATACCGCTTCCGTGGGGACCGACCCGGCTGAGAGCCGCCGATCGGCTGCCCGGCAGACGATAGTCCGTATGTCTGGGTGGGGGCGACCGACGTCGGCGTTACTCGCCGGTATCCTCGCACTCGAGCAGGATATCGAGGGAACACTCCAGGCGAGGGAGGGCGTGATGACGTCCGGGCCGGCGTTCGATGTCTATCAGTTACCAGAGGAGCACACGGCGATCCGGGAAGCGGTTCGGGAGGTGTGCGACGCGAAGGTCGCCCCCAACGCCGCCGAGGCCGACGAGACCGCACAGTTTCCCACCGCGTCCTACGACGCGTTACGGGCGGCGGACTTCCACGCCCCGCACGTCCCGGAGCAGTACGGCGGGGCGGGTGCCGACGCCCTCGCCACCGCGATCGTCATCGAGGAGGTCGCGCGGGCCTGCGCATCCTCATCGTTGATCCCGGCGGTCAACAAGCTCGGCACGATGCCGTTGTTGCTGGCCGGCTCGGAGCAGTTGAAGGAGCGCTATCTGCGGCCGGTGGCGTCCGGGGCGGCGATGTTCTCGTACTGCCTGTCCGAGCCGGAGGCGGGCAGCGACGCGGCGTCGATGACCACCCGCGCGGTGCGCGACGGCGACCACTGGGTGCTCACCGGGGTGAAGCGGTGGATCACCAACGCCGGTGTCTCGGAGTACTACACGGTCTTCGCGGTCACCGAGCCGGGTGCCCGGTCACGGGGGATCTCCGCGTTCGTCGTGGAGAAGTCCGACCCCGGGGTGAGTTTCGGCGCACCGGAGAAGAAACTCGGCATCAAGGGGTCACCGACCTGCGAGGTCTACCTGGACAATGTCCGGATTCCGGCGGACCGGATGATCGGCGAGCCGGGCACCGGGTTTGCCACCGCGATGCGCACCCTGGACCACACCCGGGTGACGATCGCCGCCCAGGCCGTCGGCATCGCGCAGGGCGCGCTCGACTTCGCCCGCGGGTACGTGCGGGAGCGCCAGCAGTTCGGCAAGCCGATCGCCGACTTCCAGGGCGTCCAGTTCATGATCGCGGAGATGGGCATGAAGCTGGAGGCGGCCCGGCAGATCACCTACGCCGCCGCCGCCCGGTCGGAGCGCGCCGACGCCGACCTGACCTTCTTCGGGGCGGCGGCGAAGTGTTTCGCCTCCGACGCGGCCATGGAGATCACCACCGACGCGGTGCAACTGCTCGGCGGGTACGGCTACACCCGGGACTACCCGGTCGAGCGGATGATGCGGGACGCCAAGATCACTCAGATCTATGAGGGCACGAACCAGGTGCAGCGGATCGTGATGGCGCGTCAGCTGCTGACGCCCTGACCTGACCTGAGGCCGGACCTGAGGTTCCGGGTCCGGCCTCAGCTCGGGGACTTCCCGGCATCGCCGGGACGGGCCGGCAGCACCGTCGTGGTCTCGTCGGCCTGGTCGATCCGCTCCGTCTGGTCCGACTGGCTGATCTGGGTGGTCTCGTCCGGGTCGGTGGTGGTCGGCTGGCTGATTCGGGTGGTCTCGTCCGGGTCGGTGCCGGTCCCCGCCGGACGGGGCGGTGCGAACGCCGCCGCCTGGGGCAGTACGACGGTCGGATCGTCTCGCCGGTGCCCCGGTGGGGTCAGCCGCATCGTGTCGTGCTCCGAGTCGGTCCCGGCACCCGTCGCCGATCGGGCTGGCCGCAGCGGCGGGTTGGCGGCAGCCGGGAACGCGATGGTCCGAGCCGGATCGCCGGTCGGCGGCTGGGCCGACCACGGCGACGGTCCGGCGTCGCCGCCGTATCCGCCCGGGTCGCCGTACCCGCCGGGGCCGGGCAGTGGGGCGGTCCGCGTCACGTCCTGCGGTGGTGGTCCGCCGGCATACAGCGCCACCGTCCGCTCACCCCGCCAACGACGCGGGCTGAACACGGTGGCCAACAACGGGACGGCCAGTACCACGGCGAGCCCTTCGGCCGGCGCCGTGAGGACGAAGTCCGTGCCGAGCAGCCGGCGCGGCATCGTGTCGTAGAACCCCACGATGTCGACGGTGGCCCACACCGACACTGCGACGAACGACGCCCCGGCCAGCACCGGCCCGACCGGGGACAAACGGGGTAGCAGCAACAGTGCGTACGACACCCCGCAGACCGCGAGCGCGGCCAACCCGATGAACACGTCGAGCGGTGGTTCGCTGTACGCGTCCCGTCGGGCCAGCGCGTACTCGCTCAGGCCGAGCCCGGCGAGGAACCAGATCACCGGTGCGAGGAGCAGGGACAGGATCAGCGAGCCCAGGTGCCGCATCTGACCTCCTCGCGGGGATGGTGCCTTCCGGCACGGTACCCGCCGGTCGCAACGTCACCGACGATGTTCGGTGGGTCAACTCAGCGGATCAACCGACTGGACCGGGGGATGCGCCGGGCCGGCCGTAGCCCGTCGCCGTCGGGTCGAACGTCTTTGGCCGGCGCGGCCAGTGTCGACTTCGTCTTCGTGGTCAACGACGCCGGCCAACCTGCGTCGGCCCGGTCCGGGCCGGTCGGCGCGCCGGCGGATTCGTCCGACGTCGTGGTGCTGCCGCCCGGCAGTGACCAGAGCGACGGATCGAACTCGCCGAGCGGCCGGACCGGCAACGGCTCCGCCGCCGTCGCATCGGAGCCGGCCTTGTCGCCGGAGGTGCTGTTCGCCGCGGGCCGGGACCGCCACCGCTGCCGGCTCAGCACCGCGGTGCTGAGCAGCACCCCGAGTAACGCGAGAGTGCCGTTCTCCACCGGCTGCAGCAGTACCACCGGTTCACCGAGGAGCCGCCACGGCGTACCGATACCGATCAGGTCGCGGGCACCGAACGGGTCGACGAACATCGCGACGTACGGGGTGGCCAGGGCCAGCCCGGCGGTGAGTGGACCGAGCGGGGAGAACCGTAGCGTGCCCAGCAGCCCGAGCAGCAGCCCGGCGGCGAACACGAACGCGGCCGGTGCCAGCAGGGTCGCCGGGTGGTAAGTGCCGTCGGTCACCCAGCCGGCGATGGTGCGGGCCGATGTCGTCTGGCCGACCGCGATCAGCACCCAGCACAGCGGTGCCACGGCCAGGCCGCTGAGGAGGCTCCAGAGATGACGCATGGGCAAACCGTACCGTTTCGGGCGGGGATGCTTGAGCCGGGGCGCAACGGGCGGCGAACTTTTTCCGGACGCTTCGGTATCCGTCGCAGCCTGTGCCCGTTGCGCTACCTGCCGACGACAGCTTGTGTTCACGGCACGCTCCGTTGCGCCCCGGTTGGCAGGACAATCGATCAGCGGCACCGCCGCCGGCGGCGCGCGACGTGAGCGAGGATGGAAGTGGACGGCCACACGCGGTCCGGCGACGCGGCCGTGACCCGGGGAGGAGTGTCAGTCGTGAGCGAGGTGCTGTGGTGCCCACCGGCGGACGTGCGGCAACGGACCCGGATCGGCGGATACCTGGCGTGGCTGGAGCGCACCAGCGGGCTGCGGTTCGCCGACTACCAGCAGGTGTGGCAGTGGTCGGTCGACGACCTGGCCGGGTTCTGGGGGTCGATCTGGGACTACTTCGAGGTGGTCGGCCATCAGCCGGCGGAGCAGGTGCTCGCCGACCGGCGGATGCCCGGCGCGCGGTGGTTCCCCGGTGCCCGGCTCAACTACGCCGAGCACGTTCTGCGCGCCCCCGGGCTGGCCGAGGACGCCCCGGTGGTGATCGCGCACAGCCAGACCCGAGCGTCGGTCACCCTCACCGTCGGGCAACTGCGCGACGAGGTCCGCCGGGTGCGGGCCGGGCTGCGGCGGCTCGGGGTGGGGCCGGGGGACCGAGTTGCGGCGTACGCGCCGAACATCCCCGAGACGTACGTGCTGATGCTGGCCACCGCCAGCCTGGGCGGGATCTTCTCGTCGTGCGCGCCGGAGTTCGGCACTCGCAGCGTCACCGACCGCTGGCAGCAGATCGAGCCGACGGTGCTGGTCGCGGTCGACGGCTACCGGTACGGCGACAAGGCGGTCGACCGCCGCGCCGAGGTGGCAGCGATCGCGGACGCGTTGCCGTCGGCGCGGCACCGGGTGCTCATCTCGTACCTGTCGGCTGAGCCGTCGGACGCCCCGTCGTGGGCCACCTCGACCTGGGAGGCGCTCGCCGCGCCGACCGACGAGCCGTTGGCGTTCGACGCGGTGCCGTTCGACCAGCCGCTGTACGTGCTCTACTCGTCGGGCACCACCGGGCTGCCCAAGCCGATCGTGCACCGGCACGGCGGCATCCTGCTGGAGCATCTGAAGATGCTGGCGTTGCATCACGATCTGGGGCCGGGGGACCGGTTTTTCTGGTACACCACCACCGGCTGGATGATGTGGAACTACCTTGCCTCCGGGCCGGCGGTGGGTGCGGCCATCGTGCTGTTCGACGGCAACCCGGCGGTGAGCGCCGCCCCGGGCGGCCCGGCCAGCCCGGACCTGGGCACCCTGTGGCGACTGGCCGCCGAGACCGGCGCCACCTACTTCGGCACCTCGGCGCCGTTCCTGCTGGCCTGCCGTAAGGAGAAGCTGGTGCCCCGCCAGATCGCCGACCTGTCCCGGCTGCGCGGGGTCGGCTCGACCGGGGCGCCGCTGCCGGCCGAGGGTTTCACCTGGGTGTACCGGTCGGTCGGCGAGGACCTGCAGTTGACGTCGCTGTCCGGCGGCACCGACGTGTGCACCGGGTTCGTGGGCGGCGTACCACTGTTGCCGGTGCGGGCCGGGGAGATTGCCTGCCGGTGTCTGGGCGCGCGGGTCGAGGCCCGGGCCGCCGACGGCCGGACGGTGGTCGGCGAGCTGGGCGAGCTGGTTATCACCGAGCCGATGCCGAGCATGCCGGTCGGGTTCTGGAACGACCCGGACGGCAGCCGTTACCGGCAGGCGTACTTCGACCGGTACCCGGGGACCTGGTGCCACGGTGACTGGATCACCGTCGCCGAGGACGGGAGCTGCGCGATCACCGGCCGTTCGGATGCCACCCTGAACCGGGGCGGGGTGCGGTTGGGCACCGCCGAGTTCTACTCGGTGGTGGAGGCGTTGCCGGAGGTCGCCGACTCGCTGGTGGTTCACCTGGAGGATCCGCAGGGCGGGGCGGGGGAGCTGCTGCTGTTCGTGGCATTGCGGGCCGGGGTCGGGCTGGACGACGCGCTGCGTACCCGGATCGTGCGTGAGCTGCGCTCGGCGCTGTCACCGCGGCACGTGCCGGACGGGATTCATCAGGTCGCGGCCGTGCCCCGGACGCTGTCCGGCAAGAAGCTGGAGGTGCCGGTGAAGAAGATCCTCACCGGCGTGCCTGCCGGGCAGGCGGCGGCGGCCGGGGCGTTGACCGATCCGGCGGCGTTGGCGCCGTTCATCCGGTTCGCCCAGGACCGGGAAGCGTCGGTGGGTTGACCGATTCCGCCGGGATGGCAACGCAGCGTCAGCGCAGCGCGTCTCACAGGCGTGGGTGTCTACTTCCGTTTGAAGATCACCGACACGCTCGGCGTCCGGGTCGAGGGGGCGCACGCCTTCAACCCGTTGGCCGGGATCACCCGGACGTTCTGGTACCGGCTGCCGACTGACTGGGTGGTGGACGGCGCGGTGCCGCGACAGCGGCGCGAGATGCTGGTCGACCGGCTGTATGGCCCGGGCTGGCGGGACGGCAATCCGGACGGGTCCCGGTACATCATCCTCGGCGTGCAGGAGAAGCTGCTCAGCGACGGTGAGGCGGCGGGCAAGCCGTGGCTGGCCGATCGGGCCGGGTTCTACGTGTGCGCGCCGGACGGCGAACTGCGGGAAGTGGTGCCCCGCGAACTCTGACCGGCCCCGATCGTCCGGCGGTGCCGACGACGACCACTCAGGTCAGGACCAAATCGACCTTTTCGCTGTCCACCCGCCCGTCGAGTCGCTGCCGGTCGAGGTTGCGGCAGAGCACCATGGTCGCCTCGGCGGCCAGCGGCGCCAGCAGCCAGTCGGTCGGGTCCGGGTACCGGTCGCAGTCGACCAGGACCCGGGCCCCGGCCCCGATGCCCAGCTCCGCGCCGCGCCGGCGGGCCCGGCCAGCCAGCTCCGGGTCCTGTCGGTCGACCGCCGGGTACGGGGTGAAATGGTCGCCGTGGCCGCGTACCTCGGTGATGTAGTCGGTCCAGCCGGGCGGCAGTTCCCGGGCGGGTGCCGCCATCGGGGCGAGGCTGAGCAGGTAGCGCTCGCCGGCGGGCCGCCGATCGACCTCGGGCACCGCCGGCGGGCTGGCGAAGAGCACTTCCGCAGCCGGGGTGCCGGGCCCGGCGGCCGGGGCGGTCCGTACCACCAGCGCGGCCGACCAGCAACCGAGCAGGACGCCGGCGGTCTGCCAATGGGCCGGCAACGCGACGTCGGCGTGGTCGCCGGCGGCCGCGCCGGCCCCGTCCACCACCAGGTTGGCGGTCTTGGCCACCCAGTTGGCCAGCGTCGCACCGGACAGCTCGGCCCGGTCGCCGGTCGCGTCGTCGTACCAGGTGAGCAGGGGCCGTGTCGGGTCCGCAGCGACGGCGACCGCGAGCAGCCCGGCCAGGTTGTTGGTCATCGGGGCTGAGCGTAGCGCCGTCACTGTACGTACACGCTGTCACCGGGTGGTCTCGCCCCGCTGATCGTTGGCGGCGCGGTTCGCCGCGCCGCGTTTTCGGTCGCGTCGTCGACACGGCGGACGGCGTCGGGCGGCGTAGTCTTGGCACACGTGTCGTTCTTCACAACCCTCCACCACCCCCTTAGAGGAGTTGCCCAGTGACCGCCGGTCGACCGCCCCGCGTACTCATCGACGCCACGAGCGTGCCCACCGACCGCGGTGGCGTCGGTCGATACGTTGACGGCCTGCTGGGGGCCCTCGGTGCGCTCATCGGCAGCGGCGTCGAGCTCTCCGTCGTAGCGCTGCGTACAGATGTCGAGCGGTACACCCGGATGTTGCCGGCCGCCGACGTGATCGCTGCGCCGGCCGCCGTCGCGCATCGCCCGGCCCGGCTGGCCTGGGAGCAGACCGGGTTGCCGCTGCTCGCCCAGCAGACCGGTGCTGACGTGCTGCACTCGCCGTACTACACCTGTCCGATGCGGGCTGGATGTCCGATAACGGTAACCGTGCACGATGCGACGTTCTTCACTGAACCGGAGCACTACGACAAGTCGCGGCGAACCTTCTTCCGTAGCGCGATCAGGACCTCGCTGCGCCGGGCCAGTCGGGTGATCGTGCCCAGCAAGGCCAGCCGTGACGAGCTGATCCGGCTACTCAACGCCGACCAGGCCCGGATCGACGTGGCGTACCACGGCGTCGACTGCCGCGCCTTCCACGTGCCCAGTGACGAAGAGAAGGCTCGGGTGCGGGCCCGGCTCGGACTGACCGGCACCGACTACATCGCGTTCCTCGGTGCCAAGGAGCCGCGTAAGAACGTGCCCAACCTGATCCGGGGTTGGGTTCGCGCGGTGCAGGACCGGCCCGAGCCGCCCGCGCTCGTGGTCGCCGGCGGGCAGGGCCACGACGACGAGATCGACCGTGCCGTCACCGACGTCCCCGCCCACCTGCGGCTGCTGCGTCCCGGCTACCTGCGCTACGCCGACCTGCCCGGTTTCCTCGGCGGTGCCCTCGTCGCCGCCTACCCGTCCTACGGGGAGGGCTTCGGCCTGCCGATCCTGGAGGCGATGGCCTGCGGTACTCCGGTGCTGACCACGCCCCGGCTGTCGCTGCCCGAGGTCGGCGGTGACGCGGTCGCCTACACCAGCGAGGATCCGGACCGGATCGCCGCCGACCTGGTGGCGTTGCTCGACGACGAGTCCCGCCGGCACGCGTTGGCCAAGGCCGGGGTGGACCGGGCCAAGGAGTTCACCTGGGCATCCAGCGCCGAGGTGCACGTGGCGGCGTGGAGCCGGGCCGCCAGCATGAACCGGGTCGCCTGGTGACCCGACCACTACCTACCGGTACGGGTAGGTTTCCGCCATCTCGTCGGGTGGCGTGCCCGTGCCGGGCATGATGTGCTGATGCTCTTCGCCGTTATTCCGGCGGGTGGCAGCGGCACCCGACTGTGGCCGCTGTCCCGCGCCGGTAACCCTAAATTCCTGCACCCCCTCACCGGCACCACCGCCTCACTGCTGCAGGCGACCGTCGCACGGCTGGCGCCGCTGACCGATCCGGAACGGATACTGGTGGTGACCGGTGCGGCGCACGCCGCAGCGGTCGCCCGGCAGTTGGCGACGGTGCCGGAGGAGAACGTGCTCGTCGAGCCGTCGCCCCGGGACTCCTGCGCGGCGATCGCCCTCGCCGCCGCGGTCGTCGCCCGGCGTGAACCCCAGGGCGTGATGGGTTCGTTCGCGGCCGACCATCTGATCGGCGACACCGACCGGTTCGTGGAGACGATTCGTCAGGCGGTGGACGGAGCCCGTACCGGCCTGCTGATGACCGTCGGTGTCACCCCCACCCGGCCGGAGACCGGCTACGGCTACCTGGCCTGCGGCGACACCATCGGTTCCGGGCCGGTCCGCCGGGTCGAGCAGTTCACCGAGAAGCCAGGGCTGGCGGTTGCCGAGAAGTACCTGCGCTCCGGCCGGCATCTCTGGAACGCCAGCATGTTCGTCTGGCGGGTCGACGCGTTCCTCACCGAGTTGGCCCGCCAACAGCCCGAGCTGCACTCCGGCCTGACCCGGATCGCGGCCAGGTGGGACAGCCCCGACCGGGACGAGGTGCTCGGCGAGATCTGGCCGACACTGCCCCGCATCTCCGTCGACTACGCGGTGATGGAGGGCGCGGCCGCCGCCGGGCGGGTCGGCACCGTCCCCGGCGACTTCGGCTGGAACGACGTCGGGGACTTCCACACCCTCGGCGACGTGCTGCCCGCCGATCCGGACGGCAACGTCGTCCTCGGCGCCTCGGCGGCCGAGGAGAAGCCGGGGGTGCTGCTGCGGGACAGCAGCGGCCTGGTGGTGGTGCCGCACTCCAACCGGCTGGTCGCGGCGCTCGGCGTACGGGACCTGATCGTGGTGGACACCCCGGACGCGGTAATGGTCTGCCCGCGCGATCGGGCGCAGGACGTCAAGCGGCTGGTGGACGCGCTCAAGGAGCGCGGCGAGGACGGCTACGTGTAGGCCACCGGGTCCGTCACGGCGGCGCGACGAGCCCGAGTGCGACGACGGTACCGTCGGGGCCGGCGACGGTCCCTAGCTCGGCGCTGGCGACCCCGTCGGCCGCCAGCGCCGCCCGTAGCCGGTGCAGGTCGGCGCCGAAGCGCACCAGGTCCGGCGGCGTATCGCCGGGCGGCCGGCAGCGCAGCAACACCGGGTACGCTGCGTCGGCCGGCAGACCGTCGGTCGCGGTCCGCTGATCGTCGGCGTCGGCCAGTTCGAAGCGGGTGCCGGGTGCCACCACCTCGGACACCAGCCGGACCGCTCGGGCCACGGTCTCGCCGTCGACCGGACGGCGATCGTCGACTCCGACGGCCGGAGCACCCGCCGGTCCGGCCGGGGCCGCTACCGGCCCGGCCGGTGGCAGGGTCGCCGCCGCGAGCAGCCCGGCCCGCCGGGCCTCCGCCGTACCCAGCGTGAACAGGTCCTGACCTGGTTCGCGGATCAGTGGGCGCACGCCCGGCCCGTCGGGACCGGCCGGCCCCGCCGGCGGGGCCGGCCGCCACGGATAGCCGCGGACCACCGCCACCGGCACCTGCTCCGACTTGCCCTTCACCAGGTCCCCGGCAGCGGCCATCTCGTCGACCACCGCCATCTGGGTCAGCCGTAGCTCGTTGCCGTACCGGTCGGTCTGGCCGCAGTAGTCGCGCACCGGGTCGATGCCGGCGGCCCCGAGCGCGACGTCGGTCAGGCCGTTGCGCCACGGCCGTCCCATGGTGTCCGACACGACGACCGCCAGATCGAGCCCCAGCCGGGCGTGCAACCCGGCCCGCAGTTGTCGGGCCGACCGGTCCGGGTCGACCGGTAACAGCACCAGCTGGGTGGGAGCCACGTTCGAGTTGTCGATCCCGGCGGCCGCCATCACGAACCCGTGCCGGGTGCGGACGATTCGGGTCGCCCCACGCCGCGCCACCACCTCGACGGTCTCGGCGGCCAGTACCTCGTCGCGGACCCGGCTGCGGTCCGGATCGTCGGCCGGCAGGTCCGCCAGCCGGCCCTCGGCCTTGGAGACAATCTTGCTGGTCACCACGAGGACGTCGCCGTCGCGCAGCCACGGCGCGGCGTCCCCGATCAGCGCCGCCAGGTCGTCACCGGGGAGCACCTCGCCGATCCCGGTGACCGGCAGGATCTCCAGCCTCATCCGGTCACCCCGGTCGGCCGACCGGCCAGTTCGATCGCGGCGCCGACCATCGCGGCCGTCGCCGCCTCGTCGGACATCCACAGCGGTACGGCCCGCACCTCGATCCCGTCCACCCGGGTGGCCTCGTCCACCGGGTCGACCAGCCAGCCGTCCAACAGCCCACCGGCGCGCCGGGCACCGTAGAGCGCCGCCACACCCGCCGCCGTGCACGGTTCGCCCAGCACCGCGAGACACCGGTCGGCCATGCCGCGTACCGGTGCGTCGCCGATGATCGGCGACACCCCGACCACCGGGGCCGGGTTGCCGGCGAGTGCCTCGCGGATCCCGGGTACGGCGAGTACCGGTGCGATGCTCACCACCGGGTTGCTCGGTGCGATCAGCACGACGTCGGCGGCGGCCAGTGCGTCCAGTACGCCGGCAGCCGGCTTGGCCTGTGCCGCGCCGACGAAGACGAACCGGTGGGTGGGCAGCGCGCCCCGATGGCGTACCCACCATTCCTGGAAATGGATGGCCCGCTCGCCGCCGGCATCGGGCCCCGGCCCCGACTCCGAGCCCGGCCCCGACTCCGGGTCCGAGACGACGACGTGGGTCTCCAGCCGGTCGTCGGTGGCCGGCAGCAGCCGCACCCCCGGCCGCCAGCGGGCGCAGAGCGCCTCGGTGACCGCCGACAGCGGATAGCCGGCGTTGAGCATGGTGGTGCGGACCAGATGGGTGGCGACGTCCCGGTCACCGAGCCCGAACCAGGTGGGTTCCGCCTGGTACGCGGCCAGCTCGTTCTTCACCGCCCAGGTCTCGCCGACCCGGCCCCAGCCACGCTCCGGATCCGCGCCGCCGCCGAGTGTGTACATCACGCTGTCCAGGTCCGGGCTGATCCGCAACCCGTGCAGGATCACGTCGTCACCGACGTTGACCACGGCAGTCAGCTCGGCTTCGGTGCGTCGGGCGTACTCTCGCGCGCCGACCAGGAACTTCGCGCCGCCGATCCCGCCGGTCAGTACCACGATCCGCATGCCGTCCATCCTCGTCCATCGGCGGAGCACTACGCTCACCGGCATCGACCGCCGCCACCTGCGAGCACCGGGAGAAACGCGTGACCACCCAACCAGAGGCTGGGCCCGGCGACCGGCCGCCAGCCAGAGATCTCACCATGCCGCTGCGGGAGCTCGCCGCCGCCGTCCTGCTCGGTGCCACCGCAGTGTTCCTGTTCACCGCGTTGCTGGACCTGCTCGTGCCGTACCGGCTCGGCTTCGGGCCGGGGTTCGCCCGCCGCTCGGCGGACAGTTTCGGCAGCTTCGTCAACCTGGCCACGGTCAGCTTCCCATTGCTGGCGGTGCTGCTCGCCACGCACCTCACCCCGGAGCTGGGCCGGGCTCGGCTGATGACCCTGGTCGCCCTCGTCGAGTACGCGGTCGCTGCGGTGTTCGGTGGTCTGTTCGGGCTGCTGGTCGGCTTCGTCGTGCTGGTCGACGACACCATCCGCGGCGGCTTTCAGGCGCTGCTGACCCGGGCGGCGTGGCTGGCGGTGCTCGGCGTCGCCGGGTACGCGCTGTGGCGGATCTGGCAGGGGCGCTACCAGGTGGTGCCACCGAAGCCGCCGGCACCGGACGGCTACGGCCCACCGCCCAGCTACGGCCCAGCAGGGCAGTACGGCCAGCCCGGTCCGTACGGCCCACCGCCGCCCGGCTACGGCCAGCCGGGTCAATACGGCCAGCCGGGTCAGTACGGCCAGCCGGGCCCGTACCACCCGTACCACCAGCCCGGACCGGCGTACCCGCCACCGCCACCACCGCAGAGCGGCCCGCATCCGATGTACGCGCCGCCTGTGCCGACGGCGCCGTCTTCCGGGCCGCCGGCTCCGCCCGGGGACAAGCCAGGGCCGGCTGGGAACGAGCCCGCTCCGCAGGAGCCGGGACCGGACGGGCCGACCCAGCGAATCTCCTAAGTGGCTCCGGTCGTCGGCGGCTCAGCTCCGGTCGCCGGTGACCGCTGTGGCGAGCGCCACCGGCCGGCGCAAGCCCGAGGGCCTAGTCTGCACTGGTGGCCGAGCACACCGAATCCGTCGTCGCCCGGGTGACCGGGGCCGCCCCGGCGGGACAGCCCACCACCGCAAGTGTCCGGCGGGCGCTGCGTCGTGCCGCGACCGGCCGCAGTCTCGACTTGGACGAGGCGGTCGCGCTGCTGGCCGCCACCGAAGACGAGTTCGACGAACTGCTCGACCTCGCCGGTTCGCTGCGCGACGCGGGGCTACGGGACGCCGGCCGGCCGGGCGTGATCACGTACTCGCGGAAGGTCTTCGTCCCGTTGACCCGGCTCTGCCGGGACCGCTGCCACTACTGCACCTTCGCCACCGTGCCCGGCCGGCTGCCCGCCGCGTACCTGGACCGCGACGAGGTGCTGGCGATCGCCCGAGCCGGTGCCGCGCAGGGCTGCAAGGAGGCGTTGTTCACCCTCGGCGACCGGCCCGAGGACCGCTGGCCGGCGGCCCGGCGGTGGCTGGACGAGCGGGGCTACGACTCCACCGTCGACTATCTGCGGGCCTGCGCGATCGCCGTACTGGAGGAGACCGGTCTGCTGCCGCACCTCAACCCGGGGGTGCTGAGCTGGGCCGAGCTGCAACGGCTCAAGCCGGTGGCGCCCAGCATGGGGATGATGCTGGAGACCATCGCGACCCGGCTGTGGTCCGAGCCGGGCGGCCCGCACCACGGCTCGCCGGACAAGGAACCGGCGGTGCGGCTGCGGGCGATCGCCGACGCCGGTCGGGTCGGCGTGCCGTACACCACCGGCCTGCTGATCGGCATCGGCGAAACTCCCCGGGAACGGGTCGAGTCGCTGTTCGCGATCCGGTCGGCGGCCCGCGAGTACGGTCACATCCAGGAGGTGATCCTGCAGAACTTCCGTGCCAAGCCGGACACGGCGATGCGTGGCATGCCGGACGCCGAACTGCGTGACCTGGCCGCGACGGTGGCCGTCGGCCGCCTCCTGCTCGGGCCTGGTGCCCGCATCCAGGCCCCGCCGAACCTGGTCGAGGGGGAGTACGCGCTGCTGCTGCGGGCCGGCATCGACGACTGGGGCGGGGTGTCGCCGGTGACTCCGGACCACGTCAACCCGGAGCGGCCCTGGCCGCAGATCGACGAGCTGACCCGGCGTACTGCCGCCGCCGGGTTCACCCTGCGGGAACGGCTGACCGTCTACCCCGAGTATGTGCGGCGCGGCGAGGCGTGGCTGGACCCGCGGCTGGCCGCGCACGTGTCGGCGCTCGCCGAGCCGGGCACCGGTCTGGCCGACGAGTCGGCGATGCCGGTCGGCCGCCCCTGGCAGGAGCCGGAGGAGCTGTTCGCCCCGGTCGGCCGGACCGATCTGCACACCACGATCGATACCACTGGGCGGACCGGGAACCGGCGGGGCGACTTCGACCGGGTGTACGGCGACTGGGCCGAGGTCGCCGGCCGGATCAGCGTACCGACCGGTGCCGGCACCAACGGCGACGGCGCTGGCGACGCGAATCTGCGGGCCGGGCTGCGGCTGGCCGCCGACGATCCGGCGGCGCTGCTGCAACCACGGCACACCGACGCGGCGCTCGCCCTGTTCAACGCCGATGGCGCGGCGCTGGACCAGGTCTGCCGGATCGCCGACGAGGTACGCCGGGACACCGTCGGCGACGACGTCACCTACGTGGTCAACCGCAACATCAACTTCTCCAACGTCTGCTACGTCGGCTGCCGATTCTGCGCGTTCGCCCAGCGGGAACGGGACGCCGACGCGTTCCGGCTCTCCGCCGAGCAGGTGGCGGACCGGGCCGAGGAGGCGTGGCGGGCCGGTGCCTCCGAGGTCTGCATGCAGGGCGGCATCGATCCCAAGCTGCCGGTGACCGCGTACGCCGAGTTGGTCCGGGCGGTCAAACGACGGGTGCCGCAGCTGCATGTGCACGCCTTCTCCCCGATGGAGATCGTCACCGCCGCCGCGAAGGCGGGCATGCCGGTCCGGGACTGGCTGCTGATGCTGCGCGAGGCGGGACTGGACACCATCCCGGGAACTGCGGCGGAGATCCTCGACGACGACGTGCGGTGGGTGCTGACCAAGGGCAAACTGCCGGCCGCCACCTGGGTCGAGGTGGTGACCACCGCGCACGAGCTGGGGCTGCGGTCCAGCTCGACGATGATGTACGGGCACGTGGACCATCCCGGTCAGTGGCTGGCGCATTTCCGGGTGCTGGCCGGGGTGCAGGACCGCACCGGCGGCTTCACCGAGTTCGTCGCGTTGCCATTTGTGCACACTAACGCGCCGATCTACCTCGCCGGGCTGGCCCGGCCGGGGCCGACATGGCGGGAGAACCGAGCCGTGCACGCCATGGCCCGGCTGTTGCTGCACGGCCGGGTACACAACATCCAGTGCTCCTGGGTGAAGCTCGGCGACGAGGGCACCGTCGCGATGCTGCGCGGCGGGTGCAACGATCTCGGCGGGACGCTGATGGAGGAGACGATCTCGCGGATGGCCGGGTCGGCCAACGGCTCGGCGCGTACCGAAGCGCAGCTGCAGTCGATCGCGGCCGCCGCCGGCCGTCCAGCGGTCCGCCGGTCCACCGCGTACCAGCGCTGACGGCCGGCCGGCGCACTGCGGTGGCGTACCCGACAAAAGTCGATTCGCGGATGATCGAACCCACCGGCGTCGTCGGCCGTATGGATAGGTGCCGGCGACTGCGGGTGACGGATGGGCCGCGCCGGCTCTGGTCCCATCGCGACAGTGGGTCACCCCCTGACCCACCAGAAGGGTTGTCCATGAGAACTCGCCAGCGGAACCGACCGAAGTTCAAGATCTCCCGCCGCCAGGTGCTGACCGTGGCGGCGAGCGCGGGTGTCGGCGCGGCCGCAGTCAGCGTCAGCGGCCTGTCGTCGGCCGTGGACAGCCGGCTCTCCGGAGCTGCCTCGGAGGACGAGGCGATCGTCGTCCATCTACGGGATCCGTCCAACGGCACGCTGGACGTCTTCGTCGGCACGTCGCGGATCGAGGTACGGGACAAGGGTCTTGCCGCCCGGTTGCAGCGCGCCGCCAGCCAGGGCTGATTACGCCATACGGGCACGTTTCACCTGACGCGTACCGCATCGATCACCGATTCATCCAGGCTATGTGAGGTAGGTTAGCCATGTCTTCGCACCGTGAAGCGCCGGAGATATCCAAGGACCCGGTTGCCGACAGCACCGACCTTTACGCGTTCGTGAGTCCGGACCGCCCCGACACGGTGACTCTCATCGCCAACTATCTGCCTTTACAGGTGCCGTCGGGCGGGCCGAACTTCTTCGAGTTCGGCGATGACGTGCTCTACGAGATCCACGTGGACAACAACGGCGACGGTCATCCGGACATCACCTACCAGTTCCGGTTCCACACGGAGATCACCAACGAGAACACTTTTCTCTACAACACCGGACCGATCGAGGCGCTGGACAGCGAGAACTGGAACCGGCGCCAGTTCTACAGTGTTACCAAGGTGGACGCGCACGGCAAGGCGCAGTTGCTGGCCCGTAATGTGCCCTGCCCGCCGTGCAACATCGGTCCGCTGTCCACCCCCGACTACGTGGGGCTGGCCAATGACGCCACGTTCCAGCTCAAGAGCGGTGAACGGGTCTTCGCCGGGCAGCGGGCCGAGGGGTTCTTCGTTGACCTGGGTGCCATCTTCGACCTGGGTAACCTGCGGCCCTTCCAGCAGCTGCACGTGGTCGGCAAGGACATCTTCAACGTGGCGGACGAGCCGGTGAACGCCACCGACCGGCTGAACGTCTCCAGCATCGCGCTGCAGGTCCCGATCACCGACCTGGTCAGTGGCGGCGGCCAGTACGGCGTGAACGACCAGCGTTCGGTGATCGGGGTCTGGACCTCGGCCGGGCGTCAGCAGGTACGGATGCTGGGCAATGCCAAGGCTGCTGACGTCAACGTCGGACCGACGGTTCAGGTGTCGCGACTCGGTAATCCGCTGTTCAACGAGGTCATTGTGCCGATGGCGCAGAAGGACCTGTGGAACACCTTGCCCCCGGCGGAGGACAAGCGCTTCGCAGGCCTGGTGGAGAAGCCCGAACTGGCGCAGCTGCTGCCGGTGCTCTACCCGGACGTCTTCCCCAACCTGGCCGAGCTCAACGAGTCCGGCGTGGCCCGAGCCGATCTGGTGGCGATCCTACTGACCGGGATTCCGGCCGGGCTGATCGACGGGTTCCAGAACAACACCGGCGATCTGCAGGCGGACATGCTGCGGCTGAACACCGCGATCCCCCCGGCGGACCAGCCGAATCGGTTCGGTCTGCTCGGCGGCGACCTGGCCGGCTTCCCGAACGGCCGACGGACGACCGACGACGTGGTCACCATTTCGCTGCGGGCTATCGCCGGATTGACGTTCCCGCTGATTGACAACAACTTCACCCCGGACGACGCGGCCGGCGCGGTGACTCATGGGCTGAGCGCTGCCGACGTGACCGCCCCGTTCCTGAACCAGTTCCCGTACCTCGGCGTGCCGTACGACGGGTTCAACAACCCGTCCTGACCGGCCCGTCCGTCCCGTCCGGGCCGGCCCCGGCAGATCCAAAGAAGGTGGGGAGCATGCACGAGCACAGTCTGGCCCCGTCGGAGACCGGCGGCGTCGTCCTCGACATCGGCGGCGATATGGGTGCCCTGATCATCTACACCGGACAGGAGTTCCACGGCCGGGAGATCGAGATCAGCCCGACCGCCGGTCCGGACCAGCCGGATCCGGCCCCGCGTACCCATGCGGCGGTCCGGGAGCGGCAGGTACGCGACGGAGTCTTTTTCAGCGCCGTCTACACCGATCTGCCGGCGGGTTCCTACACCGTGTGGCGCTTCGACGAGGTGCCCGCCGGTCAGGTGACGATCACCGGCGGGGCGGTGACCGAGTTCGTCTGGCCGCAGCACGCCACCGCTGGGCGGCTGATCCCCAAGGCAGGGTGACGGGACTCCCGCACGACAGTGTGACGAGATCGATGCACTAGGCGCGATCGGCTTCCGGGCCGTAGGCGTGACGGACCCTGGGGAGGAAAGTAGGGCAAGTGAGGTAGACCGGTCGTCCGACCGGACATCGAGCCGGTGCCGCGTGAGCGGCACCGGCTCGATGTCGTCTGCGGACAGCGTCGTCGCCGCTTGGGATTCGCCGGTCAGGCCGGGCAGGGTGGTGCGACTCGCCGGTCCCGCGTTACCCGGTGGGGGTCTGAATCGATAGGGCAGGTTGCGGGCCGGATGACAACGGGGAGGGCGGGTGACCGGTGCGCGACAGCAAGCCCATTTACCAGGTTCGTCTTGACGACGCACGCATTACACGCGTGTAATTTCAACGGGGTCGCTCGGACGGGCTGCATCAAAACCGGATCGTACGGGCAAGATGGACACGCCTTCCGCGTGGGGGGTTGCGCCGGCCGGGTGGGGCGGCGCGCGAAAGGAGGCACGCGTATGGATGGTCGGCTGGAGGTCGCGGACCTGCTCGGTAACGCCCCGGAGTGGCAGGAGCGGGCGCTGTGCTCGCAGACCGATCCGGAGGCGTTCTTCCCGGAGAAGGGCGGATCCACCCGCGAGGCCAAGCGGATCTGCTCTCGCTGCGAGGTGAAGTCCGAGTGCCTGGAGTACGCACTCGGTCACGACGAGCGGTTCGGCATCTGGGGCGGACTGTCCGAGCGGGAACGACGCAAGCTCAAGCGCAGGGTCGCCTGACCTGCCGCTGTCGACCCGGACGAGTCGCCAACTCAGGCCAGCTCGTCCGGGTCGACGCCGAGCAGATTCGCCACCTGCTCGATGATCACGTCGTGCACCAGGTCGGCGAGATCCTCCCGGTTCAACGCCCGGAACTCCAGCGGACGCCGGTAGAGCACGATCCGCGGCGGCATCTCCTGACGCCCCGGCCGGCCGGGCAGCAGCCGGGCCAGCGGCACCTCACCGTCCTCCAGCACGTCGGAGTCGTACACGTTCAGATCAGGTGGGACGTCCTCGACGGCGAATTCGACGCCGGCCAGCTCCTTCGCGAAGCGCCGCTCCAGCGTCTCGACCGTGTCCAGGACCAGCTCGTCGAAGACCTCGGCCTTGGTCCGGGCCAACGGCACCGTCGCCGGCACCAGCCGACCGCGCAGCCCGCGCCCGTGCCGGTCCCGGCGATCCCGACGCGCCCGGCGAGGTGTCTGCGCGCTGCCGGGCACGGGGATGGTCACTGGGATCCTCCGGTCACCTGCCCAGCGTAGTCCGGATCGGCCCTTTCCGGGCGTGCGGATCAGGAGTCCCGGCGTGTCGCGTCGGCAAACTGGTAGTCGAGCCGGTATTAGAGATAACGTGCCGCCGTGAGGTCACCACGGCGCTGCTCCCGTAACGGCTGCCCCCGCCAGGCCGTCGCCACGTTGACCTATGTCTACAACGAGTCGACCGCGGTGGTCGGCCCGCTCGCCGCGTTCGCCGAACCGCACACCTACGACCTCTGCGAGCAGCACGCCCGTAGCCTGACCGCGCCCCGTGGCTGGCAGGTCGTCCGGCACGAGGGTGAGTTCGACCCGCCCCCACCGACCACCGACGATCTGGTGGCGCTCGCCGAGGCGGTCCGGGAGGCGGCCCGCCCGGCCCCGCCACCGCGACCGGGCGACCCGGAGGCCGTCGACATCGACATCAACCCGTCGACCGGCCGCCGTGGCCACCTCCGGGTGATCCCGCCGGCCTGACCTCGGGCGATCCGCCCCCGACCCCGCCGAGCCGACCGAGGATCAGGTCGGCGAGGGTACGGCCGGCCAGGTTGACGGTGCCCACCCCGTCGCCGAGCACCGGGAACATGCCGTAGAAGTACCCGTCGCCCCGGATGTCCCCGACGATCGGCAGGTCGTACAGCTTTTCCAGAGTGCCCCGGAAAGCGCTTTCGTTGGCCCGTACGTGCCCGGTCAGCTCCTCCCAGGCGAAGATCTCCAGGTTGGC
Organism: Micromonospora sp. LOL_013; assembly: GCF_048060315.1. Lineage (NCBI taxonomy): Bacteria > Bacillati > Actinomycetota > Actinomycetes > Micromonosporales > Micromonosporaceae > Micromonospora > Micromonospora sp. LOL_013. Next base: position 293,006 of record NZ_JBHMIQ010000001.1, read on the forward strand.
CAGCGCCACCGCGCAGGAGACCGGATGTCCGCCGAAGGTGATCCCGTGACCGAACGACTCGGTGCCGTGCAGGAACGGTTCGATCAGCCGGTCCGACGCGACCATCGCGCCGAGCGGGGAGTAGCCGGAGGTCAGCGCCTTGGCAGCGGTGATGATGTCCGGCTGGTAGCCGTACCGCTGGGTGCCGAAGTACTCGCCGAGCCGGCCCCACGAGCAGATCACCTCGTCGGAGACGAGCAGCACGTCGTACGCGTCGCAGATCTCACGTACCCGCTCGAAGTAACCCGGCGGCGGCGGGAAACAGCCGCCGGCGTTCTGCACCGGCTCCAGAAAGACGGCGGCGACCCACCGCAGCGCCGGCACCTGACGGCGGTGGCGCTCGGCATGGACCCCGTCTAGCTGCAACGCCGCTCGGTTAAGCCGTTGCGGCGGCGGTCAATGGTGTGTCGGTCGGACATGGGAAAGCGGAGTTCCCTGTAACGAGGTGGGTCACTCCAAGACGCCTCGAGACCAGGATCTCCGCTTTGGTCGATCCGCGCCAATGTCGGTCCACTGTCGAACTTTGGTCCGTCGGTCTGGGACGTTCTTGCGGCCAGTCAACTCCCGTGTACCGGTGTTACGCATCGGATAATCCATGTAGGCGCTGGTGCGGCCGGGACCTGCGTGATCAAATCGAAGCTCGATGCGGTGACGCCGGCCGACCTGATTGAGGAGAGCTAGGCTGAAAACGACAACATCTGGTGGGTTGAATCCACACAACAGTCGCACGGTTCCTTCGACGGTCTGTCGGCGTGCCTGCGCCACTTGGGGATTGCGGCGGAATCTTGTTATTGCGGTCTCGAACGCGGCCCGGGTGGCCGGGTCGTTGTACAGCGCCAGCCAGTAGTACTTCTGCGCCTCGGTGGTCATCGCCCGCTGCAACGGGTGGCCGATGTAGAACCGCAGCATCTCCAGCCAGCGATCAGTGATCTGTCCGTCGCCGTCGACCATCGGCTGGAACTTCAACCCGATCTCCTCGTGGAACTCCCGCAGCATCCCGCCCTCGTCTTCGCACGAGGTGTCCAGGTGGAACGTCAACCCGCCGGAGACGGTCAGCTTCTGGTTGTCCTTGGAGACCACGATGAACGGTGGGGACTCGGAGCCCTCGCTGCCGGTGAAATCGAAGGTACGCTGACCGGCCGGGTAGACGTAGTACTTCTCGCCCGGCCCGTACCCCAGGTATCGGCTGCCGGTGCGGCCGGCTTGCGGCCGCACCGTGCCGTCCTGGGCGGGCTAGAAGCAGTACGGGACTGTGATCGAGGTGAAGTACGCGGTGGATTCGCCCGTCAGATACTTGTAGTTGCCATCTGGGCACCGGAAGTGGTAGCCGATGCCGACCTCGGTGGCGTGGCTGCTGTCCGAATAGTAGTAGTAAATGACGGTGTGGTAGTCGGGCGGGGCGCTTTGCGCCGGAGTGGCCGTCAGCGCGAGGCTGGTAGCCACCGCTAGTAGTGTTCCCGCCAAGGCACTGCGAAGATACTTGAGCACGGCTGGCGCCTTTCTGTTCAGCTACCATTGGTAGCTGAACAGTAGCAACAAGTTGTGACCCCTGTGGACCCCGGTGAACAATCGACATATGTTGCACCGGTACCCGTCACGGTCTTGTCGGTGGCAGTGCTGAGACGCGTCAGGCCGTACCCCCGGCCCGCACCCTTCCGGTCCTTCGGACCGGCACCACTCCAGGAGCCGTCCATGCGCAGTCGCCTCCGCCCCCCACCGTCCGCGCCGGCCGCCGCACTGCTCGCGGCCCTCGGCATGCGCCGTACCCTCACCCGGCGAGCCCTGGTACGCGGCGCCGCCACCTCCGGTGGGCTGCTGCTCGCCGGCGGCGCGTTCGCCGCATGTGGCACCCCGGCCGCCCAGCAGACCGAGGAGAGCTGCGTCAGCGAGGACCTGTCCGACAGCGAACAGGTGATCAACTTCTCGAACTGGCCGCAGTACATCGACGTCGACGCCGACGACGAGAGCCGCCGACCCACCCTGGAGGCGTTCCAGCAGACCTCCGGCATCACGGTCACGTACTCCGAGGACATCAACGACAACAACGAGTTCTTCGGCAAGGTGCAGAACCAGCTGTCGGCGTGCCAGCCCACCGGACGCGACATCATGGTGCTCACCGACTGGCTGGCCGCCCGCATGATCCGGCTCGGCTGGGTGCAGTCCCTCGACAAGGCGAACCTGCCCAACGTCACGGCCAACCTGCTGCCGTCGCTGAGGGCCCGCCCGTTCGACCCGGATGACTCGTACGCCGTACCGTGGCAGTCCGGACTGACCGGCATCGCCTACAACGGCACCGTCACCAGCGAGGTCCGCACCATCGACGAGCTGCTCACCCGGGCCGACCTCAAGGGCCGGGTAACCGCGTTGACCGAGATGCGCGACACCATGGGTCTGCTGCTGCAGTCGAACGGGCACGACCCGGCCGACTTCACCGACGCCCAGTTCGACGACGCTCTGGAGAAGCTGCACCAAGCGGTCGCCGACGGGCAGATCCGCCGGTTCACCGGCAACGACTACGCCGCCGACCTGGCCCGGGGCGACGTCGCCGCCTGCATCGGCTGGTCCGGCGACGTGATCCAGCTGGCCGCCGAGGACCCGAACATCGTCTTCCAGGCACCGGAGTCCGGGCTGATCCTGTTCTCCGACAACATGCAGGTGCCGAACCAGGCCACCCACAAGACCAACGCCGAGAAGCTGATGGACCACTACTACGACCCGGCGGTCGCCGCCGAGGTCGCCGCGTACGTCAACTTCATCTGTCCGGTTGCCGGTGCCCAGGAGGCGATGACCGCCGTCGACCCGGAGCTGGCCGCCAACCCGCTGATCTTCCCCGACGAGGCGCTGCTCGCCCGGTCGGCCGTGTTCATGGCGCTGACCGAGGAGCAGGAACGCACGTACGAGCAGAAGTTCCAGCAGGTCATCGGGGCCTGAGGCGGCAACCGATGGCAACCGACCCGACCGGCGGCGGCCCACGCCCAGCCGACCCACCCGCCGGTGACCTGCAGCTGACCGACCTGACCAAGCAGTTCGGCCCGTTCACCGCCGTGGACGGACTCGACCTGACCATCCCGCAGGGGGCGTTCTTCGCCCTGCTCGGCGCCTCCGGTTGCGGCAAGACCACCACGCTGCGGATGGTCGCCGGGCTGGAACAGCCCACCAGCGGCCGGCTGCTGCTCGGCGGGCGGGACATCACCCGGCTGCGGCCGTACCGGCGGCCGGTGAACACCGTCTTCCAGAGCTATGCGCTGTTTCCGCATCTCAGTGTGGCCGACAACGTCGCGTTCGGACTTCGGCGGCGTGGCATCCGCGACGTGCGCCCGCAGGTCGAGCAGATGCTCGCCCTGGTGCAGCTGGACGGCTTCGGCCCGCGCCGCCCAAAGCAGCTCTCCGGCGGGCAGCAGCAGCGGGTCGCCCTGGCCCGCGCGTTGATCAACCACCCACAGGTGCTGCTGCTCGACGAACCGCTCGGCGCGCTCGACCTCAAACTGCGCCGACAGATGCAGGCCGAGCTGAAACGCATCCAGACCGAGGTCGGCATCACCTTCGTGTACGTCACCCACGACCAGGAGGAGGCCATGACGATGGCCGACACGGTCGCGGTGATGAACGCCGGCCGGATCGAGCAGCTCGGCCCACCCGCGCAGATGTACGAGTTCCCGGCGACCGCGTTCGTGGCGAACTTCCTCGGCCAGTCGAACCTGCTGGCCGGCGAGGCCACCGGCCGATCCGGCGACGACGTGCTGGTCACCGCGTACGGCTCGCGGTTCACCGTGCCCGCGGCCCGGTCCCGGTCCGTCGACGGTCCGGTCCATCTGGGGGTACGCCCGGAAAAGCTCGCCCTGACCCGGGACGCCGACGGCGTACCGGCCGGGGCGCAGTCGGTCACCGGCGTGGTCACCGAGCTGGCGTACCTCGGGGTCAGCACCCAGTACCAGGTGCGTACCGGCTGGGGCACCGAGCTGAGCGTGTTCAGCCCGAACAGCGGGGACGGAGCTCTGCTGCCGGTCGGTGCCGACGTGGTCGCCTACTGGCAGCCGGCGCACGCCTTCCTGCTGGCCCGCGAGCCGGGCGCCGGCGGCCAGACCGCCCCGCTGCTCGACGACGCCGTACCTGCGTCATGAGCATCCTGGCCCACGTCGGCGGGGGAGCGGGAAAGCCCCCCGCCCCGGTGCCGGCCGCCCGGCGGCGCAGCCGGCTGCTGCCGTACCTGCTGCTGTTGCCGGGCGGGGCGTGGCTGACCCTGTTCTTTGCGGTGCCGGCGGTGCAGCTCGCCGCGACCAGCCTGTACGACCCGACCGGTTCGCTGGCCACCGGGTACGCGATGACCTGGTCGTTCGGCAACTACCCGGACGCGCTGTCGGCGTACTGGACGCAGTTCGGTCGCGGCTTCCTCTTCGCCGGCATCGCCACCGTGATCGCGGTGCTGCTCGGCTACCCACTGGCGTACGCGATCGCCCGGCGGGCCGGCCGGTGGAAGAACCTGATGCTGATCTGCGTCGTCGCCCCGATGTTCACCAGTTTCCTGGTACGTACCCTGGCCTGGAAGACGATCCTGTCGGAGAACGGCTGGCTGGTCGGCGTACTGCGGGATCTGCACCTGCTCGCGCCGGACGGCCGCCTGCTGTTCACCCCGGTCGCGGTGGTGCTCGGGCTGACGTACAACTTCCTGCCGTTCATGGTGCTGCCGCTGTACGCGAGCCTGGACCGGCTCGATTCCCGGCTGCTGGAGGCGGCCAGCGACCTGTACGCGAGCCCGGCGCGGGCCTTCTGGCGGGTGACCCTGCCGTTGTCGGCGCCCGGCCTGGTCGCCGGTACCCTGCTGACCTTCATCCCGGCCTCCGGTGACTACATCAACGCCCGGCTGCTCGGCACCCCCAACGAGTACATGATCGGCAACGTGATCGACTCGGCGTTCCTGGTGCGGCTGGACTATCCGCAGGCGGCGGCGCTGTCGTTCCTGCTGATGGCGGCGATCCTGATCATCGTGTCGGTCTACGTCCGGCGCACCGGCACCGAGGAGGTGCTGTGACGGGCCCGGGTACGACGGGGACCGGCGTCCGACTGGCCCGGTGGCTGGTCGACCGCTGGGTGTTCGGCGTGGGTCTGCTGGTGCTCGGCTACCTGCTGCTGCCGGTCGCGGTGGTCGCCGGGTTGTCGTTCAACCGGCCGTCCAGCCGGCTGTCCTACGACTTCAACGAGTTCACGTTGGACAACTGGCGGCAGCCGTGCGCCAGCGCCGAGATGTGCGACGCGGTGCTGCGCAGCGTGCAGATCGGGTTCCTGGCCACCGCCGGGGCGACGGTCCTCGGCACGCTGATGGCGTTCGCGCTGGTCCGGCACCGGTTCCGCGGCCGCTCCGCAGTCAACCTGCTGATCTTCCTGCCGATGGCCACGCCGGAGCTGGTGATGGGTTCGTCGCTGCTGACCCTGTTCGTGGCCGGGGCGGTGCCGCTGGGCTTCTGGACCGTGGTGACCGCCCACGTGATGTTCTGCCTGAGTTTCGTCGTGGTCACCGTGAAGGCGCGGCTGGCCGGCATGGACACCCGCCTGGAGGAGGCGGCGATGGACCTGTACGCCTCCGAATGGCAGACGTTCCGCCTGGTCACCCTGCCGCTGGTGCTGCCCGGCATCGTGGCCGCCGCGCTGCTGGCCTTCTCGCTGTCGTTCGACGACTTCATCGTGACGGACTTCAACTCCGGCACCACGGTGACCTTCCCGATGTACGTCTGGGGCGCCGCCCAGCGTGGCATCCCGCCGCAGGTCAACGTGATCGGCACGGCGATGTTCGCGGTGGCGCTGCTGCTGGTGGTGCTCGGCGGTGCGGTCAGCCGCCGGCGGGGCCAGGTCAGTGCTCGATCGCGTGCGTGACGTGCTTGAGCCGGGTGTAGTCCTCCAGCCCGCTGGTGACGACGCGGGTGCCGCTGCCCTGCTGCCGGCCGAGCGGGTCTATCCGTTGCCGGCCGGGGTTGCGGCGTCATCGGCGCCGACCTGACACCGGCGACGACCTGCTGATACCGCAGGACGGGAATCGAGCGGCGGCTCCGGAGCCGGCGAATTCAGTCGGTCGACCGTCGCAATATCGAAGCGATGCAGGTCGGAGGTCGTCATGCGGCGGTGGCTCGCCAGTCGCGTCCCAATCCCGTTGTCAGGCGCAGGTAGCGGCCAAGGTGTCGAGAGAAGAAGAAGATGTGGTCTGCCTCATGCCTTTTCAAGCACGATGAAGTGGTACTCCAGCCAACGCCGCGACAATCCAACTTGCAGCGCCGACCCGCCAATCATGTTGGCCCAAAAGGGGATCTCAACAAGACGGTTGCGAAGCCGTGGAACTGCGGCTGTGGCGCCGACAGCCATCTTGACCACGCGGTCGCGTGGCCGCCCGAGACGCAAATATGCAGTAAGATCTAGGTCTTCGACCAGGTGTAAGCCGGCGCGTCCGGACATGGCTACCAACTCCGCCACAGTATGCAAACTTCCGATACGCCACCCGGCGCGGAACTGGTCGAGACAGAGTTCACGAGCGGCGAGCCCACGATCCTTGTCGGTCATCCAGTCGTCGCACAAGATAAGGCGACCTCCAGGGCGCAGCCGCTCAGCCAGGGACGGGAGTAGGCTCTCCAGCGACGGCGAGTGGACGACTGCCTCAACGGCGACCATGGCGTCGTAGTGTGGTTCTGCGGGCAGTTCGGCAAAATCGGCACAGAATACGTGACAGCGGTCGCTCAGTCCTTCGCGGGCGAACCGTTTCGCTGCGATCTCGGCCTGCACTCGGCTGATGGTCACGCCAGAAATGATCCCGTCCACCTCGCGGGCCAAGCGCACCATCGTCCCACCGACGCCACAGCCAAGGTCAAGCACCCTTGCGTTCGCCGAAGGAGCCTGCCCGCGCAAGCGCTCGATCATTAGGCGGTTTACGGTGTCCACAGCCTGAGTTGCATTCGTGACATCCGGCGTCCATACCCCACGGTGTATTGCGTCACTGCCTGGGCTCTCGGCAACCAAAAGGAACCGACGCGTGTTGTCGTCGTAGTAGTCGGCGACGCGATCAACGTGACCAAGTCCAGACGCTGCACGCTCCGATGTCGAGCTCATCGACGCACGTTATCACAGGCCAGTTGCTGGATCTTGTCGCCGGAGTTCAGCACCTCGTCGAGCGCCTGTGCGGTGTCCTCCTTCGGCACCAGCCGACCGGTCTCGAAGCTGGCTATCGGGGACTTCGACACCCGCAGCGCCTTTGCCAGCTGCGTCTGGTTCATGCGCCGGGTCAGTCGGAGCCGTCGAAGCTCTGTCGTGAGTTCACTCATGATTATCACCTCGAATGCCCAGACGTGGTAGCGGGTTCAACGAAGTCCATCTTCTAACGACACTGACTGATAGTCCAGCGTGGAAGTAGACCACCGGTTGGATTGCCGTGGATGCTGGAATCGGAGCGCTTCTCGCAGCAGCGCTTTTGATCAAGGAGTGGGGGCGAGCAGCTCGTCGATCTGGTTGATCGCCGAGGTGGAGCCCTCCACCACGCCCATGTCCAGCACCTGTTGCAGCGCCTCGGCGGACTCATATCTGCTGACGTAGGTCGCCCGGGTGCCGCCGTTGTGCTCGGCGAAGGTGTAGGTGTTGCGGGAGGCCGGCAACTCCGACAGTGGCTTGAAGTCCAGGTCCGCGAAGCCGTCGTCGAAGGAAAAGCTCGTCGGCTCGTCCACGGCGGTAAGCAGCCAGTACCCGGCATGCTTGTCGCCCTGCGGGCCGGTCATGAAGTAGGTCATGCGTCCGCCGGGCGTGAGGTCGTGGTCGACCACGGTCGCCGGGTACGTCGGCGGTCCCCACACCTTCTCCAGTTGGCGAGGGTCGGCGTAGACCTGCCAGACCCGCGCCACCGGAGCGGCGAAGTCCGCCGTGATGGTCAGGGTCAGGTTGTCAAGGTCCTGCTGGACGTCGGTCACGGGCATTGTTCGGTCCTTCCGTCGGAATCGTTGACTACCCATCCGGATCAGCTGCAATCAGCGCGTCGATGCGTGCGATGCGGCCACGCCAGATGTGTTCGAGCTCGGCGAGCATGGCTGCCACCGAACGCACCGCCTGCACGTCGCCGCTGGCCAGTTGCTCGCGACCACTGCGTCGCTTGGTCAGCAGACCAGCCTTCTCCAGCACGGTGACGTGTTTCTGTACGGCGGCGAAGCTCATGTCGTACTTGGCGGCGAGGGTGGAGACGGAGTGCTCCCCGGCCAGCACCCGGCGCAGGATGTCGCGCCGGGTGCGGTCGGCGAGCGCGTGGAACATGGCGTCCGTCCGGTCCGCGCTCTCCTCGATCACGGGACCAATATACAACCGATCGGTTGTACGTTGTCAAGGCCATCGAGTGCCTCGGTCACTGGCTTTAGGCTGGCCGGATGGATCACCCCGACCCGACCCCGCGTACGCCGTTCTGGCTGGCCGGCGAGCCGGCGCACGGTGACGCGCCACTGGCCGTGCACCACCCGTACGACGGGCGGCTCGTCGGGCAAACCAGCTACGCCACGCCCGACCAGGTCGAGCAGGCGGTCGCCGCCGCGCACCGGGTCGCACCGCAGGCCGCCGCGCTGCCCGCGTACCGCCGGGCGGCCGCACTGGACCACATCAGTGCCCGGCTCGCGCAGCGGGCCGACGAGATCGCCCGGCTGATCACCGCCGAGAACGGCAAACCGGTCAAGTGGGCGCGCGCCGAGGTGGCCCGCGCCGTCTCCACGTTCCGCTGGGCGGCGGAGGAGGCCCGCCGGTTCTCCGGCGACCTGCAGCGCCTGGACACCGACCCGGCCGCCGCCGGCCGAATGGCGGTGGTCCGCCGGGTGCCGCGCGGGCCGGTGCTGGGCATCTCGCCGTTCAATTTTCCGCTGAACCTGGTGGCGCACAAGGTCGCCCCGGCGATCGCGGTCGGCGCCCCGATCATCGTCAAGCCGGCCCCGGCGACCCCGCTGACCGCGCTGCTGCTCGGCGAACTGATCGCCGAGGTCACCGAGCCGGCCGATCCGGCCGCCGCGCCGGGCAGTGGATCAGGCACCGGCTTGCCCGCCGGGATGGTCTCGGTCCTGCCGGTGCCGAACGACCGGGCCGGCGACCTGGTCGCGGACCCACGCCTGCCGGTGGTGTCGTTCACCGGCTCCGGACCGGTCGGCGCGCTGATCCGTCGCTCAGTGCCGGACAAGCACGTCACTTTGGAGCTGGGCGGTAACGCCGCCGCGGTGATCTGCGAGGACTGGACCGGCGACGAGGAGCTGACCCGGGCGGCACAGCGGATCGCCACCTTCGCCAACTACCAGGCCGGGCAGAGCTGCATCGCGGTGCAACGGGTGTACGTGCACGAATGGCTCTACGACGGCTTCCTGCCCCGGCTCGTCGCCGCCGTACAGGCGCTGCGGGCCGGTGACCCGGCCGACGAGGCGACCGACGTCGGGCCGCTGATCAACGAGGACGCCGCGATACGCGTCGAGTCCTGGGTGGACGAGGCGGTGGCCGCCGGGGCGACGATCGAGGTCGGCGGCCGGCGCGACGGCGCGACGTACCCGCCGACGGTGCTGACCGGGGTGCCGGCCGGCGCGAAGGTGCTCACCGAGGAGGTCTTCGGCCCGGTGCTCGTCGTGGACCGGGTGGAGAACGACGACGCCGGGTTCGCGGCGGTCAATGACTCGGCGTACGGGCTGCAGGCCGGCGTGTTCACCCACAACCTGCAGACCGCGTTCACCGCGCACCGCACGCTCGCCGTCGGCGGGGTGATCGTCGGTGACGTGCCGTCGTACCGGGCCGACCAGATGCCGTACGGCGGGGTCAAGGGCAGCGGTGTGGGCCGCGAAGGAGTCCGCAGCGCGATGGACGACTACACCGATCCCCGGGTGATGGTCCTCACCGGACTCGACCTCTGACCTGTCACCTCGCAGGTTAGGCGACGGCCAGCAGGTCGGCACCGATCAGCGGTGCCCAGAACCGACTCGCCGACTCGATGTCGTTGCACCAGGTCATTCCGTCGCGGCTGCCGTCGCTGTGCACGATCAGCACCTTGCCGTCCGGCATGGCGAACGCCCAGCCGACGACGTCGTCGACCGCTCCGCCGGTGTCGACCGCTTCGTCCGCGTCGGGCAACTCGTCGTAGTCGTCGTCGAAGCGGCACAGGGCGAACACCTTCGGTGCCCGGTCGAGCAGGACCGCCTCCAGACGGATCGCGGTGGTTGCCGTGCGGGTCTGGTCGCTCACAGTCGTCCTCGATTCGGTACGCAGTGACGTGTGGTGATGTCATCGTGTTGTGTGGTCATCAGTCATGCAAGTGCATTGAGTAGCACTATCTGAACTACTGGTAGCTGACTTCGTGCTTGAGGTGAGCGAGACTGGTGTCCATGCATCGATGTCAAGGAGGTGCCTGATGGTCGTCGGATCGCCGCCGACGGTGCGACGCCGGCAGCTCGGTCGCGAGCTGCGCGCCCTGCGGGAGACATCCGGCCTGCTCGCCGAGCAGGTCGCCACCGAGTTGCGCTGCTCGACCGCCCGGATCAGCCGGATCGAGACGGCCCGGGTCAGGATCTCGCCCGGCACCGTCCACGAGCTGCTCGATGTCTACGGCATCGAGGGCCCCGAGCGGCAGCGGCTGGTCGCCCTGGCCCGCCAGGCGCAGGAGACCGGCTGGTGGCAGGAGTACAGCGAACGTCTCACCTGGGAATACTCCACGCTGATCGCGCTGGAGAACGACGCCGCCGAGCTGCGCTGGTTCGAGCCGTCCGTGCTGCCCGGCTTGGTGCAGACCGAGGAGTACGCCCGGACGGTCATCCGCAAGACTCTGCCCGGCCACAGCGCCGAGACCATCGAGGAGAAGGTCGGCGTCCGGATGGCCCGGCAGCGGGTGCTGACCCGCGACACCGACCCGGTGCGGCTCTGGGCGGTCCTCGACGAGGCGGTGCTGCGCCGGTTGGTCGGTGGGCCGGAGTTGATGCGCCGGCAGCTGCGTCACCTGGTCGAGCTGTCCACTTTGTCGACCGTACGGCTGCAGGTCCTGCCGTTCGCACGTGGTGCCTCAGCCTGCATCACCGGGCCGTTCACCGTGCTGACCTTCCCGGAGACCGCCGACGCCGACGTGGCCTACGTCGAGAACGAGGCCGGCGACCTCTACGTGGAGAAGCCGGCCGGCGTCGCCCGGTATAACCTGGTCTTCGACGACCTGCGGGCGGATGCGCTCGGCTGCGACGACTCCCGGGCGTTCATCGCCGAGGTCGCCGACGGGCTGATCTGACGCGTCGCTGACAAGGAGCACCGCATGTCCACAGCAGATTTCACCGGGGCGGGCTGGCGCAAGAGCAGCTACAGCGGCGGCAACGGCAGCTGCGTCGAGGTCGCCGTCGTCGGCGGGACCGTCGGCGTACGGGACTCCAAGGACCCGGCCAGCCCGGTGCTCGCCTTCACCGCTACGGACTTCGGGCGGTTCGTCGCCGATGTCCGGGGCGGCGCGCTGCGCGGTCCGGCCGCGTAGCCGGAGCGCGGTAGCCTGTCGCGCGGTGGCGTCCGAAGCGCGGGTGCCGGCGACGTGGGAGGCGAGGCGGAGATGTCGGTACGGCGTGGCGCGGCTCGACTGGCGACGGTGCTCGCACTGACCGTCGGCACAGCGGCACTCGCCGCGGCCCCCGCGTACGGTCAGGACGAGCGGGTGCGGATTGATCTGCCGAGCAAGTTCGCGGTCGGCGAGAAGGCCGGTGGGGTGACCGTGAAGGTGACCAAACGCACCGACGGGTGCGTGGCGGTGCGTACCGCGCTGGCGATCCGGCTGCCCGGTGTCACTCCCGACCAGGTCGGCCTGCAGGCCCGGATCGACGACGACTGGGTGACCGTGCCGCTGTGGGACAACGGCGACGGGCTGTTGCTGACCGAGCACACCGCGCCGGAGGAGGACGAGCTGTGCAAGGGCAAGAGCCGCTCGGTCCGCTACCGGATGGCGTTCCGGGCCGGTGCGCCCGCCGGAGTCGCGCACATCGTCGGTGAGGCGTACACGGCCGGTGGGGTCCTGCTCGGCCGGGAAGCCGGGGCCAAACAGGTCGGCGGCCGGCTCGCCGGCACCTACCAGCCGGGTCCGCCGACCCCGTCGCCAAGTGCGGAACCGACCCCGGAACCGACGGTCGACGGCGCGACCGCCGAGCCGAGCGACGCGCCGGCCGTACTGTCGGACCAGGATCTGCTCGCCGCGGCCGGTACCGCCGGTGGGCCGGGCGGTGACGACGGTTCCGATGTCGGCACCGGTGTGATGGCCGCCGGGGTCGGCATGGTCGCTGTCGGCATCGCCCTGCTGGTGCTGCTGATCCGCAGGCTGCGCCCGGCCCGGTCGGCCCCCGTCGGTACGGGTGGTCCCGGTGGGAGCGCTGGGGACGGTGGGGCGACCATGCTGTTGCCCCGGATCCGGCGCTGACCAGCGGCTGGGCGCTCGCGGCAGCGGCGTACCCGGCCGGAGGGTGAACATCGTACGGCCGGAGGATGGACCGTCAGCCTTGACCGAAGGCGTTGCGCACCGCTCCGTTACCCTCACTCGTGTTGGCATCGGCACGGCTGAGGAGCGAGACCTTGTCTGACTTGTCCAAAATCGTCAAGGCCTACGACGTCCGTGGCACCACTCCAGACCAGCTGAACGAGACCGTGGCCCGGGCCATCGGCACCGCGTTCGTGCAGGTCCTGGCCGAGCGCGGCGACAAGGCCGACCGGATCGTCATCGCCCACGACATGCGTGAGTCGTCGCCGCCGCTGGCCGACGCGTTCGCCGCCGGGGCCACCGCCGCCGGGGCCGAGGTGCTGCACGCCGGGCTGGCCTCCACCGACCTGCTCTACTACGCCTCCGGCGCGCTGGAGTTGCCCGGTGCGATGTTCACCGCCAGCCACAACCCGGCCCAGTACAACGGCATCAAGATGTGCCGGGCCGGTGCCGCGCCGATCGGCCAGGACTCCGGGCTGACCGACATCCGGGACCGGGCCCAGGCGTTGATCGACAGCGGCGAGGTGCCGTCCGGCGGAGACCAGGTCGAGCGGCGTGAACTGCTCGCCGACTACGCCGCGCATCTGCGTACCCTGGTCGACCTGTCCGCGATCCGGCGGCTCAAGGTGGTCGTCGACGCCGGTAACGGGATGGGCGGCTACACGGTGCCGGCGGTGCTCGGTGACACGGTGCTGCCGGCCCTGCCGCTGGAGATCCTGCCGATGTACTTCGAGCTGGACGGCTCGTTCCCGAACCACGAGGCGAATCCGCTCAACCCGGAAAACATCGTCGACCTGCAGAAGGCGGTCCGGGAGCACAACGCCGACCTGGGGCTGGCGTTCGACGGCGACGCCGACCGCTGCTTCGTCGTCGACGAGCGTGGCGAGCCGGTCTCGCCGTCGGCGATCACCGCCCTGGTCGCCACCCGGGAGCTGGCCAAACACCCCGGCGAGACGGTCATCCACAACCTGATCACCTCCAGCGCGGTGCCGGAGATCGTCCGGGAGAACGGCGGCGAGCCGGTGCGCTCCCGGGTCGGCCACTCGTTCATCAAGGCCGAGATGGCCCGGACCAACGCGGTCTTCGGCGGTGAGCACTCGGCGCACTACTACTTCCGGGACTTCTGGTTCGCCGACACCGGAATGCTGGCCGCGATGCACATGCTGGCTGCGCTCGGCGAGCAGGACAAGCCGCTGTCCGAGCTGGCCCACGAGTTCGAGCGGTACGTCGCCTCCGGTGAGATCAACTCGACGGTCACCGATCAGCAGGCCAAGCTTGCCGAGATCAAGGCGGCGTACGCCGACGCCGACACCGACGAGCTGGACGGGCTGACCGTCCGCTTCGACGACGGTGCCTGGATCAACATCCGTGCCTCGAACACCGAGCCGTTGCTGCGGCTCAACGTGGAGGCACCGACCGTCGAGCGGATGGCCGAACTGCGCGACGGGGTGCTCGCGCTGGTTCGCGGCTAGGATCTTCACCGGAAGGCGCACCCCGGGACGGGGTCCGTCGGCGAGACACGTGGAAGGAGCCATCCGATGGCCCTGGATTCGCAGCTGCTGGAGATCCTCGCCTGCCCGGACACGCACCACACGCCGTTGACCTACGACGCTGCCGCGTCGACCCTCACCTGTCCGGAGTGCTCGCGGGTCTTCGAGGTGCGGGACGGGATTCCGGTGCTGCTGCTGGATGAGGCCCGCCGGCCCGGCGAGGCCGGCTGATGGCGGTTCCGATCGACGGCACGTCCGGGGTGGTGGGTCGACGGGTCGCCGACGAGGCGTTGCTCGACGACGTGGACGGGCTCAACTCGACCGATCCCGGCGGCATGCTGCGGTTCACCGCGTCGGCCGGTGCCCAGGTGCGCGAGTCGGCGGCGCTGGCCGCCGAGGCAAACCTCGGGGTGCTCACCGACGAGGGGCGGCCCCGGGCGGTGGTCATCGCCGGTATCGGTACCGCCGGGCGGACCGGTGACGTGCTGGCCACTGTGGCCGGCCCGCGCTGTCCCGTACCGGTGATTCCGCACCGCAGCGCCGGTGTGCCCGGCTGGGTCGGCGCGGCCGACGTGGTCATCGCGGTCAGCGCCTCGGGGCGCAGCCCGGAGGCGCTGGGTGCGGCTCAGGCCGCGGCCCGGCGCGGTGCCCGACTGGTCGCCGTCGGGCCGCCCGACTCGCAGCTGCAGTCGGTCGCCGAAGGGGTACGCGCCCCGTTCGTCCCGGTGCCACGGCGCGCTCCGGCCCGGGCCAGCCTCTGGGCGTTGACCGTGCCGGTGCTGCTGGCCGCGCGGGCGTTGGGCCTGGTCAAGGTCAACGAGGCGGATCTGGCGGAGACGGCGGCCCGGCTGGACGCCGACGCCGAGCGGTGCCGCCCGGCCGCCGAGTCGTTCGTCAACCCGGCGAAGGCCCTCGCTCTCGGGCTGGCCGGCTCGGTGCCGATCGTCTGGGGCTCGTCGCCGGTGGCGTCGGTCGCCGCCCGCCGGTTCGGCGACACGCTGTCCACGAACGCCCGCTACCCGGTGGTCACCGGGGCGCTCGGCGAGGCCGGCCGGGGTCGGGTAGGGCTGCTCGACGGGGTCTTCGGCGGCCTGGGGGAGTCGACCCGGGACATTTTTGCCGACCCGGACGACGACGATGACCAGTCCGAGTCGCCGACCCGGCTGCGTCTGGTGCTGCTGCGCGACGGTGGGCTGAACCCGGAGGACGACGCCGACGAACCCTTCGTGGTCGAGGAGCGCCGGGCCGAGGCGGTGCAGACCCTGGCGGACCGGCGCGGTGTGCGGTGCGACGTGATCACCGCGGAGGGCGGTTCGGCGCTGGAACGGCTCGCCTCGTTGATCTCGGTCCCCGACTTCGCCTCCGTCTACCTGGCGTTGGCGCACCATCTGGACCCGATGGCGGTGCCGGCGGTGAGCGAGATGAAGGAACTCTCCACCACCTGAGGCGGGCGTCGTGGAACTGTTGACCGGCCGGATCCGGGACTACGCCTGGGGGTCGCGGACCGTCATCGCGCAGCTGCAGGGGCGCCCGGCTCCGGCACCCGGGCCGGAGGCGGAGCTCTGGCTGGGTGCCCACCCCGGCGCGCCGTCCGAGGTGCGGCGGGGCGGGGCGCTGGTCGGGCTGCCGGAGCTGATCGACCAGGATCCGGTGGGCTGGCTGGGCGCGCCGACTGCGACCCGGTTCGACGGGCGGCTGCCGTACCTGATGAAGGTGCTGGCCGCCGAGACACCGCTGTCGTTGCAGGCGCATCCGGACGCGGCGCAGGCCCGCGCCGGGTACGCCGCGCAGTCGAAGCTGCCGTCCACCTCGGCGGGGCGCAACTACGTCGACCCGCACCACAAGCCGGAGCTGTTGGTGGCGCTCAGCGAGTTCGATGCGCTCTGCGGCTTCCGGGCACCGCAGCAATCCGCCGAGGTGCTGGCGGAGTTGGGCGTCGACGAGATGGAGCCGGTGATCAAGGCGTTGCGGGTCGGACCGGGCGGGCTGCCGGAGGCGATGGAGCGGTTGCTGCGATGGCCGGGGCCGCAACGGCCGGCTCTGGTCGCGGCGGCGGTGGCGGGCGCCGACCGGCTGCCGACGCGGTACGCCGCCGACGCGGCGCTGCTGCGCCGGCTGGCCGGGCACTATCCGGCCGACCCCGGGGTGCTGGTGGCGTTGCTGCTCAACCAGGTCACCCTGGCTCCAGGAGAGGCGATCTGGATGCCGGCCGGCAACCTGCACGCGTACCTGCGGGGTGCCGGCGTGGAGGTCATGGCGGCCAGTGACAACGTGCTGCGCGGTGGGTTGACCCCCAAGCATGTCGACGTCGCGGAGCTGCTGCGGGTGTTGCGCTTCGAGGTGCTCGACGACCCGGTGGTACGCATCCAGCGGGTCGCTTCCGGGGTGGTCACCTGGCCGGTGCCGGTCGCCGAGTTCGTGCTGCACCGGGTTGTGCTCGACACTGACGTGCGGCGGGTGTCGGTGCCGGTCGAAGGCCCCCGGGTGGTGCTCTGTGTCGCCGGTGAGGTCACCGTCGACGACGATGTGGCGGCGGTGTCGGTCCGGGCCGGGCAGGCGGCGGTGGGGCCGGCCGGCGGGACGCCATTGGCGGTCTCCGGCACTGGGACGGCCTTCGTCGCCTCGGTCGATCCGTCGATCGACTAGCCGGCTGCTGGCGGACAAGCACGCGGGGCGGCCGGGTGAGCGTCCGCTCCGCTCACCGACAGCCGCCCCGCGCATCCCCCCGGTTTGGTTCCCCCGCGCGTCAGCGTGACGATCATCGTGACGCGACGTAGCCATAGACTCGCAGCGAGTAGTCAGGCTGTCAAGCTAATCCGGAAATTACCGACTCGTGGCGTGCCGGCGAGGTCAACCCTGGGAGCGGCTGCCCGGTCGGACCCAGGTCCAGATGCAGTACGCCAGCCAACCGAGGGCCAGCGCAGTGGCCAATGGGCGCAACCCGACCGCGTTCAACAGGATCACCAGGGCAAGGACGACCAACCACGGGAGGAATGCCTTCACGGCACCGATGCTGCCACACCTGGCCAGTCGTAAGCCGGTTCACGACAGTGCGGATCCGGGCGGCCGCTCTCGGTCGGATCGTGCGCCGGCAGTGCGCAGCGTGCTGGCGACCGGTGGACGGCGCACCCCGGTCCAGTCCGGCTGCTCCGCCGTCGGGCCCAGCCACGGTGGCCGCGGCCAGCTGCCGCGTGGCCAGTCCGGTCCATCCCGCTGCGTCGGCGCGACCGACTCTGGCGCAGCGGCCCGGACCGGCGCCGTCGGACGCGGGGCGCTTGTGCGCGCCGGACTCACCGCAGCGAGTTCCGGCCAGAGCGCGGCGGTCACCGCCCTGGTCCGGGCCAGCCGCTGCGCCGACCGGCGACGGCGTTCGGCGAGAACCGCCGCCAGGTAGGCCCAGTCCGGAACACCGGCCGGCGGCGGGGGAGTGACCACCGCCGCGACCTGTTCGGTCACCAACCGGACCAGGTCGGAGCGGGTTGGTTCGGCGAATCCGTGCCCCCGGGCGAGCAGATGCCGTACGTCCAGCGCGAGGTCGTCGTCGAGACGGCTCAGATCGAGGGTACGGGCCCAACCGGCGAGCACCGGCGGCATGTCCGGCACCCACCCCCAGGCCGCCGGGGCCCGATCGTGCACCACGACCGTGCCGGCGGCCAGGTCGCCGAGGCGTTTGCCGTCCCGGTTGATTGCCAAGGTCACCAGGCTGGCCAGCCAGGTGAGCGGCGGCAGCAGCAGACCGGGCCACTCGGCGGCCACGCCGACCAGGGCACGGGTCAGCGAGTGCCGGAAACGTGGCGGGCTGCCGTCGTCGCGTACCACCCGGATGCCGACCGCCAGTTTGCCGACGGTACGGCCGGCGTTCAACGTCTCGCACAGCACCGGGTAGCCGACGAGCACCACGACGGCGCCGACCGTGAGTAGGGCCTGCCCGAGCGCCTCGTCGACCTCGATGGACGCGCGCATCGATGCGAGCAGCAGCCCGGCCAGGACCGCCAGCACCACCGCGATCAGCGCCTGCACGACGAGGTCGACGAGCAGGGCCAGCAGCCGCGAGCCGAGCCGGGCCAGCCGTACCTCCACCTCGACAGCTTCGCCGCTGACCAGCCTGCCGCCCCCGGTTGTCTGCATGGCCACCCTGCCAGTGAACACTATGGGACGGGAGGTGACCGTGGACCTCGACGCGTACGTGGCGGAGCACGAGCCCCAGTGGCGACGACTGGAACAGCTCGTGCGTGCCCGGCGACTAACCGTCGCCGAGGTGGACGAGCTGGTCGCGCTCTACCAGCGGACCGCCACCCACCTGTCGGCGGTCCGCAGCCGCTCGCCGGACCCGGCGCTGGTCGCCCGGCTGTCCCGGCTGGTGCTGGCGGCCCGCGCTCGGCTCACCCGGGGTCGGGGATTCTCCTGGGCCCGGGTAGGCCGGTTCTTCAGCGTCGGGTTCCCCCGGGCGGTGTTCCAGGCGGCGCCCTGGTGGGCGGCGGTGGCCGTCGCCTTCTGCACGCTCACCGGCTTTCTGATGTGGTGGGTGGCCGGCAATCCGGACAGCGCCCGGCTGCTGATCGGTGACCAGGCCGCCGCTGAGCTCGCCGAGTCGAGCTTCGCCGGCTACTACACCCGGTACGCGGCACCGAACTTCGCCGCCCAGTTGTGGGCGCACAACGCCTGGCTCGCCGCGCAGTGCCTGGCCGCCGGCATACTGGTGGCCCCGGTGCTCTACCTACTCTGGGTGAACGCGCTGAACCTCGGGGTCACCGGTGGGGTGATGATCTCGTACGACCGGGCCGATGTCTTCTTCGGGCTGGTCACGCCGCACGGTCTGCTGGAATTGACCGGCGTCTTCATCGCTGCCGGCGTGGGGCTGCGGATCGGCGGGGCGTGGATCGCGCCGCCGGCGCACCTGACCCGGGGCCGGGCGGTCGCCGAGGCCGGGCTCTCCGGCGTACTGGTGGCGCTCGGGCTGGTGTTGCTGTTCGCGGTGGCTGGGCTGATCGAGGCCTTCGTCACCCCGGCACCGCTGCCGACCTGGCTGCGGGTCGCCATCGGGGTCGCCGCCTGGCTCGCTTTCCTCGGCTACGTCCTCATCCTCGGCTCCCGGCGCCCCGCTGATCCGGCCCGGCGCCCCGCCGACCCGGTTCAGAGCCGGCCGAGCAGTTTCAGCTGAAGGTAGAGGTCGGCGAGCCGGCCGGCGAATCCCGGCGCGGCCGCGTCCAGCACCGGGACGCCGTGCCGACGCAGCGCACCACCGACCCGGTCCCGCTCGGCCGTGGTCTGTGCTGCGGAGGCGGCCAGGTATGCGTCGGCGACGTCGCGCACCGGCCCGTTGACGACGGCCGGCACCGCCGGATCCCCGACCGCGGCCACCACCACCTGGTGCCGGGCGACGAGTCGGGGCAGCACCGGCAGCAGTCCGTCGCCGAGCGCCGCCGGCTCCAGTGCGGTGCAGAGCACCACCAGGGACCGGCGAGTCTCCCGGCGGAGCAGCTCACCGACCATCAGTTCGTGGTCCGTTTCCACCAGCGTCGGTTGCAGCACCGCCAGTTCGGCGACCAACCGGGGCAGCAGGGTCTGTCGGCTTGCGCCCCAGATCCGGGCTCGGACCTTCGTGTCCACCGCCAGCAGGTCGAACCGGTCGCCGGCCCGGTGTGCCAGCGTGGCCAGCAGCAGCGCGGCGTCGATCGCCACGTCCAGCCGGGGCTGGTCGCCGACGCGGACCGCCGACGTGCGCCCGGTGTCCAGGACGAACACCACCCGCCGGTCCCGCTCCGGACGCCAGGTCCGGACCAGTACGTCGGAGCGCCGGGCGCTGGCTCGCCAGTCGATCGACCGTACGTCGTCGCCGACCACGTACTCGCGCAGGTTGTCGAACTCGGTGCCCTGCCCCCGTCCCCGGGCCGCCCGCATGCCGTCGATCACCCGCAGCCGGGCCAGTTTCTCCGGCAACAGCCGCCGGGAGTCGAAGCGGGGCAGCACCCGCAGCGTCCACTGCGGGGTGGCCGGCCGTCGGCGTCGTTGCCGGAACGCCAGCCCGAGTGGGCCGGTGGACCGGACGGTCACCTCGACGGCGCGGCGGTCGCCGCGACGGGTCGGGCTGAGTGCGGCGGGTAGTGCGGCGGTAGCTCCCGGTGCCAGCCGTACCCGCCAGATGGGTCCACCGCCGACGGTGCCGGCGGGGTAAGTGGCGGTGCCGGCGCGATCGGCTGGATCGGTGCCGGCGCTCTCGGCGGGGGCGGCGCCGGCCGACGGGGTCCAGGCGTCGCGGACCTCGGCCCGCAGCCGCCGTCGGGAGCCGTTGCGCAGCCGCAACGTCACTGTCGCCGTAGTGCCGAACCAACTGGTCCGGTCGCCGTCGCGGCGCAGCTCCAGGGCGCTCAGCGGGGCGGCCCACGCCAGGTCGATCAGCGCGAACAGGGCCACCGATCCGGTGACGATCACCAAACCCAGCCATGGCCGCGGCCACCACGGCAGGGTCACCGCGCCGGCCCCGAGCAGCACCGCCGCCCGCCAGGTCAGCACGGCGGCTGTCCGGCCCCGGCCGGCGGCGCCACCAGCCCGGTCACCGCGCCGTCAGGCCCGGTCACCGTGGCGTCGGGACGGCGCCGAGCACCGATTCGAGTACGGCGTCCTCGGTGACCCCCTCCAACTCCGCCTCCGGCCGGAGCCGGATCCGGTGCCGCAGGGTGGCCCGGGTGACCGCCTTCACATCGTCCGGTGTGACGTAGTCGCGGCCGGCCAGCCACCCCCACGCCTTGGCTGTGTTGAGCAGCGCGGTGGTGCCCCGCGGTGAGGCACCGAGCGCCAGCGCGGGAGCCGTCCGGGTGGCCCGGCACAGGTCCACGATGTAGCCGAACACCTCTTCGCTGACCCGTACCTGCCCGATTGCCCGGCGGGCTGCGGCCAGGTCGGCCGCCCCGGCGACCGGGCGCACCCCGGCGGCGGCCAGGTCCGCCGGATCGAAGCCAGCGTGGTGGGCCCGCAGCACGCCCAGTTCCTCGTTCCGGGTGGGCAGCGGTACGGACAACTTGAGCAGGAATCGGTCGAGTTGTGCCTCCGGCAACGGGTAGGTGCCCTCGTACTCGATCGGGTTCTGGGTGGCGGCCACGATGAACGGTGCCGGCAGCGGCCGGCGGACCCCTTCCACCGAGACCTGATGCTCCTCCATCACCTCGAGCAGGGCCGACTGCGTCTTCGGTGGTGTCCGGTTGATTTCGTCGGCGAGTAGCAGGTTGGTGAAGACCGGGCCTTCCCGGAAGGTGAACGCGGCACTTCGTGGATCGAAGATGAGTGACCCGGTGACGTCGCCCGGCATCAGGTCCGGGGTGAACTGCACCCGCTTGGCGTCCAGATCCAGCGCTGCGGCGAACGCGCGTACCAGCAGGGTCTTGGCGACGCCGGGGACGCCTTCCAGCAGCACGTGCCCGCGGCAGAGCAGCGCGATGACCAGACCGGTGACCACGGCGTCCTGCCCGACCACGGCCTTGGCGACCTCGGCTCGCAGCCGGCGCAGCGCGTCGCGGGCGGCGTCGTGGCCGGCGAGGTCGGCGTCGATGTCGGCGGTCACGCTGGGTCGGGTCACCAGGGTTCTCCTTCGATCGCGGATGGGGACCGGGGTGCCGGAGCCACCGGCCCGCCGGACGGTGTCCGTTCCGCTTCATTTGCCGGGTTGATGCGGTTGGCCGGATCGGCGACCTCGGTGGGCAGGGCGGCCAGCCGCCGGGCCAGGTGCAGCAGGTCGCCGTCGGTGGTGGGCGGCGGCCCGTACAGCAACGCGTCGATCTGCTCGGCGGACGCCCCGGTCCGGTCGGCGACCGCCGCCACGACGTCCGCCGGTTGAGGTTGATCCGGCAGATCCAGCATCGGGACAAGCCGGGCCAGTGCGGCGGTACGCAGGATACCCGTGGTGGGGGCCCGTTCCCGGGACCGCCGGTAGAGCTGCCCTCGGCCCAGCATCGTCTCGGCAACCGGAACCGTCACCGGCAGCGCCTCGGACACCGGTGGACCGAACCGGCGGGCCCGCCACAGCACCAGCACCAGGGCGGCGACGGCCAGCTGGGCGAGCAACGCCCAGAACCACGGCGGAAAAGCGTCCAGCAGGGTGTCCTGCGGTGGCCGGACCTCGCTGGCCACCGGTCCGTGTGGTTGCCCGGTCGGCTGGGCGCTGACCTGCGGGCCGGCGCCGGGGTCGTCCTCGCCGAGGTGGATCGACGGCTGCTGCACCGGCTCCCCGGGTTCCGGTGGGGTGTCCGGGCGGGCGAGGTCGAGCCAGACCACCTGCGCACGGGTGCCGAGCAGTTGGGCGGCGAACCGAGCGTTGCGGTGCTCGTCGAACCGGTCGTTGCGGAACGGGTCGCTCGCCCCGACCACCACCAGCTCGGCCTGCCCCCAGTCGAGCCGGGCCAGGCCGGCATCGAAGCACAGGTCGAACCGGTCCGGGTCGATTCCGGGCGGGGCAGCGTAACGCTGCCGTACGGCCGCCGCCGGTCCGGTGTCGGCCACCTCGGGCAGTGCGCACCGCCGGTCGTCGTGGTCCGGATCGTCGACCTGGGCCGCCCAGCGCCGGGTGCGGCGCTCGACCGGCAGCGGCTCGCCACGTAGCAGCCGGGCCGGCGGGTCGACCAGCAGCACCCGGGTCCCGGCCGGCATCCGACCGAGCGCCTGCAGGTAGTCCCGATGAACCAGGGTGGGTGCGGGAACGAACAGCGTGGTGGGTCCGGTCAGCGCGGCGCGGATCGCGTCGACGGTCCCGTCAACGGAGTGGACGGTGATGCCGTCGTCGCGCAACGCGGCGGCGAGGTCGCTGCCGCCGTCCGGGCCGTGGTTGGTCGGGGAGAGGAAGCCGGGCCGGGTCGGGTCCGGGTGGGTCAGCTGGTACGCCACGGCGGTGCCGACGAGCAGGACGCCGACCACCGTGAACGGGATCGCGATCCGCAGCCACCGCCGCCGCCGTGGCAGCCCTTGGCGGCGAGCACCGGGCCGGGTCACCGTCGCCGGCCCGGTCGCTGGCCGGCGGGCCGACGGTCCTGGTCGAGTGCGTGACGCAGCTGGCCGGCGAGTTCGCGCATCCGCCGGTCGTGGCCGGGCAGTGCCGGCTGTTCGCCGTACCACACGTCGCTGAAGATGCCGCCGGCCTCGGTCAGCACGGGGTGGGCGGCCGGCTCGGCCCGCCCGGCCACATCGGCGAGTTCGGTGACGGTCCAGCTGGGGCGGTCGGTGAGCACCCCGTGGTCGGCGATCTCCACGACCATCGCGCGCAGCCGTTCCCGGATTGCCTCGGCGTACCGGCCCTGGTCGGCGTACCGGTCGGCGAGTGCGGCCGGAACGTCGGTCGACCGGGGCGGCGGCACCGGCGAACCACCGGGGCGGCCGTCGGCGGCCGCCGCCCGCCGGCGGCGCCAGCGGCGTGGATCGAGCGCGGCCAGCCAGCGGGGCAGGCCGGGTGGTGCCGGCCAGCCCCATGGACCGGGCCGGCGCCGTGGCCACCAGCGGGGCCAGTGGAACCATCCGAGGGCGGCCAACGCGGCGCCGGCCATCAGCAGCACTGTGGCAAGGGGCAGCGGGACGACGTCGCCGACGGCGGCGACGAACTCGGTCCACCAGCGGCTCACGGTCGTGATCACCTGCCGGCCACCGGTAAACCGGCGTCCGGTCTCACCGACGCTGCGGCCCGGGAGGCGGCCGTCGGGATCGACGCCCGCCGTAGGCGGATGTCCAGTCCTTCGGTGCGCATCCGCGTCTCCACGTGCAGGACGGCGTCCAGGCAGGCGAGTGCCGGGTAGCCGACCGCGTTGAGAAGTGTCCAGCCGGCGACGGTCGCGACGGCGAGCCACGCCGCGTCCCGGTCGACCAGGTTCACCGCGCCGATCGCCAGGCCGGCGCGGATGACGAACCAGATCAGGTAGCCCAGGACGCGGATCAGCCCGGCGCGCAGCCCGGCGCGGGTGGCGAGCGCGGCGGACCGGGCCAGCGACTGCCAGACCGGCACCCGGTCCAGCACCACGGCCGGGACCGCCAGCCCGAGGACCGCGTACCCGATGAACCAGACCGGTCCGGCGAGCGCGGCGGCGAACATGATGGTCCCGGCCGCCCAGGCGACCAGCACGACCGCGGCGAACCGGCCGCCGCGCGGGTCGAGCAGCCGGGCCCCGGTGATGTGCCGACCGGACAGCGCCCCTCCGGCCGCCCGCGAGGTGAGGCCGCCGAGCATGGCGATCGCCGTCGCTTCGAGGGCCGCCCCGGCGGCGAGCAGCAGCCAGTAGAGGCCGAGCCGGTTCCAGCTCGGCAGGTATCCGGGGGCGGTGGTTCCGGCCGCCTCGCGCAGTGGGAGCAGCAGCAGTTGCTCACCGAGAGCGAGTACGGCGCCGACGGTCAACAGGACGGGTGCGTGGCCGCGGAGCAGACCAACGGCTGCGTCCAGCAATTCGCCCGTGGTGAGCGGGCGCAGCGGCAGCACGTCGGGCAGGCCGGCGTGATCCACGCGGACTCCTGGTGACGAGGTGGCCGATGGTTCGGACGGGACGCTGGCCTACCATCGTGGCACGCGGATCGCCGTCAGCCGCTGTAGGGCGGCGCGATGTCCGGAATGTCGTGACCGGGCGGGGATGTCATGACCGTGCCGCAGTGCTGTGACCGGTCCGGCCGGTGGCGGTGCCCCGCCGATGGAACCGGGATGGAATATTGGTCACATGAGAGCCCGCGTGCTGGTTGTCGATGACGATCCCGCCCTGGCGGAGATGATGGGTATCGTGCTGCGCAGCGAGGGCTTCCTGCCGTCGTTCGTTGCCGACGGTGAGCGGGCGCTCGCCGCTTTCCGGGACAATCGGCCGGACATCGTCCTGCTCGACCTGATGCTGCCCGGGATGAGCGGGATCGACGTCTGCCGGGCGATCCGCTCCGAATCGGGCATCCCGATCGTCATGCTCACCGCCAAGAGCGACACCGTCGACGTCGTGCTCGGCCTGGAGTCCGGCGCCGACGACTACGTGGTGAAGCCGTTCAAGCCCAAGGAGCTGGTCGCCCGGATGCGGGCCCGGCTGCGCCGGGGCGAGGACGTCGCGCCCGAACTGCTCACCATCGGGCCACCGGGGAACCAGATCACCATCGACGTGCCGGCGCACACCGTCAGCCGCGACGGTGCGGAGGTGAAGCTGACACCGTTGGAGTTCGACCTGCTGGTCGCGCTGGCCCGTAAGCCGCGCCAGGTGTTCACCCGTGAGGTGCTACTGGAGCAGGTCTGGGGTTACCGGCACGCGGCCGACACCCGGCTGGTGAACGTGCACGTGCAGCGGTTGCGCGCCAAGATCGAGCCGGATCCGGAGCGACCCGAAATCATCCTCACCGTTCGGGGCGTGGGCTACAAGGCGGGCACCGGCTAGCCTGGTCGGTACTGTGGCTGGCCGATCCCGCACCGTGTCCGACCTGATTTCCCGTGTCAGTGGCGCACTGCGCCCGGCACGGGAGCTGCTGCTGGCCCGGACCCGGCCGGTGACCAGCGGCGCCCAGCGGATGTGGCGCAGGTCCCTGCAGCTGCGGGTGGTGACCATCACGCTGGTCGCGTCCGGTCTGCTGGTCGGCGGGTTCGCGTACATGGTGGCGTCGCAGAGCACCAACATTCTGCTGGACCGGGCCCGGGAGGACGTGCAGCGGCGGCTGACCCACGGGCGGGACTACGCCGCCGAGCAGATGAGCGTGCATCCGCAGTACTTCGACCCGCAGGTCCGGGTGACCTTCGAGCTGACCGTCAGCAACCTGGCCGGGGGCGACCCCGACCAGGTGGGTGGGGTGGTCGTGGTGATGGCGGCGAGCGGCTATCCACTGATCCAGTCGGCGACATCGCCGGCGGTGGACGCGTCCGGCATGATCAGCGACGAGCTGGCCCGGCACGTCGGCTCCGGTGCCCAGGCGCATCAGATCCGCACCGGTGACCTCGGCGAGGGGCGGCTCAAGTATCTGGTCTACGGCTCCCCGGTGCCGACCAAGTTCGGTCAGGTCGAGCTCTACTACCTGGTGCCGCTGACCACCCAGGATCAGGCCGCCAACCAGATCCGGGCGACCGTGCTCATCACCGGACTGGCCCTGGTGATGCTGCTCGGCCTGCTGGCCGCGCTGGTCACCAGGCTGGTCGTCACACCGGTACGGGTAGCCGCGCGCACCGCGCAGCGACTCTCCGCCGGGCTGCTGGACCAACGGATGGTGGTCGACGGCGAGGACGACCTGGCCATGCTGGCCGCCTCGTTCAACCAGATGGCGACCAACCTGCAGCGGCAGATCACCCGGCTGGAGGAGATGTCCCGGCTGCAGCGTCGGTTCACCTCCGACGTGTCGCACGAGCTGCGCACCCCACTGACCACCGTACGGATGGCCGCCGATCTGCTCTTCGCCGAGCGGGACGGCTTCGACCCGGCGGCGGCCCGCAGCGCCGAGCTGTTGCAGACCGAGCTGGACCGGTTCGAGAGCCTGCTCACCGACCTGCTGGAGATCAGCCGGTTCGACGCCGGGTTCGCGGTGCTGGACTCCGAGCCGACCGACCTGGTGCCGGTGGTCCGCCGGGTCGCCGACCGGCTCGACGGGCTGGCCGCACGGCTCGGCGTGCGGATCGAGCTGCGACTGCCCCCGACGCCGGTTATCGCCGAGGTGGATCCCCGGCGGGTCGAGCGGGTGCTGCGCAACCTGGTCGGCAACGCCGTCGAGCACGGCGAGGGCCGGCCGGTGGTGGTCACTCTCGGCGTCGACGACGCGGCGGTCGCGGTGACCGTACGCGATCATGGGGTCGGCCTGCGGGCCGGGGAGGACAAGTTGGTGTTCAACCGCTTCTGGCGGGCGGATCCGTCCCGTGCCCGGCAGACCGGTGGGACCGGTCTCGGCCTGTCGATCAGCGTGGAGGACGCCCGGCTGCATGGCGGCTGGCTCGAAGCGTGGGGTGCGCCCGGTGAGGGTGCCCAGTTCCGGCTCACCCTGCCGGCCCGGGCCGGTGACCGGCTCACCTCGTCACCGCTGCGGCTGGTACCGGGGGACCGCCGGCCGCCGCCCGGCGGGTCGGACGGTGCCGATCCGGACGAGCCGTGGCGGGCGCCGACGCAGCCCGCACCCTCGGCCGCCGAACCGGTCGGCAGGATGGTGGTCCTCCCGGAGCAGAGCACCGGCTCCGGCGGCCGGGCCAGTGACGGCGTGGCCGCGACCGGAGCGGCACCGTGATCCGCCGGTGGCGTCGACTGGCGCTGCTGTCGGTGCTCGCCGGGGTACTGGCCGCCGGGTGCGGCATTCCGGAGAACACTGAGGTGCGGGTCGACGGGCAGGGTCCGGCACCCGGCCTGCCGACCGGTGGCAGCGGTGCCCAGACGCCGGCCTCGCGGCTCGACGAACGCAACAACACCGAGGCGTTCGTCGTCAACTTCCTGCAGGCCGCCGCCGTGGAGGCGGAACGGGCAGTGGAACAGGTACGCGAGTACGTCGCGCCGCAGGACCGTGCGGACATTCGCGACCCCAATCCCGAGGTCGCGCTGACCGTGGTTCGACTGCGTGAACGTCCGCAGATCACTCGGGCCGAGGCCGGGGTGGAGGAGGTGGCGCTCGACGTCCAGCAGCTCGGCCTGCTGCGGCCGAACGGCGCGTTGGAGCCGCTGCCCGCCCAGGAGCCGGAGTTCACCGAGTACACCTTCCAGGTCGGGTCGGTGGCCGGTGAGACGGGCAAGTTCGTCCTCAACCCGCCGGCGGCGCTGCTGCTCAGCGTGGACGCGTTGAACACGTTTTACCTGCAGCGCACCATCTACTTCTGGGACACCAGCCAACGGGCGCTGGTGCCGGATCTGCGTTACCTGCCGGTGGCGGTGCCGTTGGAGCGTCAGCGCACCGTTCTGCTGGAGATGCTGATCAGCGGGCCGTCGAACTGGCTCGCCTCGGCGGTGCAGGCGCTGCCGAGCGGCATCCGCTCGGGTGGCAACGTGCCCGACACCGGAGACCGGCTTAAGGTCACGTTGATCGCCGACGCGACTCCGTTCGCCGACGACCGCGAACTCGACCGATTGGCCGCCCAGCTGATGTGGTCGCTGTGGCCGGAGTTCGACAACGACCTGGAGTTGACCATCCAGGGGCAGACTCCGAAGGTGTACCCGGGTGCCGACCTGCTGGCGATGAACGGCACTCAGGCGCTGCCCGAGACGCCCGAACGGTTCACCGTCTACCAGGGCCGGGTGCACCGATTGCGCAGCTCGGCGCGCTCCGGCGAGCCGATCCCGGTGCTCACCGAGGAGGTCAACCAGAACGTGGTCACCGCCGGCTTCACCCAGGTCGGTGGCGGCACGTACGCGGCCCTCGCGGTGGCCGACGGCGGCGCCGAGCGGCTGATCGTCGGCGCGGCGACCGGGGCGGGCACCAGCTTCGACGCCAGCACCCGGACCTTCGACGACATCGGCCGGCCGGTCTGGCTCAAGGCACCAGGTGACGTGGGACTCGTCGTCGCGGACGGCGGGCTGTACTCGTTCCGGGTCGGCAGCGGTGCGGTCGAGCAGATCACGCTGCCCGGGGTGACGGGCGAGGTGCAGTCGGTCGGTGCGGCCCCGGACGGTCACCGGATCGCGCTGGTGGTCGACGGTCGGCTGTACGTGGCCGCGCTGAACCGGGGCGGCAAGGTCGAGGTGCTGCCACCCCGTCGGGTGCCGACCTCGCTGTCCGACCTCACCCAGGTCGACTGGGTGGCCGAGACGCTGCTGGTGGCGGCCGGCACGAACCCAGACGGGCGGGTCAGCCTGTACGACGTGACGGTGGACGGCGCGATCGAGACCAGTTCGCTGCGGGACCTCGGCGGGGCGAGCGTGACCCACCTGGCCGGCTATCCGGCGAACCCGGTCAGCGGCGGCACGGTCGGTGCCCGGATGTACGTCGCCAACGGTGTGCCGTACGACCTGTTCGAGCCGAGCGAGCAGATCCGGCCGGAGGAGATCGAAGGGGTGGAGCCGGGCGAGACCGAGGAGCCGGAGAACCCGGTTACCAATCCGACCGCCCCGTTCTTCCTGTACTGACTGACCTGCGGTGGTGGTGGGCGACATCTGGTCGGCACTGGCCGACCTGGTGCTGCCGGCGGAGTGCGCCGGTTGCCGCCGCACCGCCGGCCGGCTGCGGTTCGGCGTGTGCGGCCGGTGCGCCGCCGAGGTGCAGCGGCTGCGCCCCCGGCCGGTACGCCCCGAGCCGGCCCCGCCCGACCTGCCACCCTGCGTGGCGTTGGGCGAGTACGCCGGGGTACTGCGGGAGCTGCTGCTGGCGTACAAGGAGCGGGGCCGGCACGGGCTGGGTCGGCCACTGGGCCGGCTGCTCGGCGACGCGGTCGCCGCCGCGGTCGGCACCGGTGGGGACCGGCCGGTGCTGCTGGTCCCGGTGCCGAGCACCGCTGCGGCGGCGCGGGCCCGGCACGGTGATCATCTCGCCCGGCTGACCCGGTACGCGGCGGCCCGGTTGCGGGTCGACGGCCGGCGGGTCGCGGTGGCGCGGCCGCTGCGGGCCCGGACCCGTCCGGACTCGGCCGGGTTGGACAGCGCGGCGCGGCTGGCGTCCGCCCGGACGGCGTTTCGACCCCGGCGGTTCGGACTTGACATCTCGCTGCGGGTGGATCCGCGACTGCGGGTGATCGTGGTGGACGACATCGTCACCACCGGTGCGACGCTGGCCGCTGTGCACCGGCTCCTTGTCGCGCAGGGACTGCCGGTGTACGCCGCCGTGGTGCTCGCAGCGACGCGACGCCGTTACCTGCGGTAGTCACTGTCTAGCGTCCTTTGTCAGGGTTTGTTCATAATCTGGGAATCTTCGTGCACCGGTCTCTGCCGAACTGATGACGCGCCGCCGTCGGCGAGTTAGCGTAGGCACATCAGGGGTATGGCCGGTGGTTGAATAACCACCCGAGGTGTCCCGGAGGGAGGTGTATTCCGCTACCCGGCCGGTTGACGCCGACCACTCTTGGTTCGCTGACCGGTCCCGAATTCTTTCGCAGCGACACCGATCGTTGAGATCGTTCCAGGGAGGTCACGCGTGGACATCGTGGTGAAAGGCCGTAACGTAGAGGTCCCCGACCACTACCGGGCCCATGTAGCCGAGAAGTTGGCCAAGGTCGAACGGTACGACCACAAGCTGATGCGCGTCGACGTCGAGTTGTTTCACGAGCGCAATCCCCGTCAGTCGGACCACTGCCAGCGGGTCGAACTCACCTGTGTCTCGCGCGGGCCGGTGATCCGGGCGGAAGCGTGCGCCAAGGATTTCTACAGCGCCCTCGACGCCGCCATCAGCAAGTTGGACACCCGGCTGCGCCGCGCCGCCGACCGGCGCCGGGTACACCGCGGCCGGCACGCGCCGGTCTCGGTGGCCGAGGCGACCTCCGGGCTGCCGACCGCCGGGCTGAACGGATTCGCCCCGTTGCCGCCGTCCCAGCCGACCGAGGAGCCGGCGACATCGGTCGCGGTACTCGACCGCACCGCGCAGGATTTCACCGACGATGGGTACGAAGACGTTGCCGACGAGTACGACGACCAGCCCTGGCACATCGTCCGGGAGAAGGAACACCCGGGCGATCCGATGACGGTCGACGACGCGTTGTTCCAGATGGAACTGGTCGGGCACGACTTCTATCTTTTCCTGGACAAGGAGTCCGGCCGGCCGAGCGTGGTCTACCGCCGCAAAGGCTACGACTACGGTGTCATCGCGCTGGCTGAACCGACCGTCACCGCCTAATCGACCACCATTTTGACAATTCGTGGTCGACCGGTCGGATACCGTTGGCCGTCGCCGCCAAACGGGCGGCCGTCGATGGTATCCGACCGGCCTGCGCGGCTCACGCTTTGTCGAGGTCGGCCGGTAGCAGCGAGTACTGGACACTGTCGTGGCGGCTGGCGTCCGCGCCGGGCAACTGGGCCCGGTTCTGCCCTTCGCGCTGAAAGCCGGCCCGCTTCAGTACCCGCTGGGACGCGACGTTGCTAGGCAGCGCACCGGCGGCCAACCGGGCGACGGCCGTGTTGGCGAAGATCCACCGGGCGAGCAGCCGTACCGCCCGAGCGGTGTAGCTGCGCCCGCGCCACTGGGGCAGCAGCGAATAGCCGATCATCGCCTCGCCGAGTTCCGGACTCAGATAGCTGAGCCCGATCCGCCCGGCCGGCGTACCGCTGGCCGCGTCGCAGACGACCACGTCGATTCGCTGGCCGGCCAGCCACCTCCCCGGTGCCTTGGCGCACTGCGCCTCGATCAGGGCGCGGGTCGGCACCACCGGTGGGACCGAGGTCGCGGCGACGTCGGGCAGCGACTCCAGGTGGTACGCGAAGTCGGCGTCGGCCGGGCCGAGCGGGCGCAGCCGGACCACCCCGTCGGTCAACCCGTCGCCGGGCAGGTCCGGCAGGGTGCGTGGGGTCGGTCCCGGTGGGTCGCCGGCCAGTCGGGTCCAGACCATCAGGTCCTGCCGGTCGACGGTTGGCAGTCGGCCGGGCTGGCTGGCGGCGCCTCGGCGTACCCCCTCGTAGCTGAAGCCGGCGGCCAGCGCCACCCGCTGGCTGACCGCGTTGGCCGCGTCGGTGAGCAACTCGACCCGGCCGAACCCGGAGCGCACCGCGTGGCCGGTGGCGGCGATGGCGGCCGCGGTGGCCGCTCCTTTGCCCCGGGCCCGGGGCGTGATCCAGTAGCCGACCTCGATCTGGGCCCGCTCGGGTACCGCCCGGCTGAGCCCGACGCAGCCGAGCAGCTCGTCGCTGCCCGGGTCGGCGATCGCCCAGGCTGCGCCGCCGCCGGTCCAGGCGGCGGTGGACCCCTTGGTGATCCAGTGCAGTGCGTCGGCGACCGTGTATGGCCGGGGCAGGTCGGGGATGAACCGCTGGGTGGTCGGATCGCCGCAGGCCTCGGCGACCGCAGGGGCGTCGTCGGGCAGAAACATCCGAAGCCGGACGCCGCCCTCGGTGAGTTCGACGGGTTC
The DNA here is from genome assembly GCF_048060315.1 of Micromonospora sp. LOL_013. Classification (NCBI taxonomy): domain Bacteria; kingdom Bacillati; phylum Actinomycetota; class Actinomycetes; order Micromonosporales; family Micromonosporaceae; genus Micromonospora; species Micromonospora sp. LOL_013. Next base: position 324,933 of record NZ_JBHMIQ010000001.1, read on the forward strand.
CACCGGCCCATCCTGACGCAGCTTTCGCGCAGTGCATAACGCATATGCCGGGCGTACCACGTCGACGTGGTCCGTTATGTCGGAATATCCGGTGCTGGATGCGGGCTGCGACTGCCGCCGTACCGATTGATGCGCCTACGATGGTGGGGCACACCGTCTAGGGGAGCGTTGATCCGTGTCGATTCTTGAGAAGGTCCTCCGCGCCGGCGAGGGCCGCATGTTGCGTCGGCTCAAGGCGGTCGCCACGGCCGTCAACTCGATCGAGGACGACTACGTCGACCTCACCGACGCGGAGCTGCGGGAGCTGACCGACCAGTACCGTCAGCGGTACGCCGACGGCGAGTCCCTCGACGACCTCCTCCCAGAGGCGTTCGCCACCGCCCGGGAGGCCGCCGCCCGGGTGCTCGGCCAGCGGCACTACGACGTGCAGATCATGGGCGGCGCGGCGCTGCACTTCGGCAACATCGCCGAGATGAAGACCGGTGAGGGCAAGACGCTCACCTCGGTACTACCGGCGTACCTCAACGCGTTGTCCGGCAAAGGCGTGCACATCGTAACCGTCAACGACTACCTGGCCGAGCGGGACGCCGCCTGGATGGGCCGGGTGCACGAGTTCCTCGGGCTCACCGTCGGCGTGATCCTGCCCAACCGGCCCTCGGCCGACCACCGGGCCGCGTACCAGGCGGACATCACCTACGGCACCAACAACGAGTTCGGCTTCGACTACCTGCGCGACAACATGGCCTGGTCAAAGGACGACCTGGTGCAGCGCGGGCACAACTTCGCCATCGTCGACGAGGTCGACTCGATCCTGATCGACGAGGCGCGGACACCGCTGATCATCTCCGGTCCGGCCGAGCATTCCGCCCGCTGGTACGGCGAGTTCGCCGCCGTGGTCAAGCGGATGCAGGTCGGCAAGGACGGCGAGGGCGACTACGAGATCGACTACGCCAAGCGCACCGTCGCGGTGACCGAACGGGGCGTCGCCAAGGTCGAGGACCGACTGGGCATCGACAACCTGTACGAGTCGGTGAACACCCCGTTGGTCGGCTACCTGAACAACGCCATCAAGGCCAAGGAGCTCTACAAGCGGGACAAGGACTACATCGTCAACGACGGCGAGGTCCTGATCGTCGACGAGTTCACCGGCCGGATCCTGCACGGCCGCCGCTACAACGAGGGCATGCACCAGGCGATCGAGGCCAAGGAAGGCGTCGAGATCAAGCAGGAGAACCAGACCCTCGCCACCATCACCCTGCAGAACTACTTCCGGCTCTACAGCAAGCTGGCCGGGATGACCGGTACGGCGCAGACCGAGGCCGGCGAGTTCAACAAGGTCTACGACGTCGGCGTGGTGACCATCCCGACCCACCGGGAGATGGTCCGGATGGACCGGGCGGACGTCATCTACAAGACGGAGAAGGCCAAGTTCAACGCCGCCGTCGAGGACATCGCCGAGCGGCACGCGGTGGGCCAGCCGGTGCTGGTCGGCACGGTGTCGGTGGAGAACTCGGAGATCCTCTCCCAGCTGCTGCGTCGCCGGGGCATCCCGCACGCGGTGCTCAACGCGAAGTTCCACGCCAAGGAAGCCGAGATCATCGCGCAGGCCGGCCGTAAGGGCGCGGTCACCGTGGCGACCAACATGGCCGGCCGCGGCACGGACATTCTGCTCGGCGGCAACCCGGACTACCTCGCCGCGGCCCAGCTGCGCCAGCGTGGGCTCGACCCGGTCGAGCACGCCGAGGAGTACGACAAGGCGCTGGAAGACATCATGCCGCAGGTCAAGCAGGCCTGCGCCGCCGAGGCCGAGGAGGTCTCCGCGGTCGGCGGCCTCTACGTGCTCGGCACCGAGCGGCACGAGTCCCGCCGGATCGACAACCAGCTGCGCGGTCGCTCCGGCCGGCAGGGCGACCCGGGTGAGTCCCGGTTCTACCTGTCGCTGCAGGACGAGCTGATGCGGCGGTTCCGGGCCGGGGCGGTCGAAGCGGTGATGGAGCGCTTCAACATCCCCGAGGACGTGCCGATCGAGTCCAAGATGGTGACCCGGCAGATCAAGAACGCCCAGGCGCAGATCGAGGGCCAGAACGCCGAGACCCGTAAGAACGTCCTCAAGTACGACGAGGTGCTCAACAAGCAGCGCCAGGTGATCTACGCCGAGCGGCTGCGGGTGCTCAACGGCGAGGACCTGCACGACCAGGTCACCAAGATGATCGACGACGTGGTCGGCGCGTACGTCGACGGGGCGACGGTCGAGGGCTACGCCGAGGACTGGGACTTCGACCAGCTCTGGTCCAGCCTCAAGCAGCTCTACCCGGTGGGGATCACCGTCGACGAGCTGATCGAGGAGGCCGGCGGCGAACGCAGCGCGGTGGACGCCGACTTCCTCCGGGCGCAGGTACTGGAGGACGCCCACGCGGCGTACCAGCGCCGTGAGGAGGAGCTCGGCACCGACGCGTTGCGGCAGCTGGAGCGGATGGTCCTGCTGCAGGTGATCGACCGCAAGTGGCGCGAGCACCTCTACGAGATGGACTACCTCAAGGAGGGCATCAGCCTGCGGGCCTACGCCCAGCGTGACCCGCTGGTCGAGTACCAGCGTGAGGGCTACGCGATGTTCGCCACCATGATGGACGGCATCAAGGAGGAGACGGTCGGCTTCCTGTTCAACGTCGAGGTGCAGGTGCAGCAGCCGGGGGCCCCGGCTGACGGTGCCGGCGCGCCGGCGGGGGAGCGGCCCGGACCCCGGATTCCGGTGCCCGATGGTGGCGCCGGAGTCCAGGTGAGTGCCAAGGGCCTTGGCGCGGCACCGCGTCCGCAGGGCCTGCAGTACGTCTCGCCCACCATCGACGGTGCCGACAGCGGGGTGCAGGTGCAGCAGGCACCGGCGTTGGGCGTCGGCGGCCCACCGGCCGGGCGTGCGGGCCAGGGCGGTCAGGGCCAAGGCCAGCGTGCGGGGCAGGGCCGCCCGCCCGCCGCCAGCCGACCGGCGGCCGGTCCGCCGGTGCCGGCGGCCGCCGGCCGCCGAGCCGCCCCCGGCCAGGCCGTCAGCAGCAACGGGCCGTCACGCAACGCGCCCTGCCCGTGCGGGTCTGGCAAGAAGTACAAGCGCTGCCACGGCGCTCCCGGAGCCTGATCCCGGCGGTACCTGATCCCGGCGGGTTGCCCGGTCACACGACGTCGACCGTGGTGCTCAACCAGCCGGTTGGCCGGCGTTCCAGCCGGAAGGCGAGCGCCCAGCTGCGTTCGTCGGTGCCGAGCACCGCGACGGCCTCCGCGACGCCGCTGACCGGCTCGCAGATCCGCAGCTGACGGACCCGGAGCAGCTCGACGGGGCGCCGCCCACCGCGGACGATCGGCGTCGGATGCGGCGATGCCGGCCCGCGTCGGGCCCGGCCCGGTTCGTCCGGTCTCCGGGCCCGGTCGACGGCGACGGCCAGCTGCGCGCCGACCGCGAGCGCCTGTGCCGGGTCGGCGAGCCGGCGGATGTGGCCGGCCGGGCGGAACCCGTTGATGATCTCCAGGCTCGCGGCCAGGAACCGGTGCGCGGCCCGGCGGGCCTCCGGTGACGCGCCGGCGAGCGCGCCCGGCGGCAGCCCTCCGTGGCCACCGGCCGACCCGTTGGCCGGTCGGCCGACGGTGGTCGCGGACCGGTCGGCGACCACCGCGCCGGGTGCCGCCCCGGCCAGGTCGAGCGCCAGCTGTACGCCGGGACCGGGACGCATGTCGAACTGAGCCGGCTCGTCGGTGAACGGCGGGTCCAGCGGTGGGGCGGGTCGCAGTCGGACGGGGGGACGTCGGATCCGGGTCGCGACAGTCATCCGAGCTCCTGTTGATCTTGCGTTTGCCTTCGTTTGCCTTCGGCAGACCAATTTGAAGCCAGCATGACGCCGTCCGTCAACGTCTGTCGATGACGGTGTTCGGACAACCAGTAGGCGCCGGACTACTCCGGCTCGCGCTCGATCAGCGGGTTGCTCTGCACCCACTGCGCCGTCTCGGCGTACTTGCGCTGGATGTACTTCTCCAGCTGGGCGCGTTCCACCCGCCACTGTCCGCGTCCGCCGATCTTGATCGCGGGCAACTCGCCACTGCGAACCATGTGATAGACCTGCGAGTCGGATACGTTGAGTTCGGCGGCGACGTCGGACAACTGCAGGAACCTCGGCTCCACGGTGACTCCCGGCTCGTCTACGTCGGTCGGTTCAGTGTGCCACCGTGGCCCCGCAGGGCCGCTCGGCGGCGTACATTGCATCAGCGACGACATCTGTGGGGGGCGAGCGTGTCCGACAACCTGCTCCGGGTCTACGTCCCGGCCACCCTGCCGGCGCTCGCCGGGCTCCGCGACACCGGCCAACTCGCCGCCGACGTCGCGCACACGGTGACCCCCGCACTGCGGGAGTGGTACGTCGAAGGTGACGAAGAGGAGCTGGAGTACGTCGCGTTCACCCGCGCCGCCCAGGAGTCACTGCGCCACCTGCGCGACGATGCGGCCGCCCCGCGCCGTCGGGTGGTGATCGCCGTCGACCTGCCGGCGGACGCGCTGAAACGGTCGGTCGCCGAGCTCGGCTCCAGCACCGTGACGCTGGCCGGCCCGATCGCCTTCGCCTCGGTCGCCGCGGTGCACGTCGACGGCGACGAGGCGGTCGACGATGTAGCGGCGGCGGTGGCCGCCGTGTCGCAGGCCGCCGTCGGTGACCCCGACGCCCAGTTCGTCGTGGACGGTGCCGAGGACCATGAGCTGGAGTGGTACGACGTGTCCGAGCTGGAGACGCTGCTGTGACCGGGCCGGCCCGCCCGGCTCAGCCCATGTGCGGGTAGCGGTGCTCGACCGGCGGCACGAACGTCTCCTTGACCGTGCGCGGCGACGTCCAGCGCAGCAGGTTGTGCTTCGACCCGGCCTTGTCGTTGGTGCCGCTGCCCCGGGCGCCGCCGAACGGCTGCTGCCCGACGACCGCCCCGGTCGGCTTGTCGTTGACGTAGAAGTTGCCGGCCGCGTACCGCAGCATGGCGCCGGCCCGGTCGATCACCCGCCGGTCGGTCGCGAAGACCGACCCGGTCAACGCGTACGGAGCGATCTCCTCGGCCTGGGCCACCACGTCCCAGAACTGGTCGTCGTCATAGACCGACACGGCCAGGATCGGGCCGAAGTACTCGGTGCTGAACACCTCATGCCCGGGATCGGTGCAGGTCAACAGGGTGGGCCGGACGAACCAGCCGACGCTGTCGTCGACCGTGCCACCGGCCAGCACCTGACACGACGGGTCGTTGCGGACCCGGTCCAGCACGGCCGCGTGCCGGGCGAACGCCCGGTCGTCGATCACCGCGCCGCCGAAGTTGGTGAAGTCGGTCACGTCGCCGTAGGGCAGTGACTCGACCGTCGCGACCAGTCGGTCCCGCAGCCCGGCCGTCCACAGCGACTTCGGCAGGTACGCCCGGGACGCCGCCGAGCACTTCTGTCCCTGGTACTCGTATGCGCCCCGGACCAGGGCGGTGTGCAGCGCTGCCGGGTCGGCGCTGGGATGCGCCACGATGAAGTCCTTGCCGCCGGTCTCGCCGACCAGCCGGGGGTACGAGCGGTACCGGCCGATGTTCTCCCCGACGGTCCGCCACAGCTGCTGGAACACCCGGGTGGAGCCGGTGAAGTGGATGCCGGCCAGGTCCCGGTCGGCCAGCGCCACCTCGGACACCGCCAGCCCGTCCCCGGTGACCAGGTTGATCACCCCCGGCGGCAGCCCGGCGGCCTCGAACAGCCGCATGGTGAAGTGGGCGGCGAACTGCTGCGTCGGGGACGGCTTCCAGACCACCGTGTTGCCCATCAGCGCCGGCGCGGACGGCAGGTTGCCGGCGATCGCGGTGAAGTTGAACGGGGTGATCGCGTAGACGAAGCCCTCCAACGGTCGGTGGTCGAACCGGTTCCACACCCCGGGTGCGGATCGGGGCTGCTCGGCCAGCACCTGTTGACCGAAGTGCACGTTGAACCGTAGGAAGTCGATCAGCTCGCAGGCCGAGTCGATCTCCGCCTGGTAGGCGGTCTTGGACTGACCGAGCATGGTGGCCGCGTTCACCGTGTCCCGCCACGGGCCGGCCAGCAGGTCGGCGGCGCGCAGGAAGACCGCGGCCCGTTCGGCGTACGGCAGGTTGCGCCAGCCCGGTGCGGCCTGCTTCGCCGCTGCCACCGCGGCTTCGGCGTCGGCCGGCTCGGCGTTACCGGTCACCCCGAGAACGTGCCGGTGCCGGTGCGGCATCACCACCTCGATCGGCGCGCCCGCCGCCATCCGCTGCCGGCCGCCGATCGTCATCGGCAGCTCGATCCGGTCGGCCGACAACTCGGTGAGCCGGCGGCTCAGGTCGGCCCGCTCGGCGCTGCCCGGCGCGTAGTCGCGGATCGGTTCGTTGCGGGGGTCGGGGGTGGCGGGAACGGCGTCCATCACAGGCTCCAGGCGTGATCTCGACAACGTCGGCGAAAGACGGACCCGTCGGGGCACCCGGTGGGGCGGCCACGGCGACGCGGTCCGGGGCCCATCGTCGCACGCCCGGCTGACCCGCACGCCGATCCGCGTACGCTGGTCGGCACCGGACGACAGCACGCCGACGACCAGGAGGGCACCAGCGATGACCAGCCAACCCGCAGTCGCCCCCGACGCCGAGTCGGGCCCGGCCGGCTCGGTCGGCGCGGCAGTCGTTCTCGGCCTGCTCAGCCTCGCCTGGGTGACCCTGCTGATCGTCTCCGTGTTGAGCACCCTGGGGTCGTCCACCGACGGGGTGCTCGCGGTGACCGAGACCGCGTACGGGCTCCCGGCGGTGATCTTCGCGGCGCTGATCGCCGGAGCGGGTGTCGCCCAGGCGGCCCGCCGACTGGCGGACCGGTGGCTGGGCGCGGCAGCGGTGCCGAGACTGCTTGTCGCCCTCGGCTGCGGAGCGTCGACCGGCGTCGGTGCCGCCGCCGCCGTCGTGTTCGGCGACGGCCGGGGCGGGTCGGCCGTCGAGATCCTCGGCTGGGCGCTGTTCGCCGGCGCCACGGTCGGCGGCGCGTTGACGGGTCTGCACCGCCGGGCCGGCCTGCTGACGGCGGCGGCCGCCGCCGGCGCGCTGGCGGTCGCCGGCACGACGACCGCCCGGGAACTTGCCAAGGGGCCGTTGCTGGAGCTGTTCGGAGCCGCCGACACCGCCGGATCCGTGCTGGCCGCGCAGTCCCGGCTGGTCTGGGCCACCGCCCTGCTGGCCGGCGCCCTCGCCGGGCTGGTGACCTTCGGCTACCTGCACCGGGCGGTACGCCGGTCCGGCCGGCCGCTGCCCTGGCCGGGATACCTGGTCGCCGGGGCCGGTCCCGGCTTGCTGTTGGTGATCGCCGAGGTGGTCACCCGGGTCGGTGGTGCCCAGTTGCTCGATCTGGCCCGGTCGTTCAGTGAAAGCGACCAGGCCTTCCAGACCATGGCCGACGGGGCCCGGATCAACTCGGCGCTGATCGTCCTGTTCACTGCGGCGTTCACCGCGTTGATCTGCCTCGGCCGGACGTTGCCCGGCCAGCCGGATCCGGAGCCGGCCGCAGATGCCGCGCCGACTGCGGATGCCGAGCCGGCGGTGGGTCCCGAACCTGCTGTCGGCTCCGAGCCGGCGGTGGGTCCCGAACCTGCTGTCGGCTCCGAGCCGGCGGTGGGTTCCGAGCCGGCGGTGGGCTCGGCCGGCACCCGCTGACGTCCACGGTCGGACAACTTCCCGTCACAGTGACGCGGATCCCTCCCAGGTTCGTGCCAAGCGTCGCTTTGGTGACCGTCGTGCCTCAGCCGCACACCTACCGTCGACGGAGTGGACGGGCAGTACGGCACGCGACAGGCGCTCGACGGGCGGTACCGGCTGGGGGCGCAGTTCTCCCGTGGGGCGGTTGGCGCGGTGCACCACGGGCACGATCTGCGCGACGACGTGCCGGTGGCGGTGAAGGTGCTCCGGTCGGACGCCGCCGAGTATCCCGATCTGGTGGAGGGCTTCCACACCGAGGCTGCTCTGCTGTCCCGGCTGGACCATCCGAACGTGATCCGGCTCCGGGCCCGGACCGCCGTGGGCGACCTGCCCGCCCTGGTTCTGGACCTGGTCGACGGCGACGACCTGCGCCACCGGGTCCGCCGGGACGGTCCGCTGCCCCCGGCTGTCGCGGTCGCCGTCGCCGCGCAGGTCGCCACTGCTCTGTCGTACCTGCACGAACGGGACATCGCGCACGGCGATGTCAAACCGGCGAACCTGCTGGCGCCGGCGGACGGCGGCCGGGTGCGGCTGATCGACTTTGGTGCCGCCCGGACCGGGCCCGCGTCGGCGCCGGACCGGGCCACCCTGGCCACCCCGGAGTACGCCGCGCCGGAGATTGCCAGCGGCGGTCCGCCGACCTGGTCGTCGGACGTCTACGCGCTGGGCATCGTGCTGTTCGAGTTGCTGTGCGGCCGTACGCCGTACCGGGGCGGGAGCGCCGACGAGGTCCTCGCCCGGCACCGGCGGTGTGTGCCGGTACCACCGCCCGGGCTGCCACCGGCGGTGTGGCCGGTGATCGAGCAGTGCCTGGCGGCACGGCCGGCCGACCGGCCGACCGCCTGGTCGCTCGTCGCCCGGCTGCGTGGTCTGGAACCGGCGCTCGACGGCTGGCCGGCGTTGCCGGCGTTGCCGGCGGATACGGTCACCTGGTGGCCCCGGGACGTTGCGGCCGCTTCCGCGGCTCCGGTGGGAGCGCGGCCACGACGCCGGGCGCTGCAGTTCGGCGGATTGGCCGGAGCGGGGCTCGCGTTGTCGGCGTTGGTAACGGGTCTCACCCTGGCGGCCGGACAGGGGGCCGGCTCGCAGCCGGGCCGGCTCAGTGGCCCGATCGGCCCGGTCGGCGCGGCGGTGCCGTCGGCACCGCCGGCTGCGGAGTCATTGCCGAGGTCGGTTCCCCCGGGCGATCAGCAGGGCGGGACGCCGTCGGGGAGCCCGGTTGGTCCCACCGGCCAGGTAGGTTCGAGCGGGACGGCTGGGTCTGGTGTGGCCATCGGGACGCCGCAACCGTCCGATCCGGGACAGCTACCAGGCTTTCCGGAGGATATGCCCGGTGACCTGGGGCTCCGGATCGGGGACCCGGTGCCACAGTGGCCGATGTCCGGGGTGGCCGGACCGGACACTCCGAACTAGTCAGACGAAGTAGACTTCATGCCTCAAACTTCACTAATGATTCCTGTGCCTAGGCATGTTGCTGCGGGTAACATATTCTTTGTCCGTTTTGCTGCCTGATGGTAAATATTGATCTTCCTTACCGGACCGTCGTCCACAGACAGTGCACTTTAGAACACGGTTGGTCGCGGATCGCGCCAAATCCTGGACGTAGAGGCGACAAAGTGGCAGCGTAGAGGGCATGGCGGATGTACGAATCAATCCCACGGCGGCAGCCCTTCTCGGACTGCTCCATGAAGGACCCATGACAGGCGGGCAGCTGATGGCTGAAGCTGACCGTCGACTTGGCGCTTACTGGTCGATGACCAGAAGCCAGGTGTACCGGGAGCTACCGGTGCTTGCCGAGCAGGGCCTGGTCCGGCTCGGCAAGCCCGGGCCGCGGTCGAGCCAGCCGTACGCGATCACCGCAGCCGGCAAGCGGGCGTTTCTCAAGTGGTTGGCCGACGCCCCGGGTCGCGACTCGGTGCGCAACCCGATCGCGTTGCGGGTGGCGTTCGGTGAGCACCACACGGCCGACCAGTTGAAGACGGTCTACGCGGACGCGAGCGAGCACCACACCGAAGCGCTGGCCGCGGCCCGCGAGCAGGCCCGCGAGGCGAAGAAGAACGGCGACACCTTCGGGGCCGCCGCGCTCGAGTTCGCCGTCGCCTACCACAAGGCCGCACTCTCCTGGCTGAAGACCGCACCGGTGGGCTGACCACCGGCGGCGGTCGTCGGTGGTCACGACGTATTGTTGTCGGTTGTGACCACTGCCGACTATGCCGACCAGCTAAAAGATCTTGACGCCACGCTTCGCCGGATCGAGGCGGTCATCGACATTGATCGACTGCGCCGCGACCGGGCGGAGCTGGAGGAGGCTGCCTCTGCCCCCGACCTCTGGAACGACCAGGCGAGGGCACAGCAGGTCACCTCCCGGCTGTCGTACGCGAACGCGGAGATCGCCAAGCTGGAGTCGTTGCGCACCCGGCTGGACGACGCGGCCTTGCTGCTGGAGATGGCGCAGGCGGAGGAGGACGCCGGCACGGTTGCTGAAGTCGGCACCGAGCTGGCCGGGTTGCACAAGGCGATCGAGGAGTTGGAGGTGCGCACGCTGCTCTCCGGGGAGTACGACTCCCGGGAGGCGCTGGTGGCGATCCGGGCCGGGGCCGGCGGTGTCGACGCCGCCGACTTCGCCGAGATGCTACTGCGCATGTACCTGCGGTGGGCGGAGCGGCACGGCTACCCCACCGAGGTCTACGAGACGTCGTACGCGGAGGAGGCCGGTCTCAAGTCGGCCACCTTCACGGTCAAGGCGCCGTACGCGTTCGGCACCCTCAGCGTTGAGTCCGGAACGCACCGTTTGGTGCGGATCAGCCCATTCGACAACCAGGGTCGGCGGCAGACCAGCTTCGCCGGCGTCGAGGTGCTGCCGGTGGTCGAGCAGACCGATCACATCGACATCCCGGAAAACGAGATCCGGGTGGACGTCTACCGGTCCTCGGGGCCGGGCGGGCAGAGTGTGAACACCACCGACTCGGCCGTACGGCTCACCCATATCCCCACCGGCATCGTGGTCACCTGCCAGAACGAGAAGTCCCAGCTGCAGAACAAGGCGGCCGCGCTGCGCGTGCTGCAGGCCCGGCTGCTGGAGCGCAAGCGGCAGGAGGAGCAGGCCAAGATGGCCGGGCTCAAGACCGACGCCGCCGGCTCGTGGGGCGACCAGATGCGGTCGTACGTGCTGCATCCGTACCAGATGGTGAAGGATCTGCGGACCGAGCAGGAGACCGGCAACCCCACCGCGGTGCTCGACGGCGACCTGGACGCCTTCATCGAGGCTGGCATCCGCTGGCGCAAGCAACAGGAACTCGCCGAGGACTGATACTGGCGGCAGTTGCCCAACTACTATTCGTATCCAAGTCTCATGTACGGCCTGTGACTGAGCCCATCATTTCGGGTGGTGTCGGTTCGGTCCAGACGGCTGATTTCCTGGGTTTCGCGGGGATTTGCTGGTACGAAACCTCGCGCATTACCGACATAGGAGACATCCACCATCAGGCTGGACTTGGCGTAGCCGTTACACCGCGTAGACTCACCACCCGTGATTGCGCTCGAGCAAGTGACGAAGACGTACCCGAAGGCGTCCCGGCCCTCGCTGGACAACGTGTCGGTTGCGATCGAGAAGGGCGAGTTCGTCTTCTTCATCGGTCCGTCCGGCTCCGGCAAGTCCACGATCATCAAGCTGCTGCTGCACGAGGTGACCCCCAACCAGGGCAAGGTCATCGTCAACAGCAAGGACGTCACGACCATGCGCTCCTGGAAGATCCCCAACTTCCGGCGCTCCATCGGTTGCGTGTTCCAGGACTTCCGGCTGCTGCCCAACCGCACCGCCTACGAGAACGTCGCCTTCGCCCTCGAGGTGATCGGCAAGACCAAGGCGGTCGCCCGGCGGGTCGTCCCGGAGGTGCTGGAGCTGGTCGGCCTGGGCGGCAAGGAGCACCGCTACCCGCACGAACTTTCCGGTGGTGAGCAGCAGCGCGTCGCGGTGGCCCGGGCGTTCGTCAACCGGCCGCTGGTGCTGCTCGCCGACGAGCCGACCGGAAACCTCGATCCGGACACCTCGATCGAGATCATGCGGCTGCTGGACCGGATCAACCGCACCGGTACCACGGTCGTGATGGTCACCCACGACTCGAACATCGTCAACCAGATGCGGCGGCGGGTCATCGAGATCGAGGCCGGCCGGATCGTCCGCGACCAGGCTCGCGGCGTCTACGGCTAACCAGCCACCACGGCTCCACCGGGGCCTGTGTCGGCCGGCACCGGCACGTGGCGGCCTGGTACCACCATCCAGCGGCAGATCCGGAAGAGGAACCCGATGCGCGCGAAATACGTCCTGTCCGAGGTGATGGTCGGGCTGTGGCGCAACGTGACGATGACCGTCGCCATGATCATCACCATGGCGGTGTCGCTCACCATGCTGGGCGCGAGTGGCCTGATGTACCTGCAGGTCAACTCGATGAAGGACTTCTACTACGATCAGATCGAGGTCTCGATCTTCCTGGTGTCCGACGTCTCTGACGAGCAACGCGACAGCCTGCAGAGCTCGCTCGACGCCGACCCGTTGATCTTTAACGTCACGTACGAGTCCAAGGATGAAGCGTACAACCGCTTCCAGACGCTCTACGCCGACGCCCCGGACCTGGTCAATGCGGTCGAGCCGGACCAACTGCCCGAATCGTTCCGGATCAAGCTGGTCGATCCGGAGGAATACCAGGCGATCTTCGACAAGTACAACGGCACCGAGGGCATCGACGAGATCGTTGACCAGCGCAGGCTGCTCGACAAGATCTTCAACATCCTCGGCTCGGTGCAGAGCATGGCGCTGATCGCCGCATCGATCATGGCGGTGGCGGCTCTGCTGCTGGTCGGCAACACGATCCAGGTCGCGGCGTACAGCAAGCGGCGCGAGGTCGCCGTGATGCGGCTGGTCGGCGCCTCAAACTGGTTCATCCAGGCCCCGTTCGTACTCGAAGCCGTCGTCGCCGGCCTGTTCGGCTCGCTGCTGGGCTTCGGCGCCCTGGTGCTGGGCAAGATGTTCCTGCTCGACGGCTCGCTGCGCGACCTCACCGAACTGCTGACCCCGATCGAGTGGAGCAGCGTACTGCTGATGTTCCCGGTGATGGCCGGCGTCGGTGGCCTGGTCAGCGCGATCACCGCCTGGGTGACGCTGCGCTTCTACCTGCGGGTCTGACGCTCGACCCGATCGACTCGATCTGCCGCCGCGCGCCGGCCGGTACCGGGAAAACCGGTACCGGCCGGCGCGTCGTCGCGGGGTAACATGGCGCGGTTGTCCGTCGGCGCCGCGTCTGCGCAGCAGCGCCTGGGTCCGGAGAGGAGGCAGCCATGCCGCGGGAGAAAGGGCGCAAAGTCGTCGCTTCGAACCGCAAGGCCCGGCACGACTACGCCATCAGCGACGTGTACGAGGCCGGCATGGCGCTGACCGGCACCGAGGTCAAGTCGCTGCGGTCCGGCCGGGCCTCGCTGGTGGACGCCTTCGCCCAGGAACGGCAGGGCGAGATCTTCCTGTACGGCATGCACATCCCGGAGTACGACCAGGGCACCTGGACCAATCACGAGCCCCGCCGGACCCGCAAGCTGCTGCTGCACCGCACCGAGATCGACCGGCTGCTCGGCAAGCTGCGGGAGGGCGGTCTGACCCTGGTCCCGCTCTCGGTGTACTTCTCCGACGGCTGGGCCAAGGTCGAGCTGGCACTCGCGCGCGGCAAGAAGTCCTACGACAAGCGACAGGACCTGGCCAAGCGGGACGCCGACCGGGAGATCCAGCGGGCAGTGGGCCGGCGCGGCAAGGGGATGGGCTGACCGGGTAGCACCTTCTGCCCGTAGCCGGCTCAAGCCTTCTGGCCGTAACCGGGATGAAGCCCGGGGCCGGAGGCGTTAGGATCGGTACGGACGCGGACCACCTCCGAGCCGCGCCGCACACCAGGGGGTGACTGGTTTCGACTTCGTACGTTGCGGCAGGGGAAGCGAGCCGAGGAAGCCGACGTCGTCTCGTGAATCGGTCGTCGGAAACCAATAAGCGCCAACTCTAAGCGCGCTGACTTCGCTCTCGCCGCCTGAGGCGAGTAGCAAGTCTGTCGGTCTGGGACTGCCTTCGGCCCAGTAACCGGCATCAGTGAGAGGGCTGGCCTAGCGAACCCGGTCGCGGGGTTCGTGCGGCGAGATCAAACGCGACTGGGCCCGTCACATCGACTCGCTCGCGTGATCGATGGGGCCGAGTAGAGGCACAGCGAGCTGCGCTCGGAGAAGCCCTGGCAAGACGCCGAAGGACCCGGGTTCGATTCCCGGCACCTCCACGGACGACAGCCGGCCCACCGCCACCAGGCGGTGGGCCGGCTGCGTTGTACGGTCGGCTTCACTATGTGTAGTCGATCGCCTAGTTGGTCCGGGAACCCGCTGCCAACCTGGTGCGTCTGACCCGACATGCGCCGTTTCACCGCCCTGTTGGGCATATCACTGATCCTGATCGCAGGTTGCGCGCGGACCGACGGGACCGGACCCGGCGGGCCAGGCGGGTCCGCCGACGAACGCTGGGAGAGCTTCCAGCAGCGCGCCGACGAGGTCGCCGAGGCGTGGCGCACCGCCAGCGGGCGGCAGGAGTGGCTGGCCGGCTACGCACCCCTGCAGAGCCGTACCGTCCTTCCCGCCGAGCCCGGGTTCACCCCGGAGACCGAGCAGGCGTTCCTCGCCGGGTGGTATCGGGCCGAGCTGACCGTGCCGACCGAGACACCCGCCGACGGCACCGTCGACTTCCCCGACGGGACGCTGAGCGTACCGCTGGTCAGCGCCGCCGACGCGTACGCCGAGCTACGCCAGGGCGACCCGCCGCAGTGCGAGGCGGCCCGGCCCGGCCCCACCGGCAGCGCCACCGACCTGGCCGGCAGCGCCGCCCCCGGCCCGGACGACAGTGTCACCAACTCCGGTGAGCTCGGCTGCCAGGCGCTGACCGTCACCGCCGCCACGCTCGGCACCGTCGATCTGCTGACCAGCCGGGGCACGGCGCAGGTGCCCGCCTGGCTGTTCGACGTCGCCGAGCTCGACGGTCCGGTCGCCCGGGTCGCCGTCGACGAATCGGCCGCCGTACCGGCCCCAGAACCGCAGGTGCCCGAGCCGGCCGGGATGACCACGTTCGTCACCGCGCAGAACCTTACCGGCGTCGACGGGACCGACCTGGCGTACCGGCTCGGCGTCGGCGCCTGCGACAGCGACATCACCCCGTTCGTGCAGGAGTACGCGGACGCCGTAGTGGTCGCCGGCGGCGTGACCCGCACCGCGCAGGAGTGCACCGACCAACTGCTGTTCCATCCGGTCACCGTGACCCTCGACGAGGCGCTCGGTGCCCGTACAGTGCTCGACGCGCTCACCGGTCGCCCACTGCACGTCGTCGCGGTCGGCTGAGCCATGCCACAGCCGTACGGCCCGGGCCAGGAACCGGACGACACCGCTGTGACCATGTCCCAACTGCTCGACCGGGGCCTGCCCGGGCAGCGCCAACCGGCCGAAGCCTGGAACCTTCCCGCCGGGGAGGCGGTGATCCTGGCCGGTGACGCGGCGACCGGCAACCGGATCCGGATGTGCCTCGACGTCGCCGGGATCAGCGCCGCCGTGGTGGTGCTGGCACCGTCAGGGCAGCTCGAGGGGCAGGGTGATGCCGTCGAGTGACCGCGGGCACGGGCAGTCCCGATCCATCGGCCAGGTCTCCAGCGCGGCCAGCAGCAGCGTGCGCAGCCGGGCGGTGTTCTCGCCGAACACCCGGAACACCTCTTCCTGGGTCACCGCGTGCCCACCCTCGACACCCGCGTCCAGATCGGTCACCAGGGCGATCGACGTGTAGCACAGCGCCAGTTCCCGGGCGAGAACGGCCTCCGGGTGGCCGGTCATGTTGACCACCGCGCCGCCGATCGCGGTGAACCACCTGGACTCCGCCCGGGTGGAGAACCGTGGCCCCTCGACCACCACCACCGCACCGCCGTCGCGTGGCTGCAGGCCCTGCTCGGCGCCGACCCGCAGCAGCACCGACCGCCCAGTGGGGCAGTACGGGTCGGCGAAGCTGACGTGCACCGCACCCTGGTCGTAGAAGGTCTGCACCCGTCCGCTGGTCCGGTCGATCAGCTGATCGGGCACGACGAAGGTGCCCGGGCCGAGCTCCGGGCGCAGCCCGCCGACCGCGCACGGCGCCAGCACCTGGCGTACGCCGAGCGAGCGCAACGCCCACAGGTTGGCCTGGTACGGGATCCGGTGCGGCGGATGCCGGTGGTCCCGGCCGTGTCGGGGCAGGAACGCGACCCGCCGTCCGCCGACGTCGGCGACGGTGATCGAATCGGACGGTTCACCGTACGGCGTCGGCACCCGGTGCTCCGTCGCGTTGTCCAGCAACGCGTACAGCCCGGATCCGCCGATCACCGCCAGCTCTGCCTGCGCCTGCATCAGGTCCCTCCCGGTTTCGGGCAGGGTGGCCGGAAACGCCCGTGCCACGCCCGCGCGGTTAGACCTTAACCGGGCGCTGTCGAGCAAGCTATGGTGCCAGGCATGGCTTTCACTGCACCCGTGGCGGATCGGCGCCGCGCTGTCCGCGCGGACCGTGGGGGTCGTGACTGTGCCGCGTGGGCAGGTACGGGAGGTCGAGGTGCACGGTGAAGGTCAGCGGATCGGGGGACGGTCGATGGCGTCGATGACCGGCCAACTGCTGGTCGCGACGCCCACGCTCAAGGATCCCAACTTCGACCGTACGGTCGTGCTGCTGGTCGCCCACGAGGCCGGAGGAGCGCTCGGGGTGGTGCTGAACCGGGCCACCGAGGTGCCGGTCGCCGAGGTGCTGGGTGGCTGGAGCAGTCTCGCCCGGGAGCCGTCGGTGCTGTTCGAGGGCGGCCCGGTGCAGCCCGAGTCGGCGATCTGCCTGGCCCGTACCCGCACCCAGACCGGCCGGGTGAAGGGTTTCCACCGCATCGCCGGCCCGCTCGGCACCGTCGACCTGTCGACCGACCCGGGGCCGCTCGCCGAGTCGATCTCCGGGATCCGGGTCTTCGCCGGCTACTCGGGCTGGTCGGCCGGGCAGCTGGAGGAGGAGATCAACGCCGGCTCCTGGTTCGTGCTGGAGGGTCTGCCGGACGATCCGTTCATGGCCCGCCCGGACGACCTGTGGCCGATGGTGCTGCGCCGCCAGCGCGGCATGATGGCTGCGGTGGCCCACTTCCCGGCCGACGTCTCGATGAACTGACCCCGCGACCCGGGCGGCCGACCCCGCGAGATGACCGCGCGGGGCGGCGTGTGTAGTATTGCCGGGTGCCCGGGAGATCCGGGCCGACCGGGGGCCGTGGCGCAGCTGGTAGCGCACCACACTGGCAGTGTGGGGGTCAGGGGTTCGAGTCCCCTCGGCTCCACCCGTAATCGCAGGTCAGCGGCATTTTCAAGCGATACTTGTGAATGTCGCTGGCTTCGCGTATCACATCGTCTCACGACGTGGAGGCTGTTGGGCCTCCTGGAGTGGTCTGCTCCAGCGGTCGGAGCATGGTCGGGGCAGCCGTAAACCGTCCTTCTTCCCGGAGCGATGTGCCTGGTGGTAGTGGCTACGTCGGCCCGTTGACCCGTCCGGCTCGTCGAAGTCTTGCCGGGTCCGAGACCGTCAGCGAGGCACCGCACCACATCGAATCTGTGCTGGTGTGGCAACGGGCCTGGGTAGCCGTGGAGTACCTGTTCGATGCCGTCCTGTCGGGCTGCGGGCCGTGATCACTGCCGTTCGGTGTCGCGGTCTGACGATGAGGTCGGAGGTGTCGGCGAGTGGCAGCTACCAGATCCGATGGATCGCCGAGGTCCGGAGTTGCGACGACCTCGTCGGGCCGTCCGGCTTGGACCGCTCTACGATGTAGCACGAGGATCTGGTCGCAGCTCTGCACGGCTTCGCCGAGGTCATGGGTGATGAACAGAACAGCCAGGCCGATGCCCTGTCGGCGAGGGGCGCGGGGTGATGGCGACGCCGGCCCGGGTGGAGACGTCCAGCATGGATGTCGCCTCGTCGGCGATCAGCAGCCCGGCTCACGACGAGAGTGTCGGCGATCGCGGCCTGTTGCCTTTGCCCGCCAGATAGTTGGTCGGGGCGGATGCGGGCCAGGCCGGTGGGGAACCCGGCCAGGTCGAGGGACCGGCTGACCTGGGCCGGGTGGTGTCGGCGTACAGGTCCGAGCGCAGAGGTAGGTACGGCTGCGAGTGCACACCGGCGCTGAGTTTCGGTCTACGTCCGGCGACACGCCGCCTGGTCTGGTGGCGATTCGAGTCGGTGACGTTGCGTGATGCTGTTGCTAAGCCCAGCCGTTTACCCAGCGCGCGGATCTGCCGATGAGAGGGAGCCGAGGGCGCCCGTCCTGGTATGCAGACGAGGGCGGACGCGAGTGGACGAAGGCGGCTGCCATTCTGATGAGATGCGCAGACTTACCGACGACGAGTTCGAAGCTACCACCGTGCCGGAGAAGGAGCGCGTCGGCCTGGACGAGGAACCGCCGTTCGACTTCTGGAAGTACTTCGAGGCGATTCCCGCGGAGGACTTCGACGAGCATGACTTTTCGGAAGGGCGGGTGTCCTACGCCTGGAACATGTGCGGGACCGCTTTCCAGCACGTGCTTGTGGAGTGCGAGACACCCAACGTGTTCCTGGTCTTGGTGCTTGACGTGCCTGGTCGCTCGGTTGCCGGACACCATCTTCTGGACCTGAACCGGCTTTACGGCTTGACGTGAGCGGGCTCCGAAGCGCCCCGAAGTGTCATATCCGAGCTTTACGCCCTGCTACCGTTCGCATGCCGATTGTCGGCTGAGTGGCAGCGGCCTGACCATGGGCGGCGGGCATCCTCTCAAACTGCCGCGAGTAGGTCGTGTCGCAGGTACAGCGTGTACCGACCGAGGGTCACGAGTGCTGGGGCGTCGGAGGCTCGCGCTACCAAACGCGGGTGGTGGGCTGGACGAGGTTCGGGCCGCCGACGTGTGGCCTCGGAACGTAGCCGTCCCGGGGTGCTGGCAGTGCGGCCACGCATGCCGCTGAGCAGGCGTTGACCAACAGCGGCAGCACGTCGGTGGCAACCGTCAAGGAAATCCATACCTGGTGCAGTTCACGCTCGACCGGTCCGCCGCAGACGCTGCACGTGCGCACGGCGTCCGCGCCCCACATTCCGGGATCGAGCCGGTCGAACTCGGCCTCCGTCGCGGTCGTGACCGGGCGCAGCTGCGGAAACGGCGCCCGGAACTTGAAGTTCCCATACAGCACCCGGGTGCTCACCGTGCTATCGCGCAACTGGGCGCATCTGGTCAGCTCGTACGGGTACCAGTGAAGTCGATGCGAGGTATATGGCTCCAACACTTCCAGGCTGGTCATCGCGCCGATCTCCGGCGGTAGTCGCACCAGGTTCGTACCGTACAGGACCAGGTGCTTGACCTCGGTCAGGCAGGCGATGCTCGGCGGCAGGGTGACGACTTGCCGGCGTTCGGCGGCGCTCATCTGCACGAACGGTTTGAAGGCCGATCTACCATCGGCCGCTGCCTCGTCGATCAGCATCAGCAGACGTCGCCATCCAGGACTGTCGGTGTCCTGCCGCTCCCCGTGAAAGCTCACCGTTGCCGGGCGGGTCGCCGTCGAATGTCCGACACACCGGCAGCGATCCCGATCCGGCACGTGCCCCGACGGTCCCACGGCGTCAGCGAACCGGTTGGCAAACAGTCGTGGCTCGCTGCCGGCGTCGCTCATGGCACCGGAGCCTACCTACACGCGACAGCTGCCTCCGGGCGAGCTGCCCGTACTCGAGCGACACGCTGCGACATGGACGTTCTGCGAAGTCAGCGACCGGCCTGCCCGCCGCGCGGACACGTAGGGTGAGCGGCCGTGACCGACATGAGGATGCCTCGCCGCGCTTGCTGCGAGGCTGCGCGCCGAAGCAGTGGCGAGCTGACCGAGTCCGGATCAGCGATCGGCCTACGCCGAGTTTCCACCGGGGAACATCGCCTACGCGCAGCAAACCGTGGCGAGCTCATCGCTCGGCACAGAGGAACGTCGGAAACCGGTCGTCCGATGTCAACCGCTGTCCGTTGGGTGATGGAGCAGCAGCCGCCGCTGCGGCATCATGGGACCGTGGTGATGGTGGCAGGAACGGTCGACCTTACCGAGCTTATGGCAGCCCTGCGGAACGATCGTCCCGTGTTCCACTCCGAAGCCGACTTCCAGCACGGGTTCGCGTGGGCACTTCACCGGCTCGACGCGTCGGTCAACGTTCGACTTGAAGTACCACAGGATAATGGCGAGCGCTTGGATGTGCTCGCCTTCGCCGACCAGGGCTGGACCGCCATCGAGCTGAAGTACTTCACCGCACCGTGGTCAGGCACGTCGCCCGAAGGCGAGGTGTTCAAGCTTCGCGACCACGCTGCGTCAGATTTGGCGCGGCTGGGCTTCATCAATGACATCTGTCGGCTCGAGAAACTCTGTCGTCGACATGGTCATCCCGCGACCGGCTTAGCCGTCATGCTGACGAACAGCCGATCGTTGTGGTCGGAACCTGCGAGACGACCGACACGAGACGCGCAGTTCCGCATTCACGCGGGCCGGACGGTGACAGGCACCCTCAGAGGGGCACCGATCCCGACTTCCACCTTCCGAACGAACGAACCCTGGCCGGCACCTATCCGATGGAGTGGCACAACTACTCCACGCAGACCGGCACGAACGGCGAGTTCCGATGGCTCGCCGCCCGTGTGGATAGCTGCATCGGGTGAGTCGGCAGCGTAGCGCCTGCGACCGCACCGAGTGGTGTGTTTCAGTCGTTGTCGCTGATGATCTAATGCGCGCTCATGCCGCCGTTGGTGTGCTGCTCCTCGATGCCAACCTTGGAGGGTGACAACATCGACGCTCAGCGTGACATGGTGAGCGGGCGTCCACTATCAGCGGCGACGAGGAGTGCGTTGGTGTCGGGAATTCCCCACGTCGTGATGATGCTGCTGGAGGCGGGCAGCACGATGCGGGTACCGCCCTCCTCTGCGTTGAGCACGACGACAGCACCGTCGAGTCCCACAGCAATAGCGTTGTGGTCCGCTATCGACACGGGCGTCGTGAAGTAGCCCATGGGCGAGCCGGCCACTTCTAGCGATGTCTCCTTTCCGGTGACGCCGGCGTCGATCGAGCGTTCCCACACCATCCGGCCATCGGAGACGTCGACCACTACCAGATTTCCTCGCCAGCCAACCGGGCGCCGGTCTTGATGAATCGCCGACGTCTCCCAGATCGCCAGCCGGCCGGCCGTGGTGAAGGCAAGACCGGAGATGGTGTCGACGAAGTGCTCGGAAGCGGTGTCGTAAGCGGCACGGTCGATGTCCGCGTGGTGCTCCAATCGACCGCTGTCGTCGACCCGGTCGAGCCGGACGTACGCACCGCCCTGAAACGAGCAGGCGGTCGCCAGCAATGTGCCGTCCGGGGAGAAGACCACGCAGTTCGTCCGCTCGCCGGCGTCGGCCTCAGCGGTGATCTGCCCCGTACTCGCATCGGCGACAAGTACACGTTCGTCGGGCGTAGCGGCGGCCAACCACCGGCCGTCCGGACTGAAATCCAGCGCAGTCGCGCCGACGAGTTCGGGCATGACGCCGACGACGGTGAGGGTGTCGCCGTGGCGAAGCTCCACCGAGGCTCCGGCGGGCGCGACCGCGACCAGTGAGCGACGCGGATGACAGGCAAGCGCCACCAGCGCAGTGTGCTCTGTCGCGACGACCACTTCGGGGACTGATTGTTCACTATGTCGCCAGCGCACCAGCGATGCGTCGCCTATAACGCTGAAACCGAACTCATCCAGCCGGCCGCATGCGCCCAGCAGCGGCACGTCCTTGTCCAGCAGGCGCTGTACCGCAGTCAGGTCGCCGTTACGAGCGGCACGGACCACCGCAGCGTCATGTCTGCCTAGCACGACATCGACAGTAGCCGGTCATGTCGCCGCCGCCCTTCGCAGCCGCTGAGGCCCGTGCACCGGCGGGCCTGGTACGGTCGACGAGAGGCGTAGTTAGCCGCAGTCCGAGCGCTGATGAACGGCGGGGCGTCACTCTCTGTCCGAGTCCCACACACGCTCGAACTCGGATTCCGTGATCTCGAAGTTGCTCCACTCGTCACCAGAGTCGTACAGGCTCGCTTCGCCGAGACCTCCGTAGCAGTCCTCCTGGTGGGTGGGGCCGTAACGGAGGACGCGGCCAGCGTCGTATACCTCGACCTGGCGAAGGGGCCAGCCGTCAGCACCGACTTCGAAATACCAGACCGAATGGCCCCAGTCGGCGAACTCATCGCCTCGGGTCTCGTCCCAGGGGCGGCGATAGAAGCGATTTGAGACTACCGTCACGCGACATCCTCTTCTGCCGCTGACAAGGCGCGGTCGCCGCTGCTACCGAGACTGGGGCAAGGCGGATGGCGTGCGGTCCAGATCGTCAAGCAGCGCCTGCAACCGGTCCCGGCATCGCAGGACAAGGCCGGAGATGTCGTCGAAGGTATCGGCGTCGACAACGCCGCTCTCGAACCACATCGCACGCACAGCCGACCGGCCCTGCACCAGGTAGTTCCCGGCAGCCTCGACCAACCCAACGAACTCTCCACGGCGGTCCAGCGGGGCGAGCTGAGCGACACCTCGTGCCGCTCGCAAGGGCTCGCCCGGAGCACCGAAGATCGTGGCACCGTCGCCGCCGGCCTGACCGGCACCGATCCTCGCGAGCAGGTACTCCAACTCGGTCGCGGCCAACGTCAACCTGCCGACGGCCAAGACCGTCTCGTCGGTAAGTCGCCGCATCGGCCAACCGTAGCGGACCCGGCACCACGTCGAACGTCCTCACATGCCGTGACTCGCGGAGCACCCGACGGCGCAGCTGTCAGCGACCGTACGACGAGTCGTGCAGGAGCAGCTCGAAGGCCGGCCCCCGGCGGAAGGGCAGCCAACCGGCGGCCAGGGCCTGGCGGACGCCGAGAGCCGCGGTGCCCGGCAACATCGGCTGGCTCGGTAATCCGAGCCAGTTGCCGGGATGAGCGCAAGGCAACGATGCCACCATCAGGGCGCCTGGCTGCTCCTCACGCTCGACAACGAAGCTCAGCCGCGACCAGCCGAGGGCTTGACAGTAAGTGGGTCTACGCCGAACCGACCAGCGGTAGGCCACGCCATCCACCGTGATCTTCCGAGAACCCCTTCCTGCCAACGTCATTCGCACCCCGTCGGTGTCTCGGTCATCCCCGTGACGGGCACTGTAGCGAGAACCCCGTAGCGCCACTATCAGTAAGGCGTAGCCCGCTGCTCAAAGCCTCCGCATCTGCCGCCGGTCGGGCGTGCCGCCGACTGGTCAGGCCATCAGCCTTCCTGATCGTCGCGGATGTCACCGCTGGCGAGGATGGCGTCGAGGAAGCGTCGGAAGACTGGCCAGGGGAACGTTGGGCTGCGGTGTCCGGTAACTGTGACCTGCCCTGCGGGGGCCGGTACGAACGGTCCGCGATCCGGTTGGAGGTCGGGGATGCGTACGTCGATGTAGCCGTGTGAGTTGTTTGTCGGGTTGGCCTCGTAGAGCTCGTAGCGCCGGCCGTCGTGCTGGCTATCGTGGTAGGACGTGACCTCGAAAGCCTGGCTCTCGAAGCGCCACGAGTTCAAGGATTGCGAGAGGTCACCGCTGACGGTCGTGGTCGCGGTCGGCGGGTCGGACATGATGTCGCCGGATGCCTCGACGAAGCGGATGAAGCGCAGCAACACCGGCCAGGGCAGTGGTCCTTCGGTGAAGGCCACGTAGGCATGGGTCGCGTCCGTCGGCGTGAACGGCTCGCCGTCGGGTGTCGTATCCGGGATCACCACGGCGACCGCGCCGGAGGTCCGGTGCCACCCTGTCAGCTCGTAGGTCCACGCGTCCTCCGGCAGGAGGTACATCGAGTTGATCTGGAAGGCCGTTCCGTTGTACGTCCACTCTTCCACCTCGGCAGGATGCCAGGCCGAATGTGCGAGGTAACGGCCCGCTGGGCGTGACGTCCGGACTCTGCCGCTCCGGTTGGAACTGGCGTTCACACCGAGCGGTGACGCACCGTGATGTATGACATCTTTCCTGCTTCGGCTCCCCGTTCCGTACCAGTCGATCAGCTTGTTGTGCGTGTCGCGGTGTCTGCCTTCCTGGGTCGTTACCGTGGCCAGACTCGCGTTCATACCGAGTCCGACCTGCGAGTCTTCCTCCGCTGGTGTACCAGCCAAGACCTGGACCCGCTCGCTGCGGCGCGGGTCGATATCGAGCGGTACGTGCGCTGGCTGCAAGACGTCCGCCGGTACCAGCCCTCGACAGTCTCCCGCCGGCTGTCCGTCGTGGTCGGCTTCTACCGGGTCTGCGTCATCGACGCCATCTTGGAACACTCGCCGGCCGACTACGTCCGCCGACCCACCGTGCCGGCGGAGTCACCGACCCTCGGACTGGGCCACCTCCAGTTCGAAGCCCTGATCACCACCGCCCGCACGTCCCCGAACCCGAACGACTTCGCCCTGGTCGCACTCCTGGGCCTACTCGGCCTACGGATCTTCGAAGCCTGCGGGTCGAACATCGCCGACCTCGGTGAGGAACACGGCCACCGGGTACTGCGCGTGCGCGGCAAGGGAGGCAAGGTCGTCCTCGTCCCGCTACCACCCGCAGTCGCCCGAGCCATCGACCGGGCCGTCGACGAACGCACCAGCGGGCCGATCCTGCGCAACGTCCATGGTGGGCGGATGGACCGGCACGCCGCCACCCGCAGGCTCAAGCACCTCGCCCGGGCCGCAGGGATCCGGATGCCGAGAATGCACCCCCACATGCTGCGCCACACCTTCGTCACCACCATGCTCGACGCCGGCGTCAGCCTCCGCGACGTGCAGATCGCCGCCCGCCACGCCGACCCCCGAACCACCATGCGCTACGACCGCGCCCGCAAGAACCTCGACCGCCACCCCAACTACATCCTCGCCGCCTACATGGCCTCCGGGACATAGCCGGAGGCAATCACCGCTTTGCCGATGAGCGGGCACCGGATTCTCGCGCCTTGGGAGATTTAGCTACTTCCAGTGGTGACGCGTCAGGACGAGCCCGCATCGGGACGCGATGAGGGAAGGACCGAGGCGGCACCGCGGCGTACGCGTTCATCAGGATCGTTTCCGAGCGCCTCGCACCGCTGCCATGCCATCTCCCACAGCGATGCTTCGTCTCCATAGACATGGAATACCGCACCCATGATCTCATCGGCGCGATCGCCGTCGGCTTCCCCAAGCGCGACTAGGACGAGCCGGAAGGCGTGGGCGTCACCCCGGCGAAGCAGGGCGGCCGAGGTCTCATAGGTCACCGCCGTGTCGTGCTCGTCGAGCAGCAAGGTGGCCAGGATTCGATCGGCCTGAAGATCGCCGGCCAGGAGCGCCAGATGCTGGCCGGCTGCCGCGCGGACCTCCCAAGACGGAGATCTCGCCGCGTCGCGCATCTTCTCGAGGCGATCTGGTTTGGTCACAGCATAAGTGTGCCGTACGGATACCCGATCGCACGGACATGCCGCCGACCGTGCGTCACGGCGCGTAGCCAGATGCCGCTGGGCGAGGCGTCGGGACGTGCCGATGACGGATGCAGGGGATCCAACCGGACGGAAGTGTGTGCAGCGATGGATCTGCAGGCCACTCGGCGATGGGGTTGTCCGTGCTTCGTCAGGACGCCGGTCAGGTTCAGATAGGGAACGAATCAAGGCTGGCAGGACGCCGAACACGAGAGGAAGGCTCCCCAGTTCGCTGATCCCGACCCATGCGATCTCGTCATGCTCCTCAGGCGCACGGTTGGTGGGAGAGCCGACCCAGCCTCCGATATGCCAGACGGCCACCTGAACGGCGTCCTCGCCACTCCCGGCATGCCAGTCGCCCAACCGTGAAGCGGACTCCGCCACAACGTGAACCCCTAGCTCCTCGTGCATCTCACGCGCGAGGGCTGGTAGTTCCCCCTCACCCGCTTCGACGTGCCCGCCGGGCAAATCCCAGAGATCCGGGTATGCCCGGCGGGTCGGGCTGCGGTGCACCAGCAGGACCGCACCGTTCTTTACGAGTGCGCCGCACACGACGAGATGCATAAGGGGATTGGAGCACAGGGATAGGACAAGCTCGCTCCAGCCAGAGGGTGCATACATCCGGACCAGAGGGTGCATACATCCGGATCTGCCGCGAACCGCTCGTCACGAAAGGTGCCGTCGGGGGGGTCGCTGGCATCCGACGGTACCGGTGCGCGGGGTGTTTGGGGGTGCGGCGGGGCGGCGCAGGATCTGGCAGGCTCCTGGTTGTGAGCCCGATGGACAGCCGTGATGTCGACCAAGCCGTGGCCGAGATGGTGCGGGTGCTGACACCGCACGAGTCGGCGGACTGGGGACGCCCGGCCGGCGCGCTCGATTGGAGCTGTTGGGAAACAGCCGCCCATGTCGCGCACGACCTTCTCGCGTACGCCGGGCAACTCGCCGCCCGACCCGACCACGCGTACCTCCCGTTCGACCTGGTGGTACGCGACGACGCGTCGCCCCGCGATCTGCTGCGAACAGTCACCGGCGCGGGAAGGTTATTGAGCACCGTGTTGGCCGCCTCCGACCCGTCGGTACGAGCCTGGCACTGGGGACCGACCGACCCGAGCGGCTTCGCGGCACTGGGCGTGAACGAAACGCTGATGCACACCTACGACATCGCCAATGGGCTCGGCATCCACTGGCATCCACCGAGATCACTCTGCAGCGCCGTGCTGACCCGGCTCTTTCCCCACGCCCCGGCCGGCGATCCGGTCCAGGTGCTCCTGTGGTCCACCGGGCGCACTGACCTCCCCGACCGTCCTCGACCCACCTCCTGGGTCTTGAAAGCGGCGATCGAATAGGCCACTGCCCGCACATCGTCGCTCATGCCACACACGAGCATCCGCTCATGCCGCAGACCGCGCGCCAGGTCAGCGTCCGCTCGTGGCCGATGTGCGGACGGTTCGGCAAGACTTGGTCACTTCACCATCTGGAAGAGCGGATGCTGCAGCCATGAGGCGAGGAGATCGGCATCGACGATATGGCGCACAGCAACCTCGTCCCACGCCGTCCGGTAGGGAATCTCGTGCCACCGTCCGTGAAGCGTGGCGATAGTTGCCCTGGAACGCTCCTCCCATCGTCGGCGGCCAGTGCCGGACTTCAGGGCCGATAGAGCGGAGACGTCCGGCGGTGGGGGTACCGGAAGCGTGCCGTCGAGATCTATGAGGCCGCCGTATCGGCGGGCTATCGCCACAGCGAGCTGGGCGAGAAGCCGGTGGTCATCCTTGCCGTTGACTGCTGCGGCTAGGACGATCTGGGTAATCGGAAGGAGGCCCGCCGCACGCGTCAAGCAGGCCTCCTCATCAGCGTCGTCGGGTTCATAAGCATTGGGTTCGATGAGCATCGGCCCGGTTTTCGGCGACGGCTCCGCCATGTCGAGCTTGCGCGGTTCCCGAAGCACCCACCAGCTATCTCCGTCCGGGCTGAGCGACTCCGACAGCCACACCCGGAACTCCCTGACGTCGTCAGCAGTCCACTCGCTCGG
Source organism: Micromonospora sp. LOL_013 (assembly GCF_048060315.1). NCBI lineage: Bacteria > Bacillati > Actinomycetota > Actinomycetes > Micromonosporales > Micromonosporaceae > Micromonospora > Micromonospora sp. LOL_013. Next base: position 352,225 of record NZ_JBHMIQ010000001.1, read on the forward strand.
CAGCAGAACTGCGGCGGAAGGTCCGGCCACGATGACAAGCATGCACCACGGCTGAGGACACCTGGCATCCGCACATGCCGCGAACCGAACATCGCGCTGCGTGACGGACGCGCGGCGACGGTCGGCACGCGGTCGTGCCGGGTTTAGTGCATCCGATCGAGCTGATGGGTGTCCGGGGTTTGGGTTGTGGGTTATTGGGTTCGGATTGCGGGGCGACGAGTGCGCATTTGACAAGGTCCGCAGTCAGTTCACGACACGAGTTCGGCCGTGGCGTCAGCGCGGCATAGTGCAGGCCAGGGCATCTGACTTTTCCTGCAGGTGCTCCGGATCCTCCGGTGCGGCAGGTGTGTGTAACGCAGACACCACGCGGCCAGCGCGGCCGACGAGAACAATCGCCGCGACGAGGAAACCCTCCAGCAGAGACCGCAGAACCGCGTGGTTGGAGGACATGTACCTCTCGACCGCCACGTCAACAAAGCTGACAAAGGCATCCATATCAATCTCGTACTCGTCAGCGTTCATCGGGCCGATCCCGGATGTCATGTCCACCAAGTTGGCCACCGCCTCACCGGTCTGGACGAACAGCTCCGCCACGCAGCGGGACGGGTTCCACAGGATCAGGTTGCCAACTTGGAAGTACTGACTCACCGAGGCATGGTGACCGATCGGCGTCAGCAGGGCAAGGCGTGCGGGTTTGCTCGCCCCTGCCGTCCAGCCAAGCCGGGGGTGCGATATCCGCATCTGCCACCGGTCGCGCGCTGGTGTTGGCACCTCCATCACCTTCGGTAGCCGCTGACCTTGGCACGGACAGCCGCGAGGACGCTCGGACGTGCCGATGTCTGGATGTTCGCTCGTCGATTTCGTGGTGTGATGACAGGGCCAGCACCGTGAGGAGGCGTCGTCAGTGTCCGACTATCCGGTTCTCATGCACACCGCCCTGGACGCCACCGACGCCCGGGCCCTCGCTGAGTTCTACCGCGAGTTCCTCGGACTGCAATACCGCCCTGGTGACGAACCTCCGGCTGACGGGACCACCGATGACGAAGACTGGCTCGTCCTGGTCGACGGCAACGGCAACCGCAAGCTTGCCTTTCAACAGGTGCCTACATTGGCGCGGCCGACCTGGCCGTCACACGACATTCCGAAGCAGATGCACCTGGATCTCCGCGTACCCACCGTCAACGAGTTGGAGCGACACCGTCGACGAGCCGAGCAGCTCGGAGCCAGCTTGCTTCACGACCGCACCCAGAATTCAGAGGAGCCCCTCTACGTTCTCGCCGACCCGGAGGGACATCCGTTCTGCATCCTCGTCGGCTCGGGGTAGGCAAACGTACGGATCTGCCGCCGATGGTGCGTCACGTTGAGCGACGGGAGTGGCGGTGCTCGTCCTGCGGCCCTGCCGGTGAGCAGAACTGTCGGATCACACCGACGTGTCATGATCGGGGTGCGATGAGCAGCCAGAAGCGTCCTGAACCGACTCTCGCCGAGGTGCGTCAGCACCATCTCGATCGTTTGAATGATGTGCTTCGTCGCCCTGGAATGTACGGCAGGGGCGAGATCGCCGAACGGCTCGTGCTGGAAGCGATGGCCGCCGTGGACGGCAGCCTGGCACGGTGGCAGACAGCGTGCGACGGTCTACGTGACCGAGACGCATTCGCCGCGACAGGCGTCAGCGGTGCCTACCGCACCATCCTGCCCGCAGACGCCCTACGCGAGGCCACGGCCTCGATCTACGCCGAGATCGCGCACCACCTCGGCTGGCTGGAACTGGACCGGGTCCTGACGACGGCAGAACTAGAGCGTGCGGGCGACCTGATCTGCGAGTGGGTGGAGCAGGACCGGACCCTGTCCGAGGTCATCGAGACGTTCGGCCCTCCGTCGCTGTGGATCGGCGGAACCAACCCGTACTACCCGAAAACGCTTGCCTACAGCACCGCCGACCGGGACGACGACCTGCTCTGCTTCCACCTGTGGAACACGTTCGCCGACACCACGTCCGAGACCGGACAGCAGGGCGTCCATCCCGAACCGGTCGTGCTCGCCGTCCGCCACCGGCCGGGCAACTTCCCCGACTCGTTCTCCTTCACGCCGGAGGGCCTGCACCGCAGGCCGACCAGCGACCAGCACAGCCCGTACTGATCGCGCCCATGGGCGACCGTGCCCAGCACGCATGCGGCGTCTTCAACCATGCTGACCGAAGCACCCGGCGGTCCGCCGAGCATCAGGTGACCGGGAGCCGTAACCGGGCACCCCTTCGGCGGGGCCTACGACCTCGCGCCTCGTCGCACTCAGCTCCAGGGATCAGCATCCGGATCCTCACCGAGCATCCGCGCGGCATCCAGACACAGGTCTCTTCCGAAGAGCTGGTTGCCTCGGGACGCGGTACCCCATACCTCGTCGGCGGCTGCTCCGATCGCGCGCCACGTGTAGCCGTCCGCCCGCCACCGCCGGACTTGCCGCGCCATGTCCGTCGTCAGGATCAATCCCCACGCCTCCAGCACGTGCCGAACCTACGCCGAGCGGCCCTGACCTGTCGCATCCGGGTGTGTACAACTAACGGCGGATCTGCTGATCAAGGGAGATGCGCCAGATGACGACCGAGACCACCATCGAACAGGAGCCCGCAGGCGGGTCGGTGGGTACGGCCACGGATGAGCAGTTGATCGCGTTGCTGGTGGACCGGGCACGTGGTGAAGGGCTGAAGCTGACCGGTGAGGGCGGTCTGCTGCAGCAGCTGACCAGGCGGGTCCTGGAGTCCGCTCTGGAGGGCGAGATCACCGACCACGTCGGCTACGACAAGCACGACCCGGCGGGTAAGGGCACCGGGAACTCCCGTAACGGCACCCGGACGAAGACCGTGCTGACCGATGTCGGCCCGGTCGAGGTACGGGTCCCACGGGACGTGGCGGGGACGTTCGAGCCGCGGATCGTGCGTAAGCGCCAGCGCAGGCTGTCCGGGGTGGACGAGCTCGTGCTGTCGTTGTCGGCCCGAGGGCTGACGCATGGGGAGATCGCCGCGCACCTGGCCGAGGTGTACGGCGCGGAGGTGTCGAAGCAGACGATCTCGACGATCACGGACAAGGTCATCGACGGGATGACCGAGTGGCAGAACAGGCCACTCGACCCGGTCTAACCGGTCGTGTTCATCGATGCCATCAATGTCTTGGCGGCCGGGTGGCGGCCCGGAGCTCCGGCATGGCCAGCAGCCTGCTCGCCAGCTCGTCGGCAACCCGTGCCCGTTCCTCATCGCTGAGTCGCACTGGGCCGTCGTCGAGATTGCCGCGTGGGGCCCCGGGTACCGCGAGCATGCGCTGTTCTCTCCGTCCTACCACTCGCGGTACCAGGGCGCTTCCTGTTCCCAGAGGTGAACAATGCCGTTCGCGGTGAACGCGACGGAGACGCGAGCGACGGTGCTGCGGTGCCTGAGTGGATGCTCCGGCGGGTTCGCGGTGCGTTGTCGTGTTCCGGCTCGAAGAGCTTGAGGTGCAGCACGAGACTGCCGAGCTTCTCTGCGAGCGAGAGGAAGTCGGGGTGGATCCAAGGTCTCTGGCTGGATGGAGACTTCTGGGCCGATGTCGTGCTCGGGCATCGCGGGTGCCAGCGCTGTGATCTGGATCACGAAAGGGGAAGGGGTGCTGGTTGTTGATCTCCAGCGCCCCTCCCGGTTCGGATGGCCGTGGTATCTCACGACCGTCTCACGGACGGTCTGGTGAGCCTCAGTGCAGGCCGGCGCGATCCGGACTCTGACCTTGTCGCTGACCTGCACGTCCGGCACAATTCGGCACCGCCCGACAGGCCTCAACGGGCCGTCTAGTTCACTGGCAGTGTGGGGGTCAGGGGTTCGAGTCCCCTCGGCTCCACCCGTGTTTATGCACGTTGACTGACTTCAGTCGTCAATGGCTTTTTCTTGTGATTTCATGGTCGCCGGTAGTTCGTCGAGCGGTTTGAGAGTCCGTGGCCATTCCGGCCGGCCGGTCGCGGTGACCGCAGGCGGTGCGCCTCCCGATGGCATGCGGTGGGTAGGCGACGATGATCGCGGACGACGGATCGGTCGCGTCGGCACGGGTCCGTTACCGGACCCGCGCGCCCGGCACGTCTACATGATCAATGATCACCGCCGCTGGCAGCCACGGGTCATTACCGCACCGCCTGCCAGGGTCACAGCGGCAGACCGATTTGCCGTGCGACGGTGAGGAAGTCGTAGTAGATCCGACCGCTCGCGATCCGGCCGCCCCGGAACTGGTAGATCTCGCAGCTCAGACCCTCCACCGGCCGTCCGCTCGGTGGCAGCGCGTCGCCGTTGGGCAGCTCGAACGGGCCGGTCTGCGTACCCCGGTTGATCACTTCGGCGACTGCGGTGTCGCCGCGCACGATGAGCGCGGTGATCTCCGTCCGGGCGTCCGGCATCGCCCGGCGGTTGGTTCGCTGCCGGGCTAGGTATGGCTCCGGACCGGTGGTGACCTCTCCGGCCGCAACGTCATGCGCTGCGAAGTCCTCGGTCAGGAGTTCGGCCATCGCGGTGATGTCGTCGCGGTTGAACCGCGCGTACAGCTCACGCAGAGTCGCCTCGTTGCGCGCCTCGCGCTCCGGATCGGTGTCCGACTGGCCGAGCAGGCCGATCAGAAACCCTCGCGTTTCGGCGCCGAGTGTTCTGGTGCTGGTCATGGTGTACCTCCTGAGGTACCGGTTGGCGGTGGCTGCGGGCGGGTGCCGGGCAGCCGGTAGCGCCATCGTGGAATCGGACACGGCGGCCGAACTTCTCAACGTTTGCTGATCCGCGCCGGCCGTACCGGCCATCGGGTGGACCGCCCGGATCGCCCTGCCTGGTTCGCCGTCGCTGACGCCGATCGCAATCGGGGAGAGGTCCCCAGAACCGCCCGGCCGTATCCAGGAACTAGCAGCGCACGTCGCGTCGCCGCCGGTCGGACACGCACAGGCTGGCCGGCCCATCCAGCCGAAGAGGAAGCGTCAATGACGATGATGAGAACCGCCGGGCGGGCCACGGGCCACGGCCCTGGCGGCCCGAGCCGCATGCTGGCCGGATTCGCGGTGGCCGCCGTACTGCTGGCCGCCGGATGCACGACGGACCAGTCGCCACCGCCGGAGTCGGTGCCGCCGCTGAATCCTGCGCCGACGCAGCCCCAACGACCAATGCCGATCCCGCCGCCGACCAGCCCGGTGACGCTCGCGGAAGCACGGTCCTTCCCCGCCGGGGACGCGTCTGCCGACATCGTCGCGGCCGACATCGACGGCGACGGTGTCCTCGACCTCGCCACACCGAACTACAACAGCCACGATCTGGTCTACCTGATCGGCGACGGCCGCGGCGGCTATGAGCCACCGGTGACGATGGCTGCGGGTCGCACGCCGAACGGGATACTCGCTCGGGATCTCGACGGGGACGGCCACCTCGATCTGGCCACAGCAAACCTCGGGTCGGACGACGTCAGCGTCTACCGAGGACTGGGCGGCGGCCGGTTCGCCGATCCGGTGCATCATCCGGCCGGCGACGGTCCCGCCCGGATCGTCGCGATCGATCTCGACCGGGACGGTGCGCTGGATCTCGTCACCCCCAACCTCAACGGCGATGACGTCACCGTCCTGTACGGAACGGGCGACGCGACCTTCGAGGCTCCGGTGTCGGTACCGGCTGGTGACGGACCGCTGCGGATCGCCGTGGCCGACCTGGACGGAGACGGACTGCTGGACCTGGCGAGCGCGAACTACAACTCCGACGATGTCACCGTGATGCGCGGTGACGGTCGGCGTAGCTACTCGGCGCCGGTGGCGTACGCCGCCGACGACACCGCAGCCGGGATCGTGGTGCGCGACCTCAACGGCGACGGGATACTCGACATCGCCACGGCGAACTACGACGCCGACACTGTCGCGGTGCTGTTCGGGCAGGGCGGCGGCAGGTTCGCCGTACCTGCCCTGTACCAGGCCGGTGACGCGCCGTCGGACATCGTCGCGGTGGACGTCAACGGTGACGGTCAGCTCGACCTGGTGACGGTCAACTTCGACTCCGACGACATCACGGTGCTCGCTGGGGACGGCCGGGGCGGATTCGCCGCACCTGCCTCGGTGACGGTGGAGGACGGCCCACCGGCGTTGCTCGTCGCCGATTTCAACGGTGACGGTCTGCCGGACATTGCGACCGCGAATTCGCTGTCCGACAGTGTATCGGTGATCATCAACCAGGGTTGACCAGCGACGGCGGGGGTAGGCGCCGGGCGTTCGACGTCGGCGCCTGCCCCTGTGTCAGGCGGACCCTCGCCGGAAACATGAGTATTTCGAGGATCATGTCGCCCCCTCCACGTGGGCCGAATGAGCGGTCCTGTGTAGTCCGCCCTACTTCAACGGGCCTTCTTGGCTATTGTGCATCGACCGGCATCTCCGGCCCGTGGCTGCATGACAGCGCGGTAAGCCCGTCGTACACTCCGTGAGTATCCAGCTCGGTCGCTCAATGCGGCGTCAAGATCTTTCAAGGAATTGTTAGTACGCGATTCCGGTCATCGCCCGTCCAACATCAGCCAGGAGCGTCGACATGTCCCCTCGCGTGACCGGGATCGGCGGCTACTTCTTCCGGTCCCGGGATCCACAGGCTCTCGCCCGTTGGTACTCGGACAACCTTGGAATCGATCCGTGCCCCGGTGGCGACCAGGTGTGGACTCAGGCTGCGGGGCCGACGGTCTGGGCTCCGTTTCCTGAGGACACCGACTACTTCGGCGCCCGTGACCAGGCGTCGATGGTGAACTTCAGGGTCGAAGATCTTGACAGGATGCTCGATCAGCTCCGGGCGAGCGGCACGACGATCGTGGGCGACGTGCACACGGAGCCGATCGGCCGCTTCGCGTGGGCGCTCGACCCGGAGGGCAATCGCTTCGAGCTGTGGGAGCCGGCCTAGGTCTTAGCCAGATGCACGCCCGTCTTCGGCGTGTTTGACCAGTGCAATCGAGAGGAGCGCAGTGTCAGACCCAACCAAGCCACCGTTCGGCACCGTTGTCGGCTTCGACCTGACGGTGCAGGACGCTGACCGGGTACGGGACTTCTACGCCGAGGTGATCGGCTGGAGCCCGATGCCGCTAGACATGGGTGGTTACAGTGACTACTTCATGATGAGCCCGGCAGGGACGCCCGTCGCCGGAGTGTGTCACGCGCGTGGGGGCAACGCGGACCTGCCACCGCAGTGGTTGTCCTATGTCTGCGTCGACGACCTCGATGCCAGCATCAAACGTGTGGTTGAGTTGGGCGGCGAAGTCGTCGCCGGGCCCAAGGGCACCGCGCCGGAAGCGCGATTCGTGGTGATCCGCGATCCTGCCGGCGCCGTGCTGGCACTTCGCGAGCCCGATCGTCCACAGGACGGCTGACCGCCGTCCGGCTGCCGCCCAACAGAGGTTGGCCGACTCATCGGCGTCACTGACGCTTCCACTGTCGCCACGCCCGCTAGATCGTTGGCGGGCGTGGCGACGCCTCCCGGACCCCTGATCGCCGGCACCCCTTGGAGTACGCCATGACCCATACCCCCAGCCAGGATCTGATGGCGCCGTCACCCGAGCAGGGGGAGGCCGTCCTGCTGCCATGGTTGCGACGGATGCTCGAGGACAAGCCCGTCTGGCAGGACGGATACGGAGTCTGGCATGTCTTCCGGTACGCGGACGTGCGGCGGCTGAGCGCCGACCATGAGACGTACTCCTCGGATCAGAGCCGGGTGAATCCGGCAGCCGCCGAACTCGCTCAAGGTAACCTCACGATGCTTGACCCGCCGGAGCACCGGTCACTACGGCGGCTGGTCAGCGCCGCGTTCACCCCGCGTACGGTTGCCGAGCTCGAGCCACGGATCGCCGCAGTGACCCGTGAGATGATTTCAGATCTCGACGGTGAGTTCGACCTCGCAGAGCGGCTGGCCCACCCCATGCCGGTCACCGTGATCGCGGAACTGCTCGGGCTGCCCGTCGGTGACCGGGCGTTCTTCGCGGCCTGCGCCGACCGGCTGTTGAGCATCCACACCGATGATCCGAACGATCCGGCGCTGATGGAACGCTTCACCGCAGCCATGGGGGACCTGTCCGGGTACCTGCTGGAGCACTGCCAGCAACGTCGGCGGAAGCCTGCCGATGATCTGATCACCGCGCTGGTCACCGCCGAAGTGGACGCGCGACGGTTGACCGATCAGGAGGCCGTCAACTTCTGCACGCTACTGCTTTCCGCCGGTCACATCACCTCGACGCTGCTGCTCGGCAACGCAGTGCTGAGTCTTGCCGAGCAACCCTCGACGTGGCAGCGGCTGCGCGACGATTCGGCGCTGATCCCCTCGACCGTCGAGGAGGTGTTGCGGCACCGGTCGCCTTTCGCGCAGGTCGTCCGGGTCACCACCACCGATACCGAGCTCGCCGGAGTGCAGATACCGGCCGACTCGTACGTGATGCCATGGTTGGTGTCGGCGAACCGGGACCCGAGGGTCTTTGCCGACCCGGACCGGTTCGACATCGACCGTACTCCTAACGACCACATCGCCTTCGGCTTCGGCGGACACTTCTGTCTGGGCGCGCCACTGGCCCGCATCGAAGCCCGCGTCGCGCTGTCCGCGCTCGTCGAACGGTTCGCTGATCTACACCTCAACCCCAGTATCCCGCTGCGGTTCTACGGCCGTGGCGTGTTCGGTGTACGCGCCGTCCCGGTCGTGACGACCGTTTCCTGACCGAATCGGCCGGGCCCGGCCGGGTACCAGCTGAACTGAGACCAAGGGGAGATGCGATGACTGACCAGAGTCAGGAGCCCACCCGAGATGCTCGGCGCCAGCCGCCGCGGTGGACGGCAGGGGGCAGTGCCCTACTTGCCCTCTGCCTGCTTACCGGGTGTCTCGGAGTGACGGAGACGACACCCGACGAGCCGCAGGAGTCGGCGGGGGCCAACGCAGACAGAGTCACCATGTCGGCGATGGCGGAGATTTCGGTCGGTGACGCTCCGGCCGGCCTGGAGGCCGCCGACCTCAACGACGACGGCAAGCAGGACCTCGTCGTCGTCAACTTCAACTCGAACACCGCCGCTGTGCTGCTCGGCGAGGGCAAGGGCAGATTCGCGTCGCCGGTGACCTACCGGACCGGCGACAACCCCAACGGCGTGGCGTTGGCCGACCTCGACGGCGACGGCCGCCTCGACATGGTGACCTCCAACTTCAACTCCAACGACCTGACTCTGTACTTCGGCGATGGGAAGGGCGCATTCGCTGGGGCCAAGTCACTGCCAGCCGGCGGCGGCGCGATCCGGGTGAGCGCCGCCGATCTCGACCGGGACGGTTCCGTCGACCTGGCCGTGGCCAACTATCAGGACAACGCCGTGTCGATCCTGCTCGGCGACGGCACCGGTGGGTTCGCCGAGCCGGCCAAGTATCCGGTGGGCAAGGACCCGAACCGACTCACCGTCATCGACGTCACCGGTGACGGGGTGCTCGACATCCTTACCTCGGACATCGGCGACAAGACCATCTCGCTGCTTACCGGCACGGGCGAGGGCACCTTCGGCGCGGCCAAGGCGATGCCGGCTGGCGACACCCCGTCCGGCGTCGCCGTCGGTGACTTCACCGGTGACGGCAACCTCGATCTGGCCACGGGCAACTACGGCGGTGAGACGGTGACCCTGCTCGCCGGTGACGGCAAGGGGTCTTTCGAACGGAAGCAGGAGTTCGTCGCGGCGCGTGGCCCGGGCGACGTCGTCGCCGCCGACTTCAACGGCGACCGCGCCACCGACCTCGCCGCCGTCGCTCCTGAGGCGGCCGACGTCATCGTGCTGTCGAACAGCCGCAGTGACGGAGTCTTCAGCACTGCCCAGTCCTTCTCCGCAGGCGAGGCACCCGCAGCGATCATTGCCGCGGACTTCGACGGGGACAACCTCGTCGACCTGGCGGTCAGCAACTCACTCTCCGGCAGCATCACCGTGATGCTCAACGGCACCCAGACCGCAGCGGGTGCCGACCTCGCGCCGGTCGCGCTGGTCACCAACGAGAACTCGGCCACCGTTTCACTAATCGACGCCCGGTCCTCGACTCTGCTGAAGACCATTGACATCGGCGGTGACCGCCCAGGCGGGGTGGCGCTGACCCCGGATGGCCGACGGGCGTACGTCGCGAACCTCGGTTCCGACAATGTGTCGGTGATCGACCTTCCCAGCCGTCGGTTGCTGACCACGATCGCCGTCGGCCGCCAGCCCAATGGGATCGCGGTGTCGCCCGACGGCACCCGGATACTGGTCGCCAACGAGTTCTCCGACACGGTCTCGCTGATCGACTCGGTCACGAACGCGGTGACCGCCACCATCCAGGTGGGGGAGCGCCCAGTCGACGTCGCCTTCACCCCGGACGGTCGGTATGCCTACGTGCCGACGAATATATCCTTCGAAGTCGCCACCGTGGACGTGGCGCGGGCATCCGTCGTCGCCCGTACCCGCGTCGGCGCACGTCCTGGTGGGGTGGCGGTCAGCCCGGACGGTCGCCTGGTCTACGTCACGAGCATCGCCGACGACCAGGTGACGGTAGTCGACACCGCTACCAACAAACGCGTCGCAAACATCGACGTAGGTGACTGGCCGCTGAAGGTTGCCTTCAGTCCGGACGGCCAAAACGCCTACGTGGTGACCTACAGTTCCGACGCGGTCAGCGTCGTCGACGTTGCCAGGGGCGCGGTCACCACAACGATCGAGGTCGGCATCCGTCCGTACGGGTTGGCGCTGTCGCCGGACGGCCGTCAGGCGTTCGTGACCAGCCAGAGCGGCAACTCGATCTCCGTGGTCGACTTGGAGCGAGGCGAGTCAGTGGCGACCGTGGAGGTCGGCGAACATCCGATCGGGGTGGCCTCGGTGCTGGCCCCGGTGGAAACAGTCAACGCGTAGTCAGCCGAGACCAGGTGCCCGTCGACGGCCGAATTCGTCATCGGATCCGGCCGTCGGCGGTGTCACCGGTGTCACCACCTGCCGCGTGACCAGCCCGAGCAGCGCTGCTACTGCGGCGTTCGCCGCACCGATCTGCGTCACCGTGAGTGGCACGACGTCAAACGTCGCGAGAAGGTTGAGCAGCGCCAGCACCGCCGACTGAATCAGCACCGGCTCCCGCCGCCAGATCGACCACCGCGTCATAGCGACGTCCACGCCGGTCGTCCCCACCGGCGGGCGAAGGCGAGTGCCTCCGGGGCCAGTCTGGTCCCGTACTCAGCCTGGTCGTCCGGTCCGGCCGGCCCGTTGCCACCGACCACCAGGACGACGATCGGCTCGAAGCCAGCCGGCACGCCCAACTCCTGGCGCAGCCGCTGGTGGTCGAAGTCCCCGAGTTGGCGGCACTGCCAGTCCTGCGCCCGCGCTTGTACGCAGATCCGGCTCACCGCCATTCCCAGCTCGTATTCGGCGCCCAGCATCGGCACGCCCTGCTGATCAGCGGTCTGCGCCAGCGCTAGCAACAACGCGGCGGCCCCTCGCGTGTGGCTCTGGTGGGCCGGGTTCAACGCGGTGCGCAGCAGCGAGAACGTCGTGTCGCCACGACAGCCCAGCATGAACCGCCACGGTTGCCGGTTCCCACTCGACTGGGTCCAGCGCGCGGCCTCGATCAGCCTTGCGAGTTGCGCGGTGTTCAGCGTCCCCGTGGTGAATCGCTGTGCGGAGTCGGCTGGCGCGAGGAGCGGGTGTAGCCCTGTCTGATCAGGTGGACTCGTGGGTGGCATGAGCAAGGCCTCCACCGGTGCTTTGATCTATCGCTTACTGGTTTATCGCAACAGCGGCAGGCAGTGATCTCCTCCGAAATCTTGCTAATCGATGAGCGCTGCCTTAGCGCAAGTTAGAAGAAGGTTGTCCCTGGGCCAAAGGGCTAGAAATTGATCGAGCGTCAGTCATGCTCGTGCCCATCAACCGAGAGGCAAGGAGATCAGCCGTGCCGCCACCCTCGGGTGCTCATCAACCAGACTGGCAGGCCGCTATCGAACCACGCGGCGAGGGCTTCCGGCTCCGTCGGGTAGCGTCAGATCCGGCTGGTTCCGGAGACGGTGCCATCTCGCCCGATGGTGCCTTCTTCGTGGCCTCATCGAAGCGGGCCGGAACCGTCAACCTCTGGATATTCGACCTACATAGCGGCCGGTGGCATCAGGCCACCCGAGGAGCAGGTGATGACATCGAGGGGCAGTGGTCCCCCGACGGTCGGCGCATTGTCTTCACTTCTACCAGGGGCGGACACAAACAGATTTGGTGGTACGAAGTCGCCACCGGTCGCATTGAGCAACTGACGTTCGGCGATCATGAGGAAGAGTATCCTTCCTTCGCGCCGGACGGCCAGCGCGTCTTGTACGTCGGTGGCCCCTGGGGGCGCCGGTATTTCTACATCGTGCCCGCCGGTGGCGGTGCTCCGCGTGTCGTGGACCGGCCACCGGGTAGGGCAGGTGCTGGTTCCTGGGCGCCGGACGGCCGTTGGCTGGTGTGCCATTCCTACGACACGGGGGCCGGAGCGATCTTCCTGCAGGACTCAGCAGGCGCCGAAGAGATCCCGGTGACCGACGGGACAGCTTGGGACTACAAGCCCACCGTCTGTCCCACCCGGCAGGTCGTCGCGTTCTCCCGCAGCAACGAGGGCCGCTCGGTCATTTGGGTGCAGCGCCTCGGCGACGGATCCGGCCGTCCCCTGGTCACCACCGGAGCGGACGACCGGTGGCCGACGTGGACCGCCGATGGCCAGAGCCTGTTCTTCCACCGGCTCATCGACGAGGGTCGCGCGATCGGCATGTGGAACCGTGCCACGGGCGAGGTGCAGGAGCTCGTCGGGGCGGACGAACGGCCGCGGTACGCGTCGTTCGACCCAGCGGCGCGCCGGATCGTCTACGCCAGCGAACGTACCGGACGATCCAACATCAAGATTTTGGATCTGTCCGACCATGTGGTGACGGCTCTGCCGGTGGGAGAGGCGTCCTTTCCCGCCTGGTCGCCCGCCGGCGAGCGGATCGCGTTCTGCTCGCGCCGCGGATTGGCGCACCGCTGGCAGATCAGCACGGTGGACGTGGCGACCGGTGAGGTCCACGACTGGACATCGGGGGTGGTCGGGCTACGCCGCCTGCATGGTCCGCTGAGCTGGTCACCCGATGGCGACCGGCTGCTGTTCAAGAGTGAAACCGAACCGTTCGCCGCGAACATCTACGAACTCGACCTGCGTACCGGCGGGGTCAGTGCGGTTACCGACGACTCATGGTGGGACGAGTCTGCGGCATACACGCCGGACGGCGCCGCGGTGGTCTTCATGTCGACCCGCGGCGGCGACTGGACCTGGGGCTTTTACCGCAAAGATCTGGCGACCGGCGAAATCGAGACGCTGGCGGGGCCGGACTACGTGGAACGGAACAATCCACGGCTCACCCGCGACGGCGTCCTGTTGTCGACGCTGGTGGCCGGCACCAGCGAGGAACTGTACGAGCAGTGTCCCGACGGTACGGGGCGGGTCGTCGCGGAGGCGGGTCAAGGTGTCCGCTATCCGGTGCCGTCGGCCGACGGCCGGATGGTGCTGTTCGCCCGCACCCATCGCACGGTGGAGTACTGGCTCGCCGAAAACGTCTGGGCGGCGGATTCACCGGTCGCGGACTTGGCGCGTCCGCTGGTCGCGCGGGCTGCGGGAGGTACGCCGATCAGTGAGCGGGCACCGCTGGGGCCGGTCCGAAGCCCGGTCGACACGCGACGCAGATGACGGATGTGAATCGCTCATCCGGTCGGGTGAGCTCCGGACGAACCGCCAACCAATCTGAGGAGTGCCTGTGGAGCCGCAACTACTGCGACCCGGCCCGCCCGCCGCGACGGCGCCGTCGGACGGCGCGGACAAGAACCACATCTATGACAGTGTTACCGCGCCGATCTGGCAGTTGGCCGTCTACCAGCCGGTGCATGCCGGCTGGGAGTTCACCAACGTCGGTGGGGCGGCGTTGCTCGACCAGATCACCGAACCGCTCCGACTCGGCGCCCGCCATCGGGTTCTCGAATGCTGCTCTGGAACGGGAGCGGTCAGTCGCTACCTGAATGTGCGTCGCGGTTGTGCGGTCACCGGCGTGGAGATCAACGAGAAACAACTCGATCACGCCCGCCGGCTCGCGACCGGAAACCCGGACCTGCGGTACGTGCTGGGCGACGTCGAGCGATGGCAGCCGGACGGTGCCTACGACCTCGTGCTGGCGATCGACTCGCTGAGTCTGCTCGCCGATCCGCAGGCGGTGATGCGGACCGCCCATCGGGCGTCGTACCCGCGTGGGGTGTTCGCGATGGCCGATACCGTCGCCGGTAGCAGCATGTCCGACGAGACCCGGGGACGGGCCTGGGATCTGGACGGCATGCGGCCGCTGCCGGGACCCACCGCCACGGTGCGGATGCTGCGGTCAGCCGGGTTCGACGACGTCGAACTGACCGACTGCACGGCGATGGCGGTCGAGTGCTTCGAGCGGATCGGCACAGCTCTGGTGCGGCGTGAGGACGAGATCTCCGCCCTCGTATCGGCTGATGAGCTGCGGCACTGGCGGGACTCCAGCGAGTTCTATCTGGCCGCGTATCGAAGCCGCCAGCTCACCTACTGGCGTGGCGTGGCCCGGCACAACGACCACCGCGGCACCGTGTCCGCGTCGCGGCGCCGCGCCCGAACGACCTACGGAGGGTAAGTAACGATGGTCTTCAAACGGGAGCCAGTGATCATTCAGGCCGGACTGCTGGCCGTGTTCAACCTCCTCGGCGCGTTCGGCCTCGTGAGCTGGTCGTGCACTCAGATCACGGCGGTCAACGCGGCGATCGCGGCCGTCCTCGGGGTGATTACCCGCCAGTTGGTGACCCCGCTGCACGACCCACGTGACGCCGCCGGCCGGCCGCTCAGCCGGCGTCCGGCGGGCCCGGGTGACGGCGAACGGACCGTGGCATGAATCCACGCCGTCTGACAGCACCGGCGATGGCTGCAACCCTGCTCGCCGTACTCGGCGGGCTGAGCGCCCGTCCGGTCGCCTCCGCCGCGGAACTCGCGGCGCTCGCCGCCCCCTTCGACTTCGTGGTGACCCCGCTGAATTCGGCGCCCCCGATGGCCCACGGTGACCGGACGGTCGCTCCGGAGCTGGCACATCTGCGGTCCTGGATATCCGCCGTCGGCGCCGCCGTCGGGCTGACCGACGCCGACGGCAACGGCCGTGCCGACGACACCTGCCTGGTCGATCCGCGCGACAATTCGGTACGGGTCGCCCCGGTGCGCGGCACCGGAGATCGTTTCGCCGCCGTGCGGCTCACTCCCCCCGGAAAACCCGACCTGGCGGTCGCGCCGATGGGCTGCGTCCCGACCGACCTCACCGGGGACGGAATGACGGACTTCCTTGTCTACTACTGGGGGCGTTCCCCAGTGCTGTTTGTCCGGGCGGGAGAGGGCTACCAGGGCAGGGACCTCGTCGAGCCGGCCCAGCACTGGAACACCACCGCGACCGTGATCGCCGACATCGACGGCGACGGCAACCTGGACGTCCTGGTCGGCAACTACTTTCCAGACGGTGCGCGGATCCTGGACAGGCGAGCCGACGACGACCAGCGGATCCAGATGCAGGCCGGGATGGCCCGGGCCGGCAACGCCGGAATCAACCGGTTGCTGCTGTCCCGCCCCGGCGGACCTGGCCGCCCGCCTGTGTTTGTCGACGCCAGCACGGCGTTGCCGGACCGGTCGGCACGATCCTGGACGCTCGCGTTCGGGCTGCAGGACCTTACCGGGGACCTGCTACCTGAGATCTACGTGGCCAACGACTTCGGCCCCGACGATCTGCTGGTCAATCGGTCTACTCCGGGACGTCCGGTGTTCGAACGGGTCGAGGGGCGCAGGGATGCCACCACGCCGAAGTCGAAGGTGCTCGGCCACGACTCGTTCAAAGGCATGGGCGTGGCGTTCACCTATCGCGGCGGGCAACCGCTGCCGACCGTTCTGGTCAGCAACATCACCACTGCCTGGGGGCTGCAGGAGAGCAACTTCGCGTTCGTGCCGGAGGGATCCGGCGAGGATCTGCTACAGGGGCGGGTCCCGTACCGTGATCGAAGCGAGCAACTCGGGCTTTCTCGCAGCGGTTGGGCCTGGGACATCAAGGCCGTTGATTTCGATGCGGACGGTGCGGACGAAATCCTGCAGGCGACTGGCTACCTGCAGGGCGACCGGTGGCGCTGGCCCGAGTTACAGGAACTTGCGATGGCCAACGACCAGGTGCTCGCCCACCCCTGGGCATGGCCTAACTTCCAGCCCGGCGACGACCTGTCCGGCCATCAGCACAACCCGCTGTGGACCTACGCCGCCGACCTTTCGCCGCCCCGCTACGTCGACCTCGCGCCACGGCTCGGGCTGGGCTCACCGTGGGTGAGCAGAGGCATCGCGATCGGCGACATCGATGGTGACGGCCGGCCGGACGCGGTGATCGCCAACCAGTGGCAGGACTCCGTCGTGCTGCTCAACCGGAGCCGTACGGCATGGCCGCACACCACCATTCGCCTGCTGCGGCCCGGTCCGCGCACCGGGGCGACACCGGCGATCGGAGCTCAGGTGCGAGCCGTCACACCCGGTGGCGCGCAGTTGTATGCCGAGTTGCAGCCGAGCAACGGGCACGCGGGATCGTCCGCACCGGAGTTGTTCTTCGGCACGGGCAGCGGAGCTGACACGGCCTTCGCCCTGAAGTGGCGTACGTCCGGCGGTGTTCGCCGGGCCGCAGAGATCCGGTTGTCACCGGGCATTCACACCCTGCTCCTCGATGACGACGGCACGGTCCGGTCGATAGACGACGACAAGGGACGATGAACATGATCAAGACGACCGGCATCGCGACGACCACCATCGAACCGTTCGCCGACGCCGACGAGGCCGCCGCCAGCGCCGACGCTGACCCGGCGGCGGCCCGCCGCCAGATCATCCGTACCGATCGGGCCCTCACCGACCCGAGGCTGGCTGCGGCCGTCCGTCGGCACGGCCGCCCGGCGGTACGCCAGGCGCTGCGCGACGCGCAACAGGAGGCGCGGCGCGGCGCGATCTCCCCGGACCAGGTCGTCCGACACACCGCCGATCTCGTCGATCGGCGCGCCGAAGGCGTCCGTTCGGTGATCAACGCGACCGGGGTGCTGTTGCACACCAATCTCGGCCGTGCTGTGTTGTCCGCGCCGGCCCGCCGGGCGCTTGAACGGGCCGCGGGCTGCATCGACATCGAGTACGACCTCGAGAGCGGCCGGCGGGACCGACGCGGTAGGGCCGCGCTGGAGGCGTTGGCCGCGGCCGTACCGGCTGCCGGTGCGGTACACGTCGTGAACAACAACGCGGCCGCACTGATCCTGGCCTCGGCAGCCCTGGCCAGCGGTCGCGAGGTCGTCATCAGCCGTGGCGAGATGGTGGAGATCGGTGCGGGCTTCCGGCTGACCGATCTGGTCGCCGCCGCCGGTGCCCGGCTTGTCGAGGTCGGCACCACCAACCGCACCTCGCTGGCCGACTACGCGGCCGCGGTGTGGTCGGGGACCGGATTCATCCTCAAGGTTCATCCGTCCAACTACCGGATCGACGGCTTCACCTCCCAGGTCGATGTGGGCGCGTTGGCCGGGCTCGGCGCACCGGTGGTGGTCGACATCGGCTCCGGGTTGCTGGGGCCGGAGCAGGTGCTGCCGGACGAGCCGGATGCGGACACCGCGCTGCGCGCCGGCGCGGCCCTGGTGACGGCGAGCGGCGACAAGCTGCTCGGTGGCCCGCAGGCCGGCCTGTTGCTGGGCCATCGCGAGGTGATCGCCGAGCTGCGGCGCCATCCGATGGCCCGGGCGGTACGGGTCGACAAGCTGACCCTCGCCGCCTTGGAGGCCACCGTCCGCTGTCCACCCACCCCGACCCAGCAGGCACTGCGCACGACTGTCGACGAGCTGCGGGCCCGGGCCGAGACGATCGTCGGCCGACTCACCGCAGCCGATGTGCCGGCGGCCGTGACGGACACGACAGCCGCCATCGGGGGTGGTGGAGCGCCGGGGGTACGGCTGCCGAGCTGCGCGATCAGCGTGCCACAGCACCTGTCCCGGCCGCTGCGGCGACAGCCGATCGCGGTCGTCGGCCGGGTACGCGACGGCCGACTGCTGCTCGACATGCGTTCTGTGCCAGCGGAGCTGGACGAAGTCGTGACGGCGGCGGTACTGCGGGCGGCCACGTCACCCGCTGGCCAGTCGCCGGACGAACCAGGCCGGCCCACACCCATGGCGGTCGAGCGGCGATGAGCCACGTCGTCGCCACTGCCGGTCACGTCAACCACGGCAAGTCCAGCCTGCTCCGGGCACTGACCACAATGTCGACCGACCGCCGACCGGTCGAGCGCGATACGGGTCGGACCGTGGACCTGGGGCACGTCTGGACCCACCTCGACGACGGTCGGGAGGTCAGCTTCGTCGACGTGCCGGGACACCGGCGATTCCTCGCGAACACCTTGGCCGGGGTGGGTACCAGTCCGGTCGTCATGTTTGTGGTGGCCGCCGACGAGGGCTGGCAGCCACAGTCGTCCGAGCACCTGGCGGTGCTTGCCGCGTTGAACGTGCGGTACGGCGTTTTGGTCACGACCAAGTGCGATCGCGCGACACCGCAGTGGGCGCAGGCCGACGCGGGTCGGCGGTTGGCCGCCGCAGGCCTGCCGAACTGGCCGGCGGTGGCGGTGAGCGCTCGCACCGGTGCCGGCTTGGCCGCCCTGCGGGAGGTGCTGACCAAGGTGCTGCGGCAGGTGCCGCAGCCGGACCGGGCAGCTCCGGTCCGGCTGTGGCTGGATCGGACGTTCACGGCGGCGGGCACCGGCACTGTGGTGACTGGCACCTTGCCGGCCGGGACGGTGCGGGTCGGGGACCGGATGAAGCTGGGGCCTGACCGTCGACCGGTGGTGATCCGGGAGGTACAACGGTGCGGCAGCGCGGTGCAGGCGGCACACGGCGTCAGCCGCGTGGGTCTGGCGCTGCGCGGGCTGCCGGCCGGCGTCGCCACCCGAGGCTGGGCGCTGGTAAGTCCAGGGCACTGTTGGATGTCCACCTGTGTGGACGGGTGGCTCGACCGGCCCGGCGGCGTGGACGGCCCGGCGCCTGAGCAGGTGGACCGCCCGCTCGGTGGTCGGCCGCGCCGGCGACACCTGCCGGCGTCGCTGCGGCTGCACCTGGGTAGCGCTGTCACGATCGCCCGGGTCCGGGTGCTCGACTCTGACGGCGAGTCGCTGGCCGTCCGACTCGACCTCGATCAGCGAATGCCGTTGCTGGTTGGTGACCAGGCGGTCCTGGTCGACCCGGGGGCGGCCGGTGAACGGATCGTCGGACAGCTGACCGTCGTCGACGTCGATCCACCGCCGTTGGGTAGGCGGGGTGCCGCCGCCGCTCGCGCCTCGGCGCTGCGGGACGTGACGACGGTGCCCCGCGACACCTGGCCGCTACGGCTGCGGAAACTGATCACCGTGGCGCAGTCACGGGCCATGACGGGGGCAGCGCCGCCGACCGACGCCCTGAGCGTCGGTGGCTGGCTGCTCGATCGGGCGCACCGGGACCGCCTGCACGCCAGGCTGGTACAGCTGGTAAGCGGTGCCGGCCGGGACGGACCCGCCGAACAACCGGTTCCTACCGGGCGCGTCCACCACCCGGCCGACCGGGATGGCTCGATGCCGGTGCCCGGTATGCCGGCCGGCCAGGCCAGATCAGTGCTCGGGCTGCCCGATTCCCGGCTGCTCGGACTGCTGCTGGCACCCGGGTTGGCCCTCGCCGGAGATCTGGTCGTCCCAGCAGACCAGCAGCGGCGGATGTCCCCACGGGTGGCGACCGCGCTGGACCGGCTGCGTGCCGCACTGAGCAAAGGATCCGGCTTCGAAGCTCCCGACGCCGACGGGCTTCGGCGGCTCGGATTCGACCCATCGGTGCTGGCGGCGGCCCGCCGTACCGGTCAGGTGCTGGTGCTGGGGCCCGCCGTGGTGCTGCCGGTCGAGGCGGAACGGGCCGCCGTCGAGGTCCTTGCCCGACTCGCGCAGCCATTCACGGTCGCGCAGGCCCGCGTCGCCCTGGGTACCACGCGTAGAGTGGCCGTGCCGCTACTGGAACATCTGGATCATCGCGGTTGGACGGTCCGATGCGCGGACGGGGGCGCCCGACGGCTGAGTCCGAGAGCGAAGACAGGAGTCGAATGATGCCCGGGTCCACCCCGCAAGCCGACCCGCCGATCGGGCCGATCCGGCTCACCCAGTATTCACGTGGTGGCGGCTGCGCCTGCAAGATCCCGGCCGGCGAGCTGGAACGGCTGGTCGCAGACCTCACATTGACGCCCTCCGGGCAGCCGCTCGTACCCGCCGGCCGGTTGCTCGTCGGTCTGGACACCGGCGACGACGCCGCCGTGATCGAGGGCCCCGGAGGTACCGCGTTGATCAGCACGGCCGACTTCTTCGGTCCGGTTGTCGACGACGCCTACGACTGGGGGCGGATCGCGGCGGCGAACGCGTTGTCCGATGTATACGCGATGGGTGGGCGGCCGGTTCTCGCGATCAACCTGCTCGGCTGGCCTCGCGAGCGGCTGCCGATGGAGTTGGCCCGGGCGGTACTCCAGGGCGGTGCCGATGTCGCGGCTCAGGCCGGATGCGCTGTGGCCGGCGGGCACAGCATCGACGACCCGGAGCCCCGCTACGGCATGGCGGTGACCGGACTGGCTGACCCCGGCCGGCTGCTGCGTAACGATCAGGGCTCGGCCGGCCTGCCACTGAGTCTGACCAAACCGCTCGGCGTCGGGGTGCTCAACGCCCGGCACAAGGCGACCGGTGAGCGCTTTCCACACGCGATCGCCGAGATGGTGCGGCTCAACCGGGACGCAGCCGAATCAGCGGTCCGGGCGGGCGTGCGGTGCGCCACCGACGTCACCGGTTTCGGACTGCTCGGCCATCTGGTCAAGCTGGCTCGGGCGAGCAGAGTGGGCGCCGTCATCGACGCGTCAGCGGTGCCCTACCTGGCGGGCGCCCGGCAGGCGGTGCGGGACGGCTATGTGTCCGGCGGCACCCGACGCAACCTGGAATGGGTACGTCCGTGGGTCGATTTCGCCGGGGTGGACGAGGAGACCGCGTTGCTGCTGGCCGACGCGCAGACTTCCGGTGGTCTGCTTGTCGCCGGTGAGGTCCCGGGCGCACCGGTGATCGGCGAACTGGTGCCATCGGGAGGCACCTTGGTAAAGATCCGCTGACCCCACACCAATCTCACCAGTCACGGGATCCGTCCCGGGGAGGTGTACGGGCGCCTGGTGACGCTCCGCGGTCTTCAAAACCGATGTGACCGGGTATCCCGGTCAGGCGGGTTCGATTCCCGTCCACCTCCGCTATCGTACGCAACCGTAGAGAGGGCGCACGCTTTTTCGTTGCATAGAAATGATCTCAGGTTCGCCGCCTGAGGAGGACATCAAATGCAACGAACTTCATTGGCTGATCGGGTCGAACGGCGGCCCTGGTCGCAGCCCGGTCGATGTGGCTGGCCATGGACGTGACGAGCCTGGTCGCCTCGGCCGCAGCTGTCATCACCGCGTTGCTCAGCTACCTGGGCGGGCGCCAGATGGCTCATCTGGCGCATCGACGTGAGGTCGCGCGGCTCGCCCGACTTGTCCGCAACGACACCGCCGCCGCCGAGCAGGCCGCAGCCCAGGCCGATGAACGGGCCCGGGGTGCGGTGCTGGCCGAGCGCAACGAGCTGCTGGCGAGGTGGCGGGTGACGTTGGACGAGGCGCGAGAGGAACGCCGCCGGCTCGTCGAGGAGCATCGTGTTGAGACCGCGCGACTACGGCAGGAACACCGCGACGAGCTGGCCGGGTACCGGGAAAGCGCCCAGGCGGTCATCGCGGATCTGCGCGTACAGAATCGCGCACTGCGTGATCAGCTCAACGCCGAATACGCGAGACGCTACGGCCGGACGACGCACGACTGAGGTGGGCCGCAATCGCAAGAGTAGAGAAGAACGGCCCGGTCCCTGGCAATGAAAATAGAGGCAGCCGGGTGATGCGGATCCGAAACAACGACCCGCGACCGGTGGACGCAGTGAACGCTGTGCCGGTAGACGACCGTGCACACCAAGAAAGGACAACCCGCACATGACAGAGATCCAGGATTTCGGACGGCAGCTCGGGGGATTCCTCGGGGGTGTCTTCGGTAACGCGGCAGGTGGCGCCGGTTCGATCTTCCAGCCGGACCCGCAGGCCGAGATCGAGGTGCGCAAGCTCCTCGCCGACCTGCAGAAGGCGTTCGCCGAAGGGGACATCGAGACGATCCTGGCCAGCCTCGCCGACGACTTCACCACCTACGAACTGGGTGCCACCGACGGCTCTCCGTTGGAGATCACCGACCCGGGCGTGATGCGTGAGTACCTGACCACGCTCTTCCCCAGTGCGGGCGAGACCCAGAACAAGTCGATCAGCGCCACCCGGGTGGTGGCCACCGCGAACATGGGTTTCACCCTGGAGGGTGGAGACGTCGTGATCGCCCGCGCCGACGGGACCTTCGAGCACCAGCCACTCAACGCGACCGCGGTGGCGGTGCGTACCGCCGATGGCTGGAAGTGGCTGCACTGGCACATGTCCGAGGCGGGGTCCCGGTTCCGGGTGAACGCCAACGGCGTCCGCGTCGACCTGGCCACCGGAGCTCCGTTGCCCGGACCGACTGACTGAGCCCAGCTCCCCGGCCATCGCCGGCTGTCCGTCCAGGAGGACATTCACCATGGACCAGAACGTCGTCGGGCAGCAGGCCCCGACGGTCGAACACAACAACAACGGTGAGGAGAACACCTACCCGAACTATGTGGCGTGCTTCCATAAGGGCCTGCCGCACGACGACGATGGCGAGGTCGACCCGAACGCGTACCGCCAACTGCTGCGGGCGCTAGCCAGTCGGTCGCCGGAGAGCTTCGAGCGCGTCCCGATGGGCACCGTGGATGGCGTACGGCTGACAAACCCCCTCGCCGGGCTGGCCCGGCACGCCTCCGGCACGCCCAGCGATCGGTTCAGGCTCCGACCGGCACCCCGGTTGGACGGTGCCGAGCATTCTGCGGAAATGGTGGAACTGTACTGGATGGCGCTTTGTCGCGACGTGCCTTTCGCCGAGTTCGGCTCGGACCCGACGGTGGCTGAGGCTGCGGCTGAGCTCGGCGCGCTCAGCGACTACCGGGCTCCCCGCTCGGACGGATCGGTCACCGCGGCCACCGTCTTCCGTGGCGACACCCCGGGCGACCTGGCCGGGCCGTACCTGTCTCAGTTCCTGCTGCGTGATCTGCAGTTCGGCACGTTCCGTACGCAGCAGCGTCAGGACACGGTGCGTCCCGGCCAGGACTACATGACAACCTGGAACACCTGGTTGAAGATCCAACGCGGATTCAGCCGAGGCCTCGGGCCGCAGGACCGGGATCGCAACCGCACGCGGTATCTCGCAACCCCCCGCGACCTGGCCCACTACGTGCACTTCGACGCCACCCAGAGCCCATTTCAGCCATACCTTCACGCGGCGCTGATCCTGCAGGACCTGGACATGCCGCTGGACGCCAACCTGCCGTACCAGTGGTCGATCAACCAGCTCGGGTTCGGGACCTTCGGTTGGCCGCATCTGTACGACCTGGTGACCGGATCGACCGCCCGCGCGTTGCGGACCGTATGGTTCCAGAAGTGGTGGGTCCACCGGCGGCTGCGTCCCGAAGCGTCTGCCGGGTTGGTACACAAGCACCTCTCCGGGCGTCGCCGATACGACTTCCTCCACCATGAGGTGCTCGAATCGGAGGCGGCCCGGCGCAGCTTCGCTCGCAACGGAAGCTACCTGCTACCGCAGGCATATCCGGAGGGTTCGCCCACCCATCCGTCGTACGGTGCCGGACACGCGGCGGTGGCCGGTGCCGGCGCGACGCTGCTGAAGGCGTGGTTCGACGAGACCGCGGTGATTCCGAATCCGGTCGAGGTGAGCCCGGACGGCACCACCCTGATTCCCTACCTGGGCTCGGATGCCGCACGGATGACCGTCGGCGGGGAGCTCGACAAGCTCGCGGCGAATATCGCGATCGGTCGCAACATTGCCGGTGTGCACTACCGCAGCGACTACGCCGCCTCGCTCGAACTCGGCGAACAGGTCGCCATCGACATGTTGCGTAGTCAGCGGGGGTGGTTCGAGGAGAACTATTCGCTGACCCTGACTCGATTCAACGGGCAGTCCGTGACCATCTGACCGGATTGCCGCGGGTGTCCCGCCGGCGGGCTGACCACAGCCACCGGCGGGACACCCCCCCTGTCCGCGAGACATCTGATCGACCTCCGAGGAGAAGCGCCATGCCGACCTATCCACCTGTCGGAGTCGAGCCCGCACCGACTCCGGCCGTGACGTCGACCGTCGCCGACCGACGCACTCCGGCGCTGCGCCGGTTCGCGGTCTCCATCACGGTCCTCACCGTGGCGGGGCACTGGTTCCTGGGATTCGAACAGGCACCGATCGTTCCGCTCGTCGTGGTCGGCTACGCGTACCTGTTGGACCTCGCGTTCGAGTGGTCGACCTCGTGGGCGCAGCGTCGGCGTCCGGGATTCGCGGGAGGCTGGCGTCGTCTGGTCGACCATCTGCTGCCCACCCACATCAGCGCGCTCGCCTGCGCGATGTTGCTGTACGCGAACTCGTCGCCATGGCCGTACCTGTTCGCGATCACCGCGGCGGTGTCCAGCCGCTACCTGATCCGGATTCGAATCGACGGACGGCACCGGCACGTGCTGAACCCGTCGAACGCCGGCATCACACTGACCCTGCTGCTGTTCTCCTGGGTGAGTATCGCGCCGCCGTACCAGTTCACCGCGGACATCGGAGGGGCGCTCGACTGGCTGGTGCCGGCGGCTGTGCTAATGGCGGGCACGGTGATCAACGCAAAGTTGACCGGTCGGATGCCGCTGATCGTCGGTTGGCTCGCCGGGTTCGCCGGGCAGGCCGTGGCGCGATGGCTCCTCGCCGATCACGCGTTGCCGGCGGCCTTGATGCCGATGTCCGGCCTGGCGTTCATTCTGTTCACCAACTACATGATCACCGATCCGGGCACGACACCGCACCGGCCCGTCAACCAGGTCCTGTTCGGAGTGACGACCGCGATGGTCTACGGCTTGCTCGTTCTGTCACACGTGTCGTACGGGCTGTTCCTGGCGCTGACCATCGTGTGTGTGATGCGGGGGGCGTTGTTGGCCGGCTTGGGCCTGCGACGACGGGTGCCGGTGGTCCGCCCCTAGGGCGTGTATCAAAGTCGGTCACAGCCACTCGTTGATCGCCGCGACCTGCACGGTCGCCTCGTACCGGACGGCGAGTTTGTCGTAGCGGGTAGCGACGGCACGGTTGCGCTTGAGCCGGTTGATCCCGCACTCGACCGCGTGGCGCTGCTTGT